>CAYTAQ010000280.1:0-2622 GCA_964435695.1 uncultured Desulfobacterales bacterium | reverse complement strand
CTTTGATATCCGGCTCAAGATCCGGGGCGCTGCTGATAAGCGATTCATATTACCGGTAACCGTCACAGGCTTCCCCCACAACGATGTAATGATCTTTTGATATATTTTTCAATGTCGGCTTGATGATGTCGATCATCGATGTGAATTCACCGTCAACCATCATTGCCTTGGCGTCCGAGTTGGTGACGATATACTCGACTTCTTTTCCCACCAGTCGAAAATTTATGGGGACAATGATGATGCCGGTTTTGGCAGTTGCCAGATATACTTCAATGATTTCAATACTGTTTTCCATGAACACGGCAATCTTGTCGCCTTTGGTCAATCCAAGACCAAGCAGGCTATGCGAAAGCTGATTTACCCGGCTGTTCGTCTCAGGATAGGTAAAACTGCGATGGCGATCCTTTAATGCGATGGTGTCAGGATATTTTGCAGCATTCATTTTCAGCTGCTGGCCCAAATTCATCCACGCGGTCATGTTAAACTCCATAGGTTTTAGGTTTTAAGTTTTAGGTTTTAGGCTGGAATGCGCATCGGTTGAAGATTACTTAAAACTTAACACCTAACACCTAAAACGTATTTAAAAAAATTACATTTCACTCGTCTCGTCCATGGCATACAGCGCCGCCCCCACCGCCCCGGTCAGTTGCGGGTATTCAGGCACCAGAATTTTTTTACCGATGATTTCTTCCGTCATGGTAACCAGATAGGGATTGTTCGCCACAACACCGCCGGTCATGACGATATTGTCGGTAAATGAATCCATTTCGATGACCCGCTTGATAACGGAATAAAACAGGCCTTTGACAATGTCGGTAATTTTTTTCCCGTTACGGATGTTTTCAAGGACTTCCGTTGCCGAGAAAACCGTACAAAAACTGCCGAGTTTTACCATTTCTTCTGATTGTTTGGCCAGGCCGTCCATGTCATCCAGGGGAATATCCAGACGGGGAGACATTTCTTCAAGGAACGCACCGGTTCCGGCCGCACATTTTCGATTCATCTTAAAGCCGGTCCGGCGACCGTTCTCGTCCAGTTTTATGATTTTGTTATCCTGTCCGCCGATATCGATGATCGTGATGGCAAAAGGGTAATACAGATAGCAGCCTTTGGCGTGACAGCCTATTTCGGTGCGGGTGTCATTTCTGAAGCTTACATTTTTTCTGCCGTATCCGGTGGAAACGACATGCGCGATATCCTCAGTTGTGGCACGCGCCATTTTCAGGGAGAATGCAAGGCATGCATCCGCGGTTGCCGTAAAGTCGATGCCGGATTTTCTTACATCGTAACCGATCAATTTTTTTTCGGAATCAAGGACAGCCACTTTGGTGCGTGACGCGCCGACATCGACACCGGCATAGAGGGGCTTGGATGTTGTCATTATTTGGATTCCAGACCTTTCACAAGGGAGCGCAGCGCGATGTTGTATGGCGTATCAATGCCGGCCTGATGCCCGTACGCAACAAACTTTCCATTAATGTAATCGATTTCGGTCCTGCGGTTGTTTTCGATGTCCATCAGCATGGAGGGCTTATGATTGCCGGCGTTTTTCATGTATGCGATGGCATGAGGATAAAAATCCGATCCAAGGCTGATTTCATTGGCGCGGGCCACTTTGATACATTCCTTTACCAGGTTATCCACGAGGTTGAAGACGATGGGGTCATTCATGGCCTGAGACATGGTGAGTCCCGTAACGGCACAAACCGGATTCATGCAGGCATTTAAAACGCCCTTTCGCCAGACCATGGAAGTGATCTGGTCGGTGTGTTGTGTTTCGAGGCCGCTTTGTGTCAGCGCTTTTGCAATTCCAATGGCGGCGGTTTTGGATTCCGGACTCATTTCCTGAAGAAAATGCGGTGGGTGATGGAACGGCATATGGACATGCGCCGGTCCTTGCAGTCCGCAACCATAATTGACCACAGCGCGCATGGCGGGTTTTTCCCCCAGGGTTTTGGAAATTTCCTTTTCTGTATCAATACCGTTTTGCCAGCTTACAACGTAGATTCCTTCTTTGTAGAAGCCTTCGACAGCCGAAACAATGAGGGGGAGGGCGTTGGCTTTTACCGTAATGAAGATGACGTCAGGATGGTACTGCTCGATTTCATCCACCGCCAGGCAGGTATGGGAAACAGTCTGCTGGATATTTTCGGCCCCTTCGATAATGATGCCCGGGTTCAGCGCGGGCTTCAGCAACTCCGGCATGATATCGCAGAGCGTGACCTCATAACCGTTTTTAGCTAAAAACGCGGCAACGATACACCCCACGGGGCCGGCGCCGATGACCGCAAATGATTGGGGATTAAATTCCGGGTCTTCTTTCATTTGAAACACCTCCCGTTAGGGGATGGAATTTAGGAGACAGAAAAAATCAAATTTTGTGTTTCGTGTCTACCGATCTCCGACCTTCTGACCTCCGACCTTTGTATTCTGCCTTACGCTATCAGCCGCTTCCCCCCTTTGGCAAAGGGGGGTCAGGGGGGATTTCAAAGCAAATCGCCGGTCAACTCAAGGCTTAAGCGGTATCCGTCTGTCAAATCCCCCTCAATCCCCCTTTTTCAAAGGGGGACTTGTTTTGACGCTCTTTGACAAAGGTGTTTTGAGTTTTGTGTTTCTTTTTTA
>CAYTAQ010000279.1:0-2734 GCA_964435695.1 uncultured Desulfobacterales bacterium | reverse complement strand
TCCATGGAGCGGTTCAATTCCAGGTATATGGATATATCCGGATCGCAGCGGTCACGTATCTGCAAAATTGTATGTAACATGTCTCCAAGATCAGTAGAAAAATCTATTTTAGCCATAAAACACGCGACGGAAAAAGCTTTATCGGTTATATTAAGTGACTATTTTTCATATATTGTTTGTTTTTACCCAACTGCAACTTTTCAAACCTTTTACGAACGAATACAAACTATATTTTGCTTGACATAGATTTATAGATATTCTAAATGGTGTCCGCTGTCAAGTATTGAACAAATAATACTATTTCTTCAACAATATTTTGATTTAAATTGAAGAAATTCTGCTCAGAGATTCATATTTTTTAAGGCATTAAATATATCAATATTGATCTCAATATAAATAAACAAAGCAATTTTTTTCAACGAGTTAATCAAATTTCTAATTCTTGGAGGTTATGCAATGGAAGTGATCAAAACAGATTGTGGCTTATGTATTAACTGCTGCGGCATTAATGCATATGTTGAAGACGGCAAGCTGGTCAAAGTGGAGGGAATCAAAGATTATTGGCTCAACAAAGGCTCCTTGTGTCCCAAGGGCGCCCGGGTACCCGAGTACGTCTATTCCGCCAACCGCGTTAAAACGCCGCTGAAGAATGTAGACGGGAAATTCAAGAAGATCTCCTGGGACCAGGCATTGCAAGAAATCGGCGATAAACTGCTGGAACTGAAAAACAAATACGGCGCCAAAACTCTGGCCACCTATACGGGTTCCGTCGGCGTGGAACACTTTGAAATGGCCGCCTTCAACCAGCGCTTTCGCGGCGCCTACGGCAGCCCCAACTTCTTCAACGCAGAGGGGAACTGCTTTCGTTCCCGTATTCTGGCCCGTCAGATCACCTTTGGCCGCTATCTGGTGGAAGAACCGACCAACGCCGACTGCATCATCGTCTGGGGCCGCAACCCGGATGAAAGCTACTTTCCGCTAGGCCGCCAGATCCGTGATCGCGTCAGAGCCGGCGCATCGTTGATCACCATCGATCCACGTTGCATTCCCATCTCCAAACTGGGCATTTTTATGCAGCCGCGCCCGGGCACGGACGCTGCCATCGCCCAGGCCATGATCCACGTGATCATCAAGGAAGAGCTGTGGGACAAGGAGTTCGTCGAAAAATGGACCGTTGGCTTTGACAAATTGGCGGAGTCCGTCGCCGATTGCACACCCAATTGGGCCGCCAAAGTCAGCGGTGTGGGTGCCGCAGAAATCAGACTCATCTCCCGCATGTTCGCCAATGCCAAAGCGGGTTGTCTCGTCGAAGGCGTGGGCGGTATGAACCAGGTGACCAATGGTCTGCAGAACCACCGGATCTTCTCCATCCTGCAATCCATTACCGGTAATATCGACCGCCCCGGCGGGTGGGTCACCTGTCCGATGATCCGCCTGGCCGACATGCGTTTGACCGATAAAATCGAGGGAAATGCGTTGGGTTTTGATGAATACCCCGTATTCCATCAGTTCGGCAAATATCCGCCCCCCTATGGTTCCTCCTCCCTGATGACCGAGACCATGATCACGGGCAACCCCTACCCGATCAAGGCCTTCATCTGCTCGGGCGGCAACCCGGCCGTGACCTTTGCGGATACCAAGCGGTTCCTCGCAGGCATCAAGAATCTGGAACTGGTCGTGGTCATGGATCCCATGATGACCGAAACCGCCAATCTGGCCGACTACGTCCTGCCCGCCTGCACCTGCTTTGAAGAAACCGGCATCGGCGGCTTCCCTTACGGTATCTCCTATTGCGAGCCTTACATCATGCTGCGCAAAAAGGTCGTCGAGCCACTGTACGAAAGCAAATCGATCTGGTGGATCTGGAGCGAACTGGGCCGTAAGATGGGATACGGGGAATACTTCCCGTGGAACTCGGACGAGGAAGTGGCCGAACACTTCTTCTCCACTTCCGGCGTAACCATGCAGCAGTTGAAGGAAAATCCCGAAGGCCTCTTTTTCGGCAAAAAAGAGTACGAGATCTATGAGAAAAAAGGATTCGCCACCGCCAGCGGCAAGATCGAACTCTACTCGGCCCGTATGGAAGAACTGGGCGCCCATGGTATTCCCGTGCATGTCGAGCCCGAACAGAGCAAGGTCAGCAATCCGGAACTGGTCAAGGAATATCCGGAAATCCTGGTCACCGGCGCCAGAACCATCGAATACATCGATGCCCAGATGCGCGATACCAGCCTGCGTGTGATCCGCCCCGAAGCAGAAGCGGAAATCAACACCGTCACCGCCGACAAGTACCATATCTTCAACGATGAGTTGATCGGTATCGAAACACCGCGCGGCAGCATCAAGATGCGCGCCAAGGTCACCCCGGACATTCTGCCCGGCGTCATCTCCGTTCCCCATGGCTGGGCCGATGCCAACTGCAACATTCTTTTGGATGCCGAGCTGCTAGACCCGGTCTCCGGTTACATCACCCTGCGCGGCGTGGCGTGCCGTGCCGTCAAACTGGCTTAAAACGGATGAGAATAAAACACAAAACCTGGCCTTCAGGGTCAGGTTTTGAGTTTGTATGCTAGGATTCAGGAAAAAATCAGCGGCCACCAGCAGAGCCGGTAGCTTACAAGGGAGTAAGAAACAGATAATTCGGCAGCAGGTTATTTACCGAACGGACATTTGGGAAAGGTGCAGGCCTTGCATTCCAGACAAAGCGCCCCGTTACCCATGCGTGCCAGATCAT
>CAYTAQ010000278.1:0-2752 GCA_964435695.1 uncultured Desulfobacterales bacterium | reverse complement strand
TAAGCGACATGAAAAATGCAAAGACCTTGCTCTTATTTCGGGCCCGTCGGGATTGAGACTAATCAAAGGTTTTCACGACGAAACTTTATCCGGCAAGTGGAAAGGTTATTGCTCTTCTCGACTTGGGTTACAGTGGCGCGTGATATATCGTTCTATTTCCGAAGAGATGCTGTTTCAAGTCGCATCGATAACCGCTCATGACTATAGGAGGTCTTAAATGGATGAATATCGCCCGGCTAAAAAGCGGATCTCGGTTTCGGTTGGTGAATCCGTGCGTATAGTCCGCGAGCTACAAGAATTGAGCCAAAACCAACTATCAACGCTAACAGCCATCCCCCCAGGCAACCATTTCAGCGATCGAAAATGATCGTGTTCGGCTGGGGGTTGAGCGAGCTAAGGTTTTGGCCAGGGCCCTAAAAATCCATGCGGGAGTTCTCGTTTTTCCGGGTTGGGAACTTCTTGACGAAGCTGCAGCATAATATCGTTCTTGCAGCCAATAGAGAAACACTGCGACTGAGATCATTGTTGTTTTATGTCCCGCAACTGAGCAAAGGAGAATTATTTATGGTATATAAAGATATTTTAAAAAACGCTATAAGGTCATTCGAGGATTTGGAGAAATGGCTTGCCGGGCAAAAGGTAAGAGTTGATCCCAGGCTCAAGGATGTAATCGCCAGATATTCGGATGGAATTAGTGAAGATAAAAAAGGTGGAACGGTTACTTCAGCGATTGGGCTCGGAAAAGTTTATGTAAATGACCCAATTGAAAGAGTCGAAGGCAAAAAAACGAAAAATCGCTGGTAACGCTGACATCTTTCGAAATTTGCATCAATTTAGATCTTAAAAGGACATTTTACAAGAAGAGGAGGTTATATGAACGGAATGATGTTAAGGGAGGCGGACAAAGTTGAAATCGTCGTACTGGTTGACAATTATTCCGATTTTTTCCTTCCGGATTCGGATGTGGTAAAACGGCTGCGGGTGTTGCCGCCAGGCGGCCCTCTTTCTGAGCCCGGATTGTCTTATCTCCTAAAGGTGCATTCCGGTTTGGAAACCCACACGCTGCTCTTTGATACGGGTATTTCGGGAACATGCCTGCTCCATAATGCCGAGACCTTTGCATCGAGCAGAGCCGTCATGATGGGCGAGGTCGGGGTGGATTTTAAGGATATCGAGGCTGTTGTACTGAGCCACGGGCACTTCGACCACTTCGGCGGCTTGCCGGGGTTCCTTGGTCAGGCCAAGAAAGAGATGCCTTTGTTTGTACACCCAGGTGCCTTTGTTGCCCGGCGTTTCCAAATGAGCCCTGGGTTCCGGGTCGACATGCCCGGGATGGATGAAACGGCCCTGACAAGAGCAGGCGCCAAGCTGCAAAAGGTAGAGGGCGCTTCCACCATCGCTTCCGGTCTTATCCTGCTTTCAGGAAAAGTTGAGCGGCAGACGGACTTTGAAAAGGGCATGCCGGGCATGGAAGCGATGATCGGTGATGAATGGATTCCTGATCCCTTTTTCGACGACCAGGGATTGACCGTAAACATAAAGGGGCGAGGTCTGGTGGTTCTCGGGGGGTGCTCCCATGCCGGAATCATCAACACGGTCAAACACCTCCAAAAAATCTCAGGTATCCATAAGATCCATGCGGTCATGGGCGGATTCCACCTGTCTGGGGAAAACGAAAAGATCATCGACCCCACCATCCTTGAGATGAAAGCGATGGACACCGAATTCATTGCACCCATGCACTGCACCGGGTGGAAGGCGATCAACCGATTTGCCCAGGAAATGCCGGAAAACTTCATTTTGAACAGCGTGGGAACGACCTATATCTTTCAGTGAAAACCGCCGGCAGATGGCAAGAGAGTGGCAACGGGGTCACCTTGAACCGCAACAGCGAGCGCATTCCCCGCGGCGGCTCGGCCCTCTTCGACCCTAAAAACACTAAAAGCAACTATTGAATGGAGATCTCTATGTCTGTGCGTGTTTTGAAACTTGGTAGTAATCGGATCGAAAACGAGGGTCTTCGTATAGGAACCGTCCGCCGGCCGCCTCGGGGTGTACCAAAGGCAGATTTCAGCTCAAAGAACTGGTACGATGTCTGGTTTCCGAATCTATCGCCGAGCGCAGAAACAATGAAGATCGGAAAGAACGTGAGAACCGACAAGGAGTGGCTTGCGTTTGCTAAGAAGTACCGCGCTGAAATGTCCACGTCTGAAAACAACCGGATACTGGACCTGCTGGCCGCCCTGTCCCATCACACTAACTTTTCTGTGGGGTGTTACTGTGAAGACGAAGCGCGCTGCCATCGTTCGGTGCTGAGGAAGCTCCTCGAAGAGAAAGGTGCCAAGATCGATCCCGCGGATCAATGAAACCAATAATACCCAACCATTAAAAATGATACCTCAAGCCGAAGGTAACATAGTTCGATCCCGCCATAACACCGTCGATGAGGCCGAAAACGCTGGAGCGGTGATGGATGCGAGAAAAGACACTCCATTTCGGTACATCCGGCAACGAAAAAACCCATTCGACCATAAAGTAGTACAACACCTGAGATGTTCTGTGGGTATGAGAGGATTCTTCTACTTCGAATTCCGGTTCTTCCGTAGCATAGGAAAAACCATTACCCCAGGCAAAGCTGGTATCCACCTTTTTATCCCAGGGAAAAGGGAGCCAGCGGAGTATCAGGACGGGGTTGAATTCCCAGTGTTCCTTCCCTTCAATATGCTTTACGATCTGACCTTCCACTTCTATG
>CAYTAQ010000277.1:0-2838 GCA_964435695.1 uncultured Desulfobacterales bacterium | reverse complement strand
TTGAAGTGGTTTTATCTGATTTTCCCTCTCAAAAATCAGATAAAAAATGTCACTCTGTGTCCTCTGCGATCTCGAGCGCAAGCAGGCGAGAGGAATTAAATCACCCTCCTGGCCGCAAAGCAAAGCTTGGACCTTCAGCTTAGCTGAAGGTTTAATGGGTTAATTAAGCACTTAGAGCACCTTTTCCCCGGCACTGGCCCGCGTGGTAGAATCATAGACGGCCTCAACAAAAACAATTATAGCGCCTTTTGCCGGGTATTTATCACCTTTGGATTTCATCCATTTCCTTGCTTGATCGTACTCCGAACCCTCTGTTAGGTATTTACAAGTGCCCTTAATTTGATATGAAATTTTATCTTTGCGGATCAGGATAGCAACCCTCGGATTCGCTATAACATTTTCTTTTGTTTTTTTCATAAAGTTGTCTACTATCACAATGGCGCCATCTTCACGTATATATTTACAGCCGATGTTTGAAACATTTGGCGCACCTTCAAAGGATGCAGTAGAAAGCTGGTGATAGGGCTCGTTCTCAAAGATTTCCCTGATTTCTCCGGTGAGTTCCATTTGCTACCTCCGTAAAAAAATTAGATTGGGTCTGCAGACAACGTCTTGACACTGCTGCCCGGTTCTTATCCAGAAACTGCTAAAATTTCTGAAGCCTCCTGTCAAACATATTTTGTCCTAAAGCGAGCGTTTGTATTCCTATTGAGAAATAATAAAGGAATCAGGCCGGATTATCCACTGAATGTCCTTTCTTTCTTGACAGCTTCAACGGTTTTTCCCAAAATTGACCATTTCATTATTCGATTTTGAACAATATGCTGATTCCGCAAAATGAAGCATTACAACAAAATTCAAAAGCAGGTCCCATTTTCATGATAGAGCTCGCTCCGAATATATTTTATATCCCCGGGGAAAATGACTCCCGTTTTCCCTATTGTGCCTGCCTTTATTTGAAGGGCCAAAAACGACGCGTCTTAATAGATGCCGGTATGGGAACAAAAAACCTGGCGCTGGTCAAGGAAATGGGCATTGATCTTCTGGTTTTGACGCATTGCCACATCGACCACAGGCTAACACGCAGCAGTATATCAGATGTTCCCGTCTGGTGCCATGAAAGTGAAACAATTTACTTAAAGGACCGAGAATACTTTTTGACCTCAATGGGTGTGAAGCGAAGCGGTCTGGAACTCTCCGGCCTGCTCGATCTCACCCACGGCATGTTTGGTATTGAGATAGAACATGAACTGGTTGATGGCGAACGGATTGAATTAGGCGGCATTACACTGGAAGCCATCCATACCCCCGGCCACACCCCGGGTCATCTTTCGTTTTTTATTCCCGAAAATAATCTGCTCTTTTCCGCTGATGTCGATTTAACCTCCTTTGGCCCTTTCTATGGGCATGATTTTGCCGATATCAAAGACTTTCTTGAATCCATTGAAAAGCTCAAGAAAATAGAAGCAGGAATGGTTGCCACCGGTCATGCCGGTCCATTTAACGGCAATACCGCTAAAAGGTTTGATGCCTACGGGCAGGTTATCCACCACAGAGATCGCCTGCTGCTCAAACAGCTAATCCGGCCAAGATCCACCGAGGACTTTAAAGGCCGCAACCTTTTCTATAAATACTACCCCGCTCCTCCCGACCTGATTAAATGGTTTGAAGTGGTTCATATCGAAAAACACCTCTCGCGGCTGCGTGATTCAGGAAAAATCATACTTAAAGATCACATGTGGCAAAAAAACGATCATTGAGGGTGAACCATGACATTGAAAACAAGATATTTTATTTTTCCAATAAGGGTGCTAAAAATATCTTTCTATTTAAACAGCACCCGGGCAATCGCCCTCAACTATTTGGTAATTGAACCGCTATGATCACACTTGATTCCGTTACAAAAAAATTTGGCGCCCTTGCCGCGGTCGATCATGTTTCATATAGCATTCAAAAGGGAGAGTCTTTTGCACTGCTTGGGCCAAACGGTGCCGGCAAGACGACCATCGTCCGAATGCTTCTCGATTTTATCAAGCCCTCCTCGGGCAGCATTACAATCAACAGGCGGCCTGCATCCGACCCGGAATGCCGCAGACACATCGGGTATGTTGCCGAACAACACATGATCCCGCCTTATCTTTCCGGATTTGAATATCTGTCGCGGCATGCTTCCTTAATCGGGCTGTCCGGTAAAGACGCCAAAATGGAAGTTGACAGGGTTCTCGAAATTGTTTCCATGAAAGGGCCGGAAAGAAAAAAATCCGCGGCGTACTCGAAAGGCATGAACCAACGTATCGGTCTGGGGGCCGCCCTGCTGGGACAGCCAACGCTGCTGATACTGGATGAACCAGTCACCGGACTGGATCCGATCGGCATCCGCGATGTCAGAAAAATTCTTGAAAACCTCCATGACAAAGGCGTGACCGTGATATTAAACTCCCATCTGCTTTCAGAAGTGGAAAAAACATGTGAAACGGCCGCAATCATGTACCGGGGAAAAATCCTTGTCAAGGATACCATTAACGCCATCGTGAAGGATCACGAAACCCTAGAAGATGTTTTTGTCCGATACATAGAGCATGAAAATGAATAACGTCATAAAAATTACGGTCTATACCATGCGGGACCAGATGCGGCATAAGAGTTTTTATGTTCTCCTGGGTCTTTCTATTCTATTCGTATTAATGCTCCGCGGATGTTATGACGGCGGATATATTGTGAATGGTAAAATGGTGGATCCCGCTGCGGTAGCCTGGCATGTTTCTAAAATTGTTTTCCATCTCATTGCCGCCGGAATGTTTCTGATGGTTTGCATGCTTTCAATGAAGATATTCAGCC
>CAYTAQ010000276.1:0-2871 GCA_964435695.1 uncultured Desulfobacterales bacterium | reverse complement strand
TGAGATTGAAAGTAGGTAGTGAGACGAGACGTTCGTGCAGAGCGTTCCTAACTGCCAAAGACAATTAAGAGTTTTCAACCTGATATATTTTCTATGGATCACAACCTCATCCAACATAAGAGAATAATAGCGTCAAAAAGAGTTTTTTGATCGCATCCCCCCAACTTTAAAACCAGCTATATAAACATTTTGATAATTAGGGTAGCCGAACAGCATCTCCGCAGCCATGTAGAAAGTCTGGGCTTGACCATTTCGGATGTCACGCGCTGGTGGCTTCACCAGGCCAACATCAATATGAATCAGATGATTATCCAGCGATTGCTTGGGCGGGAAGCCGCCCTTGGAGAAGCGCCCATCATCCTTGACCGCTATGCCAACACCGCTTCGGCCGGTTCCATCATCGCCTTCAACCTGCACAACCAGGACTTGAAACACGACGATATCGGTGTGATCAGTTCCTTTGGTGCTGGATATTCCATCGGGAGCCTTGTCGTGCGTAAAACCGGATAGGGTTTTAACAGCTTAACCCTGATTTTATCTTGCATAATAAATTCATTTCTGTCAGTAATTTCAAAGGGATGGGGGGCACGATAGTCTCTTCTCAAAAAATCCGGGTAATCGCCCTGGATTCCCTCCTTCGCGGGAATGACGGTAGGTGTTGAACGATTGTTATTCCCGCGAAGGAGGGAAAGGTAAGGAAGGTTTCGAACTTCGCGAGTCGCAGGCATCCTATAAGCCATTTTTCGATCCCAAAAAGAATGATATAGAGGCTGAAAACCTATTATATTGGAATAAATAAAAAGGAATATCGGCAAGTTATCTTGGCCCGACCCCGACTCACAACGAAGTGATCTTTTAGATGGCATAGGGTGGGTATCCTTTCTTTAGGTTTTGGTTTGGCGCCAATTGGTGTCATTTGAGCTGTGTCAATGATCGCCTTAATAGAGCCAGCGATGATCGCCGTAATGGAGCCATTTCAAAAGGGCCAAAAACGATTTCGGAAGACATGTTATAGGGGTCAAATCTGCTCTTGACTCATATGAAATTTTAAATAGAAGGCAGATTGTAACCCCTTTAGTGATCCCTTTAGACCCTTCAGGTCTAACCCCATAACAGCGTGCAACATACCTGAAATGTTGTTTGTCCTATTTCGTACCTTTGTCCTTGAATTCCTTGCGCAGCTTGAATTTGAGCACCTTGCCCGAGACGTTTCGCGGCAGGGCGTCCACCACTTCCAGAAGCCTGGGGATCTTGTAGTCGGCAATGCGCGGTTTGAGGAACTCGCGCAGCTCTTCCAGGGTCAGACTCTGTCCCTGCTGCAGCACCACCACGGCCATGACGGTTTCGCCCCATTCCGGATGGGGTACCCCGATGATCACGGCATCGGTGATGACCGGGTTTTCAGACATGGCGTCCTCAACCTCTTTGCTGTAGACGTTTTCGCCGCCGGTGATGATCATGTCCTTGGCCCGGTCCACCAGAGTGATGTATCCCTCGTCGTCCATGGTCCCCAGGTCACCGGTATGGACCCATCCGTCCCGTATGGTCTCCCGGGTCGCTTCGGGATTCTTGTAGTACTCCTTCATGGTGGTCTCACCCTTGATGACCAGTTCCCCCACCACGCCGGGCTCGGCGATGGTGTTGTCCTCGAGATCCACCAGACGCGTTTCCATGTTGACGATGTACTTGCCGCCTGCCCCTGCCTTTCGGATCTGGTCTTCGGGGTAAAGTGCCACCCCGCCCGGACCGCCCTCGGTCAGACCGCAGAGGCAGAAGAACTGGTCGGTTTTGAATTTTTCGATCATCTTTCGCACGGCCTCGGCAGCCATGGGAGCAGCGCCGTAACCGAAATAGCGCACCGAAGACAGGTCGTATTTATCGAAGTCGGGCACGCTCATCATGAAGGAGTACATCACCGGAGCGCCGAAGAACTGGGTGATCTTCTCCTTCTCGATGAGTTCCAGCACCAAATTCGGTATAAAATCCCTGACGATGACGTGGGTAGCCCCCACGTAAGTGCCGGGGTTGCAGTACAGGTTCAGCTCCGCCGAGTGGAACATGGGAGCGGCGTGGAGAATACGGTCTGTCGGGCGGATGCTGACCAGGGTCGCCACAGTGGTGGTCAGCACCATCTGGGCATGATGGGTCAGCAGCGCCCCCTTGGGCTTTCCGGTGGTTCCCGAAGTGTAGATGATTTCGCTGTCGTCGTATTCGTCGACCTTGATGCCGGGATCTTCGATG
This sequence comes from uncultured Desulfobacterales bacterium, assembly GCA_964435695.1. Lineage (GTDB taxonomy): Bacteria > Desulfobacterota > Desulfobacteria > Desulfobacterales > B30-G6 > CAYTAQ01. Next base: position 630 of record CAYTAQ010000276.1, on the reverse strand, counting down.
TTTCCTGATTTCATGACATCAGAGATGGGTTCGAACCCGTCGAATCGCTCGCTCCCGGCGGAATAATAGGCATTGATCTTTTCCAGACGCGGTTTCATCTCACGCATGGCCGCCCCAAAGACATCATCGAAAATCACCGCCACTGCATCGCAGTTGTCGAAGATGTACTCAGCCTCGCGGGCGGCCAGGCGAAAATTGACTGGCACGGCCACGGCGCCGGTCTTGACGATGCCATAGAAGGTAAACATGAACAGGTCGGAATTGAACATCCACATGGCCACTTTGTCCCCCTTCTTCACGCCGGCTTCCATAAGCGCATGGGAAACGGTGTTGACCCGCTCGTTGACCTTTTTCCAGGTATAGCGGTTTTCCTGGTAGATAATCCCTTCCTTGTCCGGAACCATCCGGGCGTTACGTTCAACCAATCCTCCGAGATCCATGGGACACCTCCTTGTTGTTTGAAAGATGGAACCTGCATTATTAAAAATATAAATATGTCAAAATGGACTTGTGCGTCAATACCCTATTCAGAATTGATCGAATTCCATTTGACAGTTCCCAGGGAGCATGGGGACGGTCATGATAAAATGCATATCTATGAGATTGAAAGTAGGTAGTGAGACGAGACAT
>CAYTAQ010000275.1:0-2881 GCA_964435695.1 uncultured Desulfobacterales bacterium | reverse complement strand
AAGGGCGTGCCATATTTTGAAGCATGGCACATTGTTCTTTAAACCTATCGATTTTACGATAACAAAATCTATAATATAGCGGTTGTCATGAAAGTTAAATGGTTACAAAGATACATCGTTGATAGTTCGTAACCCAAACCAAACGGAACAGATTTATGACAACCGGTATAAACGGATATATCGCGCACAAATAACCAAAAAGCCGCCCCGTGTCAACCGAATCAAAGCGTGTTTGACAAAAAATGGAATCTCTATTAAAAACCTTCAGCAAATAGTATTAAATCCGGAGGTAAGCATGGCATCCCCATCTGATCGTTTTAAGACCAACTTTGAAATTCAACGCCCGGATATCATCCGCAAAGACATACTTGATCCCATCGATTACCAATATGAAGGCAAGCGGGATGTGGATATTGTTATCCGGCAGCCTGAATTCACATCGGTTTGCCCTATGACCGGTTTACCGGATTTCGGCCGCATCATTATTCACTATACGCCGAAAAATAAGATTGTCGAGCTGAAATCACTAAAATTCTATCTCCTGCAATATCGGAATGTCGGGATATTTTACGAACACGTGGTAAACCGGATTCTGGATGATTTGAAAAGTGTTCTCGATCCTAAATCAATTGAAATCACTGGAGAATTCACATCGAGAGGCGGGATCGATGCGCGGGTGACAGCATCGGACCCAAGTTGAGCAGGCAAAGCCATGATCGAAAGAAGAAAAGAACCACGGGCCGGCATAGAGCATCCGGTGTATTTTGTGTGTTTGGGCGACGACGGCAGTTTCAAGACCCAGGACGCCGCTACGGTCATAAACATCAGCGATAGCGGCATTCTTATTGAAACGAAGATCCCGATTCTCACCCGGCAAATTAAAATCATGGCCCCCCTTACAGACCAGGAAGACTTGGAAATTTATGCGGAATTGGTCTATTCGATCAACCTGGAGAAGGACCTCTACCGATGCGGCCTGTCGTTTCAGGGGGATCCGGTTCAAATTGCCCGTTTTGTCGGTGCGTTGACCGGAACCCTTGGGGGCTGAAACAACGGCCTCCGCCGCGCACCCTGGATATCAGGTTTCAACCTGTAGGATGGGTTTCGCTGCGCTCTACCCATACTACTTCGCTGGCTTTTTAAAAACAAATAATTGCACGTTTACGTGAATGATCTTTAATAAGTTACCCTATACACCGCAATCGGTTCATCAATACCTTTTACATAAAGCGGCGCCATCTCCTGGGTACAAATCTCTTCCGGCAGTTGCTTCAGCGTTTCCAACGTAATTAAAACCTCACCTTCCCTCGCAGCCCCCTGCAGTTTGGCGGCAATATTGACCGCCATGCCAATGGAGGTATACTCTTTTTTTCTCAGGGACCCCAAGATACCGGAATACACGGTTCCCGTTGAGATACCGATGCCCATCCTCAGCCGCAATCCGTTTAATTTGGAAAGTTTCTCATTTATTTTTCCGGCCGCCTCCTGCATGGCTACGGCCGACCGCACGGCCATAATCGCATCATTTTTGTGAGGAAGCGGCGCCCCAAACACCACCATCATGCTGTCTCCGATATGCTTATCAACGGTACCATTGTGCACATATGCGATTTCACCCATGGGTGTAAAATAATAATCGTTTAAGAATTTCACCAGTGATTCCGGAGAAATACCCGTGGACATGCGGGTAAACCCACGGATATCCGAAAAAAGTATGGAAACTTCGTGATTCTTGGGTGTTAGAATTCCCGCTGAGTGTTCTATCTCATGGTAAACCTGTTCAGGGACGAATTGTCTCAAATGTTTGTGAACTGATATTTCGTGTATTTTTGCCCGGAGTTCCACATTGTCAAACGGTTTGGTCAAAAAGCCATCGATTCCCAGATTCGTAGACTGGATGGCAGCTTCCATGGTGGCGTATCCGGTGAGAATAATTCGGGTGATTTCCGGGTTCAGCCTCCCGATTTCAGCGAGCGTTTCGAGTCCGTCAAGACCCGGCATTCTGAAATCTGATATGACCGTAGCGATACAATGCAGATTCTCTTTGATCAGGCCTATTCCAGCAGGACCGTTGCTGGCAGCATACACACGATAGGGTTCCCGTTCCAGGGCTCTGATAAGGGAGCGGCGGATCCCTTCTTCATCATCGATCAGCAGCAGTCCGTTCATGGTAACTCCTCCTTAGAGCACAACATATCTCAATCAATTTTTCTGACTCGCCATGACCCCACTGGGTATACACCAACATGCCATAAAAGCTGCAAACTTCAAGACGGAATAGCTTCTTAAATAATACGGGCTTGGAATAGGTATTAACCGGTTACCCTCCTTGTCCAAAGGAAATATTTGCGATGGTTTTCTTCCGGGTTGTTGACTGGGTCATTCACACGAGGGCTTCAGTGTCCCTCTCAACATCGAACCGGAGTCAGGCCCGAATCAAGATTCCAGGGCATATCACCCCTTTTTCAAACAATGCAAAAATCCATATCTTGTGGTTTTTTCGGGTTCCTGATATTCAATCGGAAAATGAATCAAAACCTGATACCAGTTCCCGAGACAGATCCTGTCATTGAAGTCAAAGCGGTCTACAAGTCCTTTAAGTCAGTTCAGGCTGTAAAGGGAGTTGATCTGCGTATTAACGACGGTCAGTTTACGGCGCTGCTCGGCCCCAACGGCGCGGGCAAGACAACCCTGGTGGAAATGATCGAGGGTATCCAGAAACCGGATAGCGGCGAAATTCTGATCATGGGAGAAAAGTGGAAGGGAAACGAAGAGACCCTCCATCGAATCGTCGGCCTCTCCCTGCAGGAAACATATTTTGTCAAAAAATTAACCGTCTGGGAAACCCTGCAGCTCTTTGCCAGTTTTTATCAACTTGACA
>CAYTAQ010000274.1:871-2897 GCA_964435695.1 uncultured Desulfobacterales bacterium | reverse complement strand
TCGAAGATATGCTCCTGGGTTTCTTTGTCCATACCGATGCCGGTATCGCTTACAGTCAGCATCACATAAGATCCTGGATGCTTTTCAATACCGTGCCCACGAAAGTAGCTTTCGTTCAAATCCATGTCGGCTGTCTCAATGGTGAGCTTGCCTCCCTTGGGCATGGCATCCCTGGCATTAACCGCCAGGTTAATGATCACCTGCTCCATTTGTCCGGGGTCCACCTGCACCTGCCATAACGAAGGATCCTGGATCATTAGAATCTCAATATCTTCACCAATCAAACGAGCAATCATCTTCTTTATATCCGTTAATAATTCATTAAGATCCAGGACCTTAGGCTGGATAATCTGCTTACGGCTGAAGGCCAGAAGTTGGCGGGTCAATGAGGCTGCTCTTTCCCCGGCTGTTTTGATCTCCTCTATCTCCTCTCGTAAGGTTTTATCTTTGCCGACACTCTGTAACGCAAGGCTGGCATTCCCGATGATGATGGTCAATATATTGTTGAAGTCGTGCGCGATTCCACCAGCAAGCTTACCTATGGATTCCATTTTCTGGGATTGAATTAATTGGGCTGTTAGCTTATTTTGCTCCTCTTCGGCCTGTTTGATCTCGGTGATATCCTCTGATATGCCCAGCAGGTATTCCGGTTCTCCTTTCTCGTCCAGGATCGGCACCTTCTTGGTGTGAAGCATACGGTCACCCTTGTTACGGGTCTGCAGGTGTTCTTCTGCAATATCAACTACTTCTTTCCTGCTCAAAACCTCCAGGTCATTCTTCGTGAATAAGTCTGCCTGCTCCTTTGGGAAGAAATCATAATCATTTTTCCCCAGGAGGTCGTCCCTGGAGTAACCCATTAGATTCTCCCCGGCCCGGTTGAAGCGAACAAAGCGGAGTTCTCTGGCATCCTTCAGGAAAATCATGTCCGGGATATTCTCAATAATCGAGTCAAGAAACGCATTTGCTTGGCGCAGTTCCTCCTCTTGCCGCCTGCGCTCCGTAATATCAACGATAGCTCCCCTGAGCCCCACAGGTTCGCCATCACTGTAAACGACGCTTGAAATTACAATGGCAGGAAAGACAGACCCATCCAACCGTCTTAAATCATATTCAGTACCTGCTATTTTCTCCCCTTTCAACAGCCTTTGAATGTTTTTAGCTGATCTATCTACATCTTCAGGTGAAAGAAGCTGCCATCCTTTAAAACCTTTCTTGAAATCCTCTTCTGTACCTCTAAAAGTTTCATAAATAGCAAGGTTTACAGAAGTAATATTGGCTTCAAAATCCATTTCGTAAACTGGGATTGGCAAGAAATCATACAGCTCACGATATTTCTTCTCGCTCTCTTTTAGTGCCTCCTCACCCTTCTTGCGCTCGGTGATGTCATGCGCTGTCCCTTGCAGCGCCATGGGTTCCCCTTTTTCATCGTAAATCACCCTGCCGTGGATCTCGAACTGAATCGGTTCCCGGTTCTTATGGAGCAAAACGGCTTCCAACATAACGCCGGTACCCTGCTGCCCCTTGGCCATTTCATCTGCTATGACCTGGGTCATCCTGCCGAAATTTTCCTCGTCGCAGTGCTCCGACAAATGGCTTCCGATAAATTCTTCCGGAGAGTAACCCATCAGGTTCTGGATGGCCGGGTTGACATAGCTGAATGCAAGGTTGAGGTCTATAGCCCAAATGATGTCCAGCGTGTTATCAGCCAGCAAACGGTATTTCCGTTCACTTTCCCTTAAGGTCTCCTCGATCTCGCCCCGGACTTGGATTTCTCTTTCCAGTTCCAGCATCTTCTGCTCGAGCTTTCTCACCAATCGTTCATTGTAAAGCTTGAGGATTTCCTCTTCATGCACCGGCTCCGGCGTTGATGCACTTTCGCTGCGTCCGGCGGCTGCCATCACGTCGCCAACCGCTCTCATAAAAACATCCGGTTCACATGGCTTTAGAATGAAGCGGTCCGCGCCGATCTTCATGGCAAACGCTTCATCCTGGGGACCAGTGTAGGTGGCAGTGTAAATGATGAACG
>CAYTAQ010000274.1:0-861 GCA_964435695.1 uncultured Desulfobacterales bacterium | reverse complement strand
ATGGCGCAGAGCCTCGTCTGTTTTGACTTTGCGACAAAACTGAAAGCCGTCCATGACCGGCATGAGAATATCGCTGATGATCAACTCGACACCACCGGCCTTAAGCTTTTCAAGGGCCTCAGCACCGTTTGCGGCCGTCTGTACATCATGACCGCTTCCCTTGAGCATGCTTTCCAGCAGATACCGGTTCTCTTCGTGGTCGTCGACGATAAGCGTGTTCATTGCAGTCTCTCCTGAATTTTTAGATCTTTCGGCAGATATCCGACGATCTCCGACACAAAAGTTTCCGGGTTGATGGGTTTTTCGATGTAACCGGTGGCTCCGGCAGCCAAGATCCGTTCCCGATCCCCCACCATGGCGTAAGAGGTCACGGCGATAATGGGCACGTCCCCAAGCTCCCCATGTTTTTTGAGTTCTTCAGCCACAGCATATCCGTCCATTTCGGGCAGCTGGATGTCCAGTAATATGGCCCGGGGCTTGTGGCGCAGTGCCTTGTCGATGCCTTCCCGGCCGTTTCCCGCGCCAATGACGGCAAACCCATTTTTTTCCAACAGAAAGCGCATCATGTATAAATTCTGCGGGTTGTCCTCGATGATCAATATGGTGTCACTCATGGCGACGCTCCTGTATGTCGCGGGAAACGAATGGTGAAGATGCTGCCCCGACTCCACTGACTTTGGACATCGATGGTTCCGCCCAGCATATCCATCAGTTTCTTGCAAATGGACAATCCCAGGCCGGTACCCTCGTGTTTGCGGGAAAGCCCGGTATCGATCTGGTGAAACGGTTGAAAAAGGCCAGGCAACTCTTCCGGCCGCATGCCGATACCGGTGTCCGAAACCGACAGAAGATAATGATCAT
>CAYTAQ010000273.1:0-2910 GCA_964435695.1 uncultured Desulfobacterales bacterium | reverse complement strand
CATCCGCATGGTGGTCGATGCCCTGGACCTGTGTTATACCAAGAGCCACGTGGAGACCTTTGTCATTATCAGCGGGGACTCTGATTTTTCGCCTTTAGTGAGCAAACTGCGCGAAAACAATAAGGTAGTTATCGGTTGCGGGGTCAAAAATTCCTCCTCGGATCTTCTGGTATCCAATTGCGACGAGTTCATTTATTACGACGACCTGGTTCGCGAGGAAGAGACCAAAAAGAAAAAGAGCAAAAAAACAGCTTCTAAACCGAGTCCGAGCCAGATACCCAAGAAAGGTGACAGCAAAACCGAGGAAGATAAAAAACAAGAGGCCGTCGACCTGATCGTCGAAACCATCGAGGCGCTGATCGCAGAGCGCGGTGAGGCGGACAAGATCTGGGGTTCGATGGTCAAGCAGGCCCTGAAGCGGCGCAAGCCGGGCTTCACCGAATCCTATTACGGTTTTCGGACCTTCAGCCAACTGCTGGAAGACGGAAAACGCCGCGGCCTGCTGGAGCTGGAAAGGGACGAACGCTCCGGCGGCTATATTATTCATTTACCGGCCCACGATGACTGATCCGGAATTCAGACCATGGCGATAACCTCGAAAATTGACCGCGTAAGAAATCTGACTATTTATGCTGTAAGAGGTGATATTACTGCTGAAGAACTCCGTTCTTCAGCAAAAATGTTTTGGGAATCCCCCACCTTGACCTTAAATTTGATATGGGATGTTCGTGAAGCGACATTCACCCGTATGAAATATAAAGAGATGGATGACATTTTGTTCCATCTGCAATCCTACGCGGATCGTTTTTCTGAAAGAGAAATCGGTAAAACGGCAATTGTGGTCAACAGTGACGACCAATTTGCAGTTATGCGGCAGTTGTCCAGCCATGCATCGATTCAGTGTCTTCCGATCATACCGCAGGTTTTCAAGACCATGGGCGAAGCCATGGCGTGGATCGATCAAACCGAATATGATTTTATCACCGCACTCAAAGAAAGTCGCGATGATAATGAATCCAAGCCGTGACCTAAAACGTATCATTTTATGAACCAAATTAAATAGTTCCCTTAATAATCTATTAAATTGTGAAATATTTTTCACAATTACCCATATTGCCGGCCGGGGCAAATACTCAATAACCCTCTGTTATTTATATTTTTAATATACAAATAAAAATAGTGGCATTTTTTTTGCTTCTTTGTTATGAAGAAACGCTGATACCGAAATTCAAGAAAGAAAACAAATTACCATGAATGACTATACAGTGCTAAAATCAAGCAGAGAAGAATTATTAAAGAAGGCCGGTTATGCTGAACCCCACATCCTATTCAAATTCGCTGCCGATAGAACGCCGCGGACATCAGAAGGGGAGGGGGGAGAGCAAAACAGCATCGTGTATTCAACGAATGACTAATTTCAAGATATAATTGCTACAGCCTGTCCATTCATTAATTGTCAATGAGGATATGGGTATGTTCAAACGAATTCTTTGTCCCACCGATTTAGGCGAAAGATCATTTCCTGCACTTGAAAAAGCGGTTCAGATCGCCCACCAGTTCGGTTCCAGAATTACCATACTCAATGCACATGACGAGTTCATGAATGAAGAGGAAATGCAGATGCTGCGGGTAAGCGTCAACAAAATGAAGAAACGATTCGCAGAAACTGCGAAAGAAAGCAAAAATAAGATGCAGGAGAGCATCAAGGAACTGCATGCCGAAGACATCGATATCGATTATGTCCTGAGAGAAGGAAAACCCGGGCACTGCATCGCCGAATATGCCAATGACCACGATATCAATTTGATCGTAATGGCCACAGACGGCCGTGATAATCTGATGGATTTTGTGAAGGGAACCGTCACCGAGCACGTGATAAATCACGCACATTGTCCGACCCTCGTCATTCCATGTAAAAACAAATAAGACAATCACTCATTCTCCTTTCAATATGATCATACTGGATTCCGTTACAAAAAAATTTGGCGCCTTTGCTGCGGTTGATAATGTTTCATATACGATAAAAAAGGGAGAGTCTTTTGCATTGCTTGGACCCAACGGGGCCGGCAAGACGACCATCGTCCGCATGATCCTCGATTTTATCAAACCCTCCTTCGGCGGCATTACAATCAATGGACAGCCTGCATCCGACCCGGAATCCCGCACACACATCGGCTATATCGCCGAAGAGCACATGATTCCGCCTTATCTTTCCGGGTTTGAATATTTGTCGCGGCATGCTTCTTTAATCGGACTTTCCGGAAACGACGCCCGAAATGAAGTCCACAGAGTTCTCGAAGTTGTTTCCATGAAAGGGCCGGAAAGAAAAAAATCCGCGGCGTACTCGAAAGGCATGAAACAGCGCATCGGTCTAGGGGCCGCCCTATTGGGACAGCCGGAGTTGCTGATACTGGACGAACCCGTCACCGGGCTCGATCCCATCGGCATCCGCGATTTCAGAAAAATTCTTGAAAACCTCCGAGAAAAAGGTGTGACCGTGATTTTAAACTCCCACCTGCTCTCAGAGGTGGAAAAAACATGTGAAACAGCGGCAATCATGTACAAAGGGAAAATTCTTATCAAGGATAGCATTAACGCGATCATGAAGAATCACGAGACGCTCGAAGATGTTTTTGTCCGGTATATAGAGCATGAAAATGAATAACCTCATGAAAATTGCGGTCTATACCATGCGAGACCAGATGCGGCATAAAAGCTTTTATGTCCTCCTGGGTCTTTCTATTCTATTCGTATTGATGATCCGCGGATGCTATGACGGCGCATTTTCTGTTAATGGGAAAATGATGGATAACGCTACGGTCGCCTGGCATGTTTCAAAAATTGTTTTCCATCTGATTGCCGCCGGAATGTTTCTGATGGTTTGCATGCTTTCAATGAAGATATTCAGCC
>CAYTAQ010000272.1:0-2934 GCA_964435695.1 uncultured Desulfobacterales bacterium | reverse complement strand
TAAAATAGGCAACTCTAAAAAAACCCGAAATCTTGTCCGGAAATCGGGTTTTCATGTTTTCGGTGACGTTTTTTTTAATATGTAAAATTATAAATTTGAAGGCATTCATGGAGCTATAGATTAACCCCATGAATAGAGACTTATCCGCACAGATGGAGTTCACGGTTTTTGAGAGTAAGACGGCCCGCTGGTGAAAACTCCCCTATCGTGCAGGTAATTCGCTTCATACCCTTGGTCAAAAGTGACCACCAAGCGTCGAGAACATCAAAATGACCTGTATTGGCTGTGATTATTTCAACCAAATCTGCCTTGGTATTTTTCTTTACGGTCATCAATTCAACCGCGGCATCCCAATTCGGCGGTTCTTTGCCAACAACATAAATGATTAATCCTGATTTCATCTTTTTCACCTCCTTTCATTATGTTATTCAGCCCCGCCGCCGATATATTTTTTGCATAAAAAAAGCCCTTCAATCTTTTCAAATAAGATTGAAGGGCTGCACCCAGTTTTCTTGACCCTTTTTATTTTGCAGCAACTGCTCTCTGTATCACCGCAGAGATATAGCTATTGACTAAGGCAGGTCTTCTGACTCCCGGTTTAATCTAATTTCTGCACCTTCCCATCAGGTTAAAACCAGACAGTGGTAAATTGCAGATTTTGTCACCGGTCACAGCGGCGGGACCGCTCCCGATTCTCACAGGATTCCCTATTAAGCCCAATTGGGCACCTTGGATAAAAGGACTATAATACAATTTGGTTGCTGTCAACCTGGTTTTTTTCTACAAATCCTCTATTCCGTATAGCAGGGTATTGAAAAACGTTACGTCGGACTGGAGTGGAATCGGGCTTAGCTGTTCCGGTTGGAATTTGATGCCAATCCTATGCAAAAAATGCAGCCAGGGCTTCCTCAATCCGACCTGCAGAAACACGGAATACAGCGATCTCTTCGTCTGAGATACTCTTCGCATGTGCATCTCCTTCACGCAAAACTTACTGAATCCAGAGATCAGGACGTCCTCTCCGGATGCCAGTGTGCTTTTAATGAGTTCAAGGAGAGGCTCTACGATATCGGTGGATTGGCTTTCTTTGCTGCCTGAAAATCGATTTGACCCACGAGAGACCCCCCAGGTATTTTGGTTTAAAAATGCGGTGCAGCGCCAACTGGACGAGCAACTCATCCTCTTTTGTTTCAGCCTTGATATAGACATCACAAGGCTCGCCATCCTGCCCCACTTTAACGTAAAATCCAGTCATGATACCCCCTATGCGGCGCACAGAGAATCGTTGGTTTCCACTATTTGCGCCTGTGCGAATTCAGAGAGGGCTGATCTCTCATAAAAAATTTTTCGCCCCAATCTCACGTAGCGAGGTCCTTTTCCGAGGCAGCGCCAGGTCTGGAGGGTGCCCCTTGTAAACGGCATGCCATAGATGGTTTATTCATATCAGCAAGCGTAGAGTCCTATACCATAAGGGAATCGACGCTATGGAATTTATACCATGCTTTAATGGAAGAAGCGCCACACATCAGGGGGAGGGATTATGCTGAGTTATACTGAGTTTGTGATAGCTATCCTGCGGATTATCATTATATTCAGTTATATATAATCTATACGGCTGCCGAGTCCACAATGGCACGGAAATTGCTTTTTTCAAAGCAGATGAGTTGAGGAACATACAAGGAAGAACCGCTATCAGCATTTTGGTCGAACAGTCCAGTAATTAGTACCGCGGTTTGCAGGAAATAAACCCTTTGGAACTTTTTATGCGGCAGGTGAGTAAACCTGATGAAAGGAGGCGAAGGTGAAAATGAAAAAAGTGCTGGCGGGATTTAGCAATAGCGGGGGGACCGAAAATATTCTGTTAGGTTTTGCTGATCAGCTGGACAAACTTCGTGCCCTGGCCGGAAATAGCGAGGAGCTTTCCAAAAGTGCTGAATCCAACCTCAAAAACAAGGAATATGACCTAAAAGTAGTACAACCTTTTTTCAAAAGAAACAGAGGCAGTTGCCTTGGAAGACGATCAGGTGCAGACAGACGCAGTTTTACGTATGCGGTCTATTTACCTGAGAATCGATCAAGTCTTGATAAAAGGCATAATAACGGGAAAGATAGATATCAGGTGCCTTAAAATTTCTATTAATCGATGACCTCGACACAAGGCTCCAGATTTTGAGTTGGAATCATGGTGATTTGAACTAACGCCTTATTTCAATTAAATAATACCCCTGCAAACATGCATGACCCAGTCTTAGAGGGACCCTCATGGGACTGACAACGGCTCATACACGATAAATTATTCATTATCTTTTATCCATTTTTCAACTTTTAAAATCCACCCGTTCCCTCAATCCCTTCCCACATTTAAAAAACGGCAACTTCTTCGGCGCAATCTCAACCGTCTCTCCAGTTTTCGGATTCCGACCGGTATACCCTTCATATTCCCTGGCATAAAAAGAGCACAGACCGCGGATTTCAACTCGACCACCCTTTTCGAGTGCGCCAGCCATCTGGTCGAAAAACAGGTTTACAATTTTCGCTGCTTCAATTTTGGAAAGACCGTTTGTGGCGCTGAGGCTTTTGATGAGGTCGAGTTTGTTCATGGGGATCCTTTCTTTGGGAAATGGTCGCTTTCGTGTCGCATGGGAAATATTTAAAATATTTACAACAGTGTGACCGTATCTGTCAAACGCATGTGATAATCTGCCTTCCAAAATAAGGTGAAACGGCGTTCTTATAATAAAAGGAGGGCATCAAAATGCGAAAACATGAACTTTACACGGATTATCACGACCAATTTGAATATTTCGGGAACACGGAGATTGAACGGATTCGCAAACAGGGTGAAAAGACCATCCGGCACGATTGGATAATCTTTGACACCGTTGATGAGGCGATGGAATATTTCAATGATAGTTGCGGAGAGTTCGTGGGGTA
>CAYTAQ010000271.1:0-2955 GCA_964435695.1 uncultured Desulfobacterales bacterium | reverse complement strand
CCGCTGAACGTAGGCCAGGGTTTCTTCGACAACTTGTTTGTAGGCTGGATTTTCCGTTATCTGGTAACCCTCTAGATAATCCATGACCAGCAGCGCATTATCGTACAGCATTTTTTCAAAGTGCGGCACCAGCCATTTTGCATCGGTGGCATAGCGGTGAAACCCGCCGCCGATTTGATCGTACATACCGCCGGCTGCCATTTTGTCCAGGGTTGTGGTTGCCATTCGAAGTGCTGCTTCGTCATGGGTTCTTCTGAAATATCTGAAAAGAAATCGAATCGGAAGGGTGCTGGGGAATTTAGGCGCACCGGAAAGCCCTCCATAGACCGCGTCAAAACGATTTTTATAAACGTTGTAGGCGCTTTTGAGAATCTCTTCGTCCGGCAAATGCCCGCCGCCGTCCGGCGAAAGCATGTTTTGTACGGCCTCCGACAATTGACGGCTGGTTTTGTCGATAATATCCTGCCGGCTAGCATAGCTTTCTTTAAGTCTTTTAAGAATGGTTAAGAACCCGACGCCGGAGCTGCGATCGCCGTCTCTGGCCGGAAAATAGGTTCCCCCGTAAAATGGCTTTCTATCAGGCGTCAACCATACGGTCATGGGCCAGCCGCCGCCGCCAGTCAAAGCCTGAACCGCAGCCATATAAACCGCATCGACATCAGGGCGTTCCTCTCGATCGACTTTTATGGCGATATAGTTGTCATTGATGACCCGAGCGATTTCTTCGTCCTCGAAGGACTCTTCTTCCATGACATGACACCAGTGGCAGGTGGAATATCCAACCGAAAGCAGAACCGGACGACGGAGGGTTTTTGCTGCTTCAAACGCTTCATCGCCCCAGGGATACCAGTCAACCGGATTGTGGGCATGCTGGAGCAGATAGGGACTTGATTCCAGAAAAAGGCGATTGGTATATTTTGCCCATCCGTTTTGATCGAGATGTTTGGTACGTGGCTTGTAGGAAGCGCCCCGCTGTTTTCTCATTGCTTCAATCCGGTTCTTTAAATCGATATTCATTTGCTTTTTATCCTTTAGCGTTCCATTGGAAAGCCCGCTCTTATCCATCCGTTGATACCTTCCGCCATGTTATAAACCTGTTCGAATCCCAATTGGTTGAAAAGCGCAAGGGCCTTGCCGCTCCGGTTTCCGGAGCGACAGTAAACCAGATAGATTTTGTTTTTATCAAGCTGCTTCAAGCCTTCGACAAATGTGCTGGAGTAGTAGTCCAAGAGGATCGCCCTATTCAGATGCCCTGTCTGAAACTCGGGAAACGTCCTGATATCCAGGATGACAAAATCAGCGTTGCCTTTTTCCTTAAGAACAAGTTCCGCGGCTTGTTTCGGGCTGATGGTTTCGATTGCTTCGGCGGCTGCCGGCATTTTCCATAAGAACAGGATGAAAAAGAACAGGGGTATGAGCAGAACTGACGCTGCTTTATAGATTCTTATTTTGCTGTCATTCATTTTGAGAACCAAATTAAAAATGGTTACCAGTCATTAATAATCGCTAACACATCGCACATAATTTATACCACAATGTAGTTATGTCAACCATTGACGTGATAATTTTGGTAAAGTGGATTGTGTCTTCAATCCAAAACGGAATATCGGAATGGATTGATTGTTTGTTAACTCGGATTCTCAATCTTTCAGGGTCTTTCCGGAGACGCATGCATATCGAACAGCTTGATATTTAATTTAATTTTATCATCTTCCCTTTTGATTTCCATGGGATACGCTTTGCCGAATTCAGTATAAAAAAGGGCGAGTCTCAGATCGGACAGGGACGCGATGGGGTGTGCATCAAATTGTTGGATCACATCGCCTTTTTTGAGCTTGGCATTTTCAGCAGGGCTTTTATTCAAAATGCTTTTAATCATTAGGCCATCTTCTTTTTCTTTAACCGTAACCCCCAGTTTGGGAGCTTCTTTGGCCTTGAGTTTCTCGTTGATCAAAACATAGTCTGCAATGTCGTCTTCCAGCGCTTCATCCTGTAACACAACCACAAAAGCTTCCCGGTTCCGTCGGTAAAGTCGTTTCGGAATACCGTACTTATGTTTGAAATGGCCGTTTCCCGCCAATACGATGAGCGTTCGATGGGGAGCGGTCTTGAGAAAGGCATGGGCGGTTTCAGCCATGCTTTCATCCCACAGGACCTGTGCCTGCAGGAAGTAGTTAAAGTCATTGAGTTCATCCTGACTGTCATGTAAGGTGTAGACCTGCTTCAGATCATCACGGTAATGTTTGTCCGTAAAATCGAGCGATTCAGGGAGGTATTTTTTTTCATCTTCCCCCAATCCTTCCATGCCGTCCCGCGCCACCCGGCTGGTAATGCTTCCTTCCAGGTTCAGGGCGATCAGAGGGATGTCATGGGTTTTAAGATAATCGATAATGGGTTTGTAGAGATGATAATTGTATCCCCATTCGCTGAAATACTGAGATGCTTTCAGGAATTGGCGTTCATCAATTCGGTTTGCCAGATAATCGTCGATAACCTGCTGGCAGGACTTTTTGAACATCTCCATGCCCACTGCAAGCTGGATGCCGCGTTCATTTAATTTTTTGATAATGAGCAATTGATTGATATGGTGGGCAAATTGATCGTGCTGCTCGCCGATATAGATGATTTTGCTCTGCAAGAGTTCCGGGACGATTTGACCGAACGTGGGAAGCGCAGACGGTTGTACAGCTTTCGGTGCCTGATGACTCAAAACGGATATGCCGTTTTTTGCCTGCTCGATGTGCTTGTGGGATACCTTGCCATGGTTGAATATCAGCTCGGAATATTTTCCATAATGCCCCAATTTTTTTTGAATTGCCAGGGCTTCAGAACCATCACGGACATGTGTCAACAGAATATTTTGCGAAGCATTATAGGGGTTGTTGATAACATTCAGTTGCACGCCGTTATCCGGGATCTCTCTTTTGCCGGCGATCATTTTCAGGAGATCGTTGT
>CAYTAQ010000270.1:0-3035 GCA_964435695.1 uncultured Desulfobacterales bacterium | reverse complement strand
ATGAGATTCTTTGATCTGACACAGCCTTTCGAGACTGCAGAACGCCGAGTGACCTTCATTCATGTGGCAAATGTTCGGCTGAATTCCCAGGGCGTTCAACGCTCGCATACCGCCGATTCCCAGCAATACCTCCTGGGCCAGCCGTTCCTTGGACTCACCGGTATAGAGCCGATCCGTAATATTCCGAATGGACACCGGGTTTTCCGGTAAGCTAGTATCCAGAAGATACAAGGGAATACGACCGACTTGTACCTTCCATACGATGGCCTTGATAACTCCATCGGGGCCCTGTATGGAGATGCTGATGGGGTTTCCAAAAACGTCCTTACATCTTGAAACCGGCAGATGGAACGTATCCGTCTGCGGATACTCCTCCTGCTGATAGCCCTGGTCGTCCAGATACTGGTGAAAATATCCCTGGTGGTAAAGCAATCCCACTCCCACCATCGGCAAATCAAGGTCGGATGCGGCTTTCAGGTGGTCCCCCGCCAATATGCCCAATCCTCCTGCAAATAGTGGAAGACTTTCATGAATGCCGAATTCCATGGAAAAATAAGCGATGATATTTTTCTCCCCTTCCCCTGAATCAGAGGCAGGCGTAACCGGGCCGATTTCCTTTTCAAATTTTTTTCGCACCCGGTCCAATTGGGCCAGGTAACCCTCATCCATGGACAGTTCTTCCAGCTTTTTTTGTGGAATAAGGGTTGAAAAAAGAATCGGGTTTCTGCCCGCCTTGCGCCAAAGGCGGGGATCAATCCGGCGGAAGAGTTCAACAGCTTCCAGGTGCCAGCTCCACCAAAGGTTTCGCGACAGCACCCCTAAAAATTCTAACGGCTCCGGCACGGCCGGAAAAACTTGATACGTTTTAAGATTTTTCATTGGTATCCTTTAATACTGAAAAGGGTTCAAGGATTCACGGGTTCGAGGATTCAAGTGCATGATGTTTCATTGTTTTTCACTCGAATCCTTGACTCCTCGACCCCTTGAATCCTTTAATTTCTTTAAATCTGAACCGGTTAGTCAAAATACGGCCGACATTATATTACACCCTGACGCCTTACCGCAACATCTGTTTTACGAATCCGTCAATTGGAGCCACACCCTCAGTGCTTCGCTGACGCCCCAGGCCTGGGCAGGGCACCCGCGTTGCCGATGCGGAAAATCCCCATCCAAAATTTCAGGAATCTGCCCGATACATCCATTCTCCAGCAACCCCTTGGCGCTGCTGAGCCATGCCAGCGATGTACGCCGGGAAGCTTTCCCATATACCATCGCCCAGGCTTCGCAAAACGACGGGAAGGGCCACGTCCATGCGGTTCCATTATGATAAGCCGGTTTGCGCGAAGTATCCTCATCACCTTCATACCGGCCCCGGTAAGGTCGATAAGGATCGGAAAGCAACTTTCCTCCATGGTCGATCTCCAACGGCCGATGAACCGGCCTGTCGGCCAGGCTGCGAATCGCACCCGGCACCAATAGATCCCGGCAGGCATCGAGAATGCCGCGGCACAACCTTTCATCCTTAACCGCACCCAGGGTAATGGCGAAAAGCTGATTCGGCCGAAGGGCATCATCCGGCTCCGCACGCTGAACCGGCGTATTCGGCTTGGCAAAAAGACAGTCCGACAGGTAATTCCCGGATGCCAGCCGGTAATACGTATCAATGGAATGCTCAACCTTTTTCGCCAGATCCGACCATTGGCTTTTCGTTGAATCAATCCTGCTCAAAAAAGCCAGTGCGGCATACCAGAGCGCCTGGATCTCAACAGGATATCCTTCACGAGGGGTTCCTGCGGGATGATTGGTATCCATCCATGTAAAATGCGAGGGGCTGAAGATCAACCCGGTTTCAGCGTCCATCCGGATACCGTTGGGCGTACCGTTCATATATGAATAAACGATTGAATACAATATGTTCCGGAAGGTTCGATCCCCGCAGGGTTCGTCAAGCCAGGCATCCTTCTTCTCCTTTTCAAGCATGTCCCTGCAAGCAACCATAAACCATAGGGAGGCATCCGATGTATCGCTGTTGGCTGCATTTTCACCCTGCAGCATGTTGGGCAGCATACCCTTGTTTTCATATTGGCCGAACAATGTTAAAATTTGCTTGGCCGCTTCGATTTCCCCTGCGGCAATCAATCCCCGTGTCACGATGACGGCATCCCGGCCCCAGTCAAGAAACCAGGGATATCCTGCCATGACGGTTTGTAATGAATTGCGGCGAACAATGAATTGCCTCAATGCACTTGTCAGTATCTCTCTGAAAAGGAAACCGGAAGCCTGATCACCTATCCTGGGCATGGGTGGACTTGATCGGGATAGGGGCGCCTCTTTCCGGTTGATTCGTTTTGACACATCTCGCGCCCCGGCATAAAAAATTACACGTTTGCCCCCTTGGATGTTGAGCTTGAAATAGCCGGGGCTGAACAGATCGCCGTGCGGATCAAATCCCCGGTTGTCATCCTCCGGGTAATGAACCATGTAATGCCACTCCGGTTCTGACACAAATTCACCGTCCGACATCCGCACATCCAGCTGGTGCTGCGCATCCGCCTTGAATTTGAATCCGCTTTTTTGTTGATGGATGGCGGCCGGCCATTGATATTCCGGGCCCAGATAAGCTTTGGTGATTTCATGATACGAACGATTTTCAATATCCGGTCGTATGATCAATTCAATGGTTTCGCCATCCGGCAGGCATCCCTGTTTTTTGCCCGCTTTTTCACGCTCGAAAATTATCTGAACAGCATTGGCTTGCCATTCTAAAACTGCCTGTATTTTTAGGGTGATATGCTTCCCTCTACCCGCAGGTATCCGATAAAACCAAGTTCCCTGCAAATTTTTATCAACGGTGAATTTCTCCAGACAATGGGTGTTGACGTCCTGAGAGTAATCTTGGTACACAACCCACGCGCGGCATCTGGCAAGCATGATCCACTTGTCAACCGGCAGTTGCGGATGAAAGTTGGCCCCTAAAAACGTATCATATCGGCTCAATACCCTGCCCCACGCTACAGGTACCAACAGCATGGCGC
>CAYTAQ010000269.1:0-3057 GCA_964435695.1 uncultured Desulfobacterales bacterium | reverse complement strand
TCATTTCACAGCTTAATGCCTTCCGTCAATGCAATCTTTTTGAAATTCGACGGATCATCCTCCCGAAAGCTTACCAGATCAATTTTTTGTTCACCGAATCTTTTATAAAAGCCAATTTTAATGTCTCTTTTTTCCTGGTTGGTCAGTTTTCGATCGCTAATAATGAGGATATCAATATCGCCCCCTTTTTGATCATCTTTGATCCTTGATCCGAAAAGATAGATGTTGGAATTGGGTAGCACGGATTGGATGGATTGTTTTAAAAATGTGACTTGTTCTTCAGAGATTCGCATGGGTTTAAAGCAGAGACTATGCAGCAAGGGGTAATATGTTTTTTTCTTAGCTAACTTATATCAACAAATATAAAATATGAATATGTAACGGACGTCCCTAAGATTTCCTAAGATTTCCGATTCAATTTTTGATAATATGCATCAACAAGGGTTGATAATGCAATAAAAAACAGCTTGGCATCAGGTTTCTTTATTTATCCCTCAGCATCAGATAAGTTATCAAATATTTCCTCGGCGGTTTCGTATATGATATTAAAGTCGACCGGTTTGGTAAAATACCCGTTGAATCCTGCATTTTTACAAGCTGAGAACTCATATTTGGAGGCATAACCGGTTACGGCAAAAATATTGGTTGTCAGGTTTTGGCTGCGAATCTTACGGCATAGCTCCAACCCATCCATTCCCGGCATGTGCAAATCCATAAAAATAAGAGGGGAAGCGTCGTTTTTTAAAATTTCCAGGGCCTGTTCCGAATCCTCGGCCGTGCTTACGACATATCCCCGCATTTCCAATACTTTCTTAAATAACTTCAGAATGGCGATTTCATCGTCTACTACCAATATTTTTTTTTCAATCATGGGAAAAACCTTAAAGCACACATTCTGATTCCTGTGGTTGATATTCCGGAACAAGTTCTTTCAATTTTGCCTTGATGCCGGTTACATTGTGGGCCTCTGAATGGATTTGAAGTTCTGCAATATTCGTCAACAACCATTCTCGAAATAATTGTTGGTTGCCATTCCCATGCCAATTGTCGTTTGATTTCAGAATGAGAATTTTTTCATGCTCAGTAGAAAGGATGCCTTCTCCCTCTGACATCAATTCTTCATAGAGTTTTTCACCTTCGCGAAGGCCTGTAAAGACAATCTCTATGTCTTTTTCCGGTTCTTTGCCGGAGAGGCGTATCAGGTCTCGGGCAATATCGACGATTTTAATGGGCGTTCCCATTTCCAAAATAAAAATGTCTTTGCCTTTACCTAAAATCGCGGCTTGAAGAATCAGTTGGCAGGCCTCCGGAATGGTCATAAAAAAGCGAGTGATATCAGGATGGGTGACGGTCACTGGACCGCCAATGGCAATCTGTTTGCGAAACAAGGGAACCACAGATCCAATCGACCCGACCACATTTCCGAAACGAACCGCCACCGAACATGTACCATTGCCGGAATAGGCGCTCATCAAAAGCTCACAAACCCGCTTGCTTGCGCCCATGACATTCGTGGGTCGAACCGCTTTATCGGTGGAAACCAGCACAAAATGACCGATCTTGTGTTCTTCGGCTTTTTCCAGTATAACTTTACAGCCGACGATGTTATTGGCTACAGCCTGCCAGGGATTGGTTTCCAACAAGGGAACGTGCTTGTAGGCGGCGGCATGGAATATTGCATGGGGTTTGTATTTTTTAAGGGTTAGGTCCACCAGCGCTTCGTCCTGCACGGCGCCCAACACCGTGGTGTATTTTAAAAAGCCAACCTGGTGCTTGAGCTCCATTTCCGTGTCGTAAAGATTGGACTCTGAAACGTCAAGCATGATCAGTCTTTCCGGTAAAAAGCGTATGATCTGGCGGCACAATTCACTGCCGATGCTGCCGCCGGCACCGGTTACGAGAATCCTTTTGTTTTTGATGAAGGCTTCGATTTCCTTAAAATCGAGCTTTACAGGCTCGCGGCGCAGAAGGTCCTTGTAATTCACGTCGCGCAATGCCTTGATGCTCACCTTTCCGTTAATCAGTTCGCCCAGACTAGGGAGTGTTTTATAACGCAGGCCACTTTGCTTACATACCTCCACGATCCGGCGCATTTGGGTCCCGGTAGAGGATGGAACTGCGATCAGAGCGTCCTCCACATTGTATTTTTTTGCATGCTTTTCTAATGAATCTATATTCCCCAAGATCGGAATGCCATGGATGGATCGTCCGATTTTGTGCACATCATCGTCCAAAAATCCCACAACACGGTAATGGAGACTGGGGTTGTCCTCCACCTCACGCAGCGCTTTTTCGCCGGCATTTCCAGCACCAAGGATAAAGGTCGGCTTGCCGTTTATGGGACGAATCAAACCAAAGGAGCGACGGCCGTTGGCTCTTTCCTTTTCAACTTTTTGGAGTATTATTCGTATTGCCATCCGGAATCCTCCGATAAAAACAAAAGTCAATCCGGCGTCTAAAATAAATACCGCACGAGAAAAGCCCTCAAAACGACAGGTAATGAAAACAATGGAAATGACGGCAAAGGTTGAAATAAGCGTTGCGTTAAACAAAGTCAGCATATCGGAAAGGCCGGCATAGCGAAACATACCGCGATAAAGGTGCATCAAGATAAAGACAAGCGTTTTGACCGGTAAAACAATCGGCAAAAGTGCCAAAATTTGTCCTATATTCTCTGACAATTCAAATTCAAAACGGATCAAATACGCACCCGTCAACGCGCAGCACATGAGGAGAAGATCGCCGATAAAGACGACATAGAAATTAGGGTTTCGTAGTTGGTGGTGCATGCTCAATTTGTCCCAGCTTGTAACTAATAGGAAATAGTGTATAATTTTTTTTGAAAAATAGACCCGAAGGAAGAATTTTTAAATAATCACAAAAGTTAATAAAATGCAAAGGGTTTTTTATTGATGGTGCATGCTAAGACCTTTGAAAAAAACTTTCGTGTCCTTTACGCTTGGTTTGTTGGTTTTGTCGTTAGCAGAAGCATGACATCAAATTTCAAATGTAAATATGTAACGGACGTCCCCAAGATACCCTAATTGAAAGGTGTTA
>CAYTAQ010000268.1:0-3061 GCA_964435695.1 uncultured Desulfobacterales bacterium | reverse complement strand
GAACCGACCTTCCCACTGTTCGACAGATGTTCAATTAACTCCGCGCTGGTGAATATCGGATGCTTACGGAAAAACTCTTCATGTTTCATGATAGCGTCCTTGACATAAAATTATATAACCCATAAATATACTATGTGTTTCGAAATATATTGTCAAGTCTAAGCCTTGTTGACTTGACGAATTTTCTTATAACCCATGTTTTTTTATGGGTTTCGAGTTCATTATTCAAGCACCTTGTATTACAGGGATCAAATTTAATTTATTTTGAGATGAATTCTGATTTTTTTTGTTGTGAAACAAATTTTACACGACAAAACAGTCTTTAATTTGGGGGTGCATATAGGGTGCATTGAAAAAAGGTCGCAATTTGTGCTTATTAGGCACCTTTCAGGACAAAACAGGATAACATCCCCACTGTTTATTCGGCTCATCTTTATACTATAGAAAAGGCGAGCCGCGCCAAGAAGGCCAGCCTGAGGTGAAAAATGAATGTCTCCCTTTGCGACTCAAGACCGCTTTTATTCCCTATCGGTAATATTAGAGCAAGAAAAAGGATGAATCCCCCTAATTATCGCATGGCCCTTTTGCGCTGGACTATTTTCAATTTTCTGATCGGCAACGTTGACGCCCATGCTAAAAATTTGGCCATGCTCTTCACGGACCGAGAGCCTCGCCTCGCCCCCTTCTACGATCTGATCTGCATGCAGATCTATCCGGATTTGACGGAAAGACAGGCCATGAGGATCGGTGGGGAAAACCGACCGTCCTGGATCCAGCGGAGGCACTGGGTGCGGTTCGGCAAAGCCGTCGCGATCAAGCCCAGACTTGTCTTAAAGACCTTGCAGGACATGGCCGCATCGGTCATGCCGCCGGCGCAAAAGCTAGCGGACGAGCTTCGGAAGACCTATGGAACATTCCCTATCATCGAAAAGATCCTGGCGATCATTGAAAAAAGGGCAAAGGCCGTCTGAACTCCATTCTGCTTCACCCACTGTGCTAAGAGTAACGCCCATGAATTATGCGTTCATTGTTGCGCCGCTATTCCTAATGTAAACTCCGTTCATCATCATTTCATTGAAAGCGTGCTGATTTGTAATACGACACATTTTACCAATGTTCGTCGAATTGCATTTCTATTCTCTTATGTTGGGGTGGGTTGTGATCCGTAGAAATCTGTAAAATAGATTGACCGCTTCTGTGTATCAACATATACAGTCTCGTTTACGGATTTAAGGCTGCCCGCAGCAAGCTGCGGGGAATGCGCCCACTATTGCCGGTTCAATTCACGCCACATGATCCGGGTATTCTAATCATGACTAACCTACAACATATTGAGATGACAGATAATTCAAAGATAGAAGACATGCCTGCATTAAAGGCGTCGATAAAAGACGGGGTATCCCACGCAGTGATGATGGGCAGCGGTGAGACCTATCTGGGCCTATTCGGAATTTTTCTGCACGCCAGCACATTGCAAGTTGGCTTGCTGGCCAGTTTACCGCAACTGTTCGGAGCCGTTATGCAATGGGCAGGAGCTATCAATATGGACCGCATTCGCAGCCGGCGATGGGTGGTCATTGTCGGCGCCGCAATCCAGGCCTTGACTCTCATTCCCATGGCACTGATCCCATTTTTTTTCGGAAAAGGATCCTCGCCGGTCCTTTATCTATTGGCATTAATCATGGTCTATCAGACGGCCAATGGAGCTGTTTTGCCGGTTTGGAACAATCTGATTGGCGACCTTGTGCCGGCGGATATCCGGGGGCGTTATTTCGGCCGGCGCAACCGTTTGATCGGGATGAGCACCTTTATCGCTCTTTTGATTGCCGGTGTCATCTTGCATATCTTCGCAAAGGCCGGCATTCCGGAATGGGGGTTTTGGGTGACTTTCTCAATGGCCTTTCTGGCACGACTGAATTCCGTGCGCTGGCTTGCAAAGTATTCCGACCCTGAATTCAAGATCATGCCGGACCAGGTTTTCACTTTCCGCCAATTCCTTAGACGATCCAGATCTACAGCGGATTGGTTTGGTCCGGATTCAGCCTGGCTTCTGCGAATTTCCTGTTCGATGCGGTCACTCCGCCCAAACGGGCGCGTTGCGTTGCCTATCAAGGCCTGGTGAACGGAATCTTTTTCATTACCGGATCATTGGCAGGCGGACTTGCTGAGATTTTTCCCATCGGACCGGATGAAATATTTCAGGCAGGAAAGCAGCCCGTCAAGGTCAAAACGAGAAGTCTTTTGTGCTACTGGACGGTCAGGGAATTGGGATTTGCCATGGTGGCATTGGCGTCCAGGCTCAATATCTCGCAGCCTGCGGTGAGCATTTGTGTCCGGCGTGGAGAACGAATTGCGTTTGAAACGCATTCCCTATTGCGGTGAATTATTTGAAAAATCAAAATCAGTTTCCAGAAAAACAAGACAACCGTCGATAGCCTTATTACCATCTGGCAGGCTGTTAAATGAAGAAACCCAAGGAATGGAGAGTATCATGCAAAAAGAGACAAACAAGGAAACGAATCATGACGGCTCCGAAAGCAGTGGGCGAAATAAGAAGGATAATGAAAACACCTCCGGAGGAAAAAATGTTGGAAGGGGTTTAGGACGAGGTAGTGGAAAAGGTCGAAGGGATGGAACAGGAGGAGGCCGCGGTCGAGGCGGTGGCGGTAAAAGGGGGCGCCGGAAATGATCTTCCCCAGGTTACCTTATCGATGATTTTCCATCTTAAAGGCACCCTTTCCCGATACAGCTTGTGAATCATAGGCCTGTCGCACGGGTTCCTGAGTTCAGGATCGATATTGTTGCGAACGAAATTGAAAAAGGAAGAGAGCTGGGAAAATCGGCCCCGCTTGGTTTGAGGTTTTCGGCCTTCGGTGAGTTGGTTCATGAAGTCCAGAATATTATCAATCGACAGCTCTCCGAGGTCGTATTCACCAAACTGGGCACGGAATCTGTTTATAACAAATGAATGTGCTCTAAATGTATTTTTTTTGGATGTGTTACCATGCTTTGACATATCCTATGATATTGGTATAATATTTTTACTTGAGGTGGATTATTT
>CAYTAQ010000267.1:0-3072 GCA_964435695.1 uncultured Desulfobacterales bacterium | reverse complement strand
AAACAGTCCCCATAACAGCCCAATATTTGGTATTTGCCCCTCTTTTATCCGCAATACACCAAAGCAGAATTGTGCATAATATATATAATGGAAATGATTATTAACCCGGCCATAAAACAAATTTTTCTTTATTACACCCTTATTTCTGAATATTCATCAGCGGTGATAAAATTGAGAATATGATGCAATTACAAGCCGTTAAAAAACCTGTGATCCGTAAATGAGATCACAACCAATCGCCACTCAATTTACCATACAGATATCGTATTTCCAACAAAAATGCAAAAAAAGGAATATCCTCCAAAATGGATTTGACCCTATGATATCCAGAAAACACAACTCTTCCAAAATTATGTCTGTAGCATGTACATGCCAGAGATCTTCAATTTGGCGCAGGTAAATAGTCATAGGAGAGATCACAGGTTTCTTAAGCCTCTAAATGCGTGCGATCAATGACAGAGATCTTTACATGATGTTCGATACACAGATGCGGTGTTCTGCTATTTAATACGTGGCAAGAAGATCAATAAATTATTCCACGGAATGCCTCCAGAAAAGTTTAGCGGACGATACCTGATAGAGAATACTTAATCTTTATCAATTTCCTGGTATTTTTTTACAGCCTGCAAAAGGGTCTTTCTTGCATCCATAATGGCTTTTGACCTCCAAGATCTGCTTGAAGGATAATATCCTTCAACGTATCGATTTTTAACACCTTCTTCATCTTCTTTTGATTGATAACCGAAGTGTGCCCCCTGGTTTTCCAGGATAACATTATGCAGAGATTTGATAGAGCCCATGGTCACCTGACTGTCTAGAGTCCCGAATTCAAATGTCATGGTCAGATAGCATTTTTCGGGAATGATCTGCCCGACATATGTGGTAAAATCCCCTGTAACTGTATAAAAATCGTTTTCATCTCCCCAGTCTATGTGGATTCCTGAAAAAATGTTTTCAATTTTTTCTTTCTTTTTTTTGTCTTTCATAGGGCTAGGAAAAAGATGCAATGCTTTTAATATTTACTTTTTGAGTTGGATTCAACATCCCGTTCAAGTCTGAATATCCGGAATTTAGAGATTCAAAAAGCGTTTTATCTGTTGAACAGTTACGGTTCAGGTCGACATTATTTTCTGTAACCCTTCTTTTATATTTAAACCCATAAGGATTAACTCCATGAATTAAAAGCAGTCCCAAATTATCCAGACTAATTTTTTTTGTTAGCTCTTTTAAAAACATCTGTTGGACTGCACTGCCGACATATCCTTCAACTCCGTGTGTCGCTGAAGTTAAAACAAAAAGTCTCTCAAATGTCTTTTGAGCCGGGATATAACAATAGTCAATGGTTAAGTCCGGGTCTGATTTGCTCTCTATTTTAAGATTTGAGATATTCACATTTTTATAAATCCCCTTTATTTCAGCTGCTTCAGCAAGAAAACTATTACGGCAATCATTGTAGGATTCCTGAAAATATTTTAAATTTTCCGAGTTTGCTTTTTGGGTAACTGCATGAGGTTTGTATGTGTTAAACTGATAAGTTGTAATTCCGATAACACCTGCAATAATTACGATAAGTCCAATAAATATCACCTTAAAAAATGTTTTCATTTCATCTCCGTGAATCGCTTTGTGTTAAGATTTTTATCTTTTACCATATTCCTCTTCTTAATTTTCCTGTGATTTCCGATGATATCCGAAAAACACAACATCGCCAAAATGTTGTCCGTAGCAGATAAATACCAGAGATCATATGTTTACGGGTCAACGATATTATTAAGGGCAGACATTTCCTTTTCTGATACACCGTCTTGAAGTTCTGGTAGCTTTCCCAATTCTTTGACAAGTAATGGATTAGTCTGTGCTAAATCACTTAATACTGCTGGGTAACCCGTTATTCATTTTTTCATTTCGGAACGGTATTCTGATAAACGCTAATGGTTTTTTAAAAAACCGAAAATGGCGCTGTTGAACTCTTCGGCCTGTTCGATGTTGGAAAGATGCGCGGCAGGTGACAGCACCACCAGATCGGAATTGCGGATTTCAGCGTGCATAACTTTTGAGCCGGCAACCATAGTTTCACTGTCGTCCTCGCCCACGATAATGAGCGTGTCCAGGTTTATCTCCGACAGTCGATCAAGATAATCGAGCCCCATAATCGCCTGGCTGCAGCCGATAAAACCTTTCACGGAAGTTGCCGGTATCTGCCTGCGAATCCGGTTCACGATCGGCGGATTTTTTGCGAGAAACGGCGCTGTAAACCATCGCGCCAGCGTCTCTTCAGCCAGAGACGCCATGCCGAATTCCCGGGCCTGGTTCATGCGGGCTTCGAAAGGTAGTTTGGCCTCCTCCGGCAAGATGGGTGCCGTATCGCACAGGACTAAACTCAGCAGTCGATCCGCATGATCCAGCGCCAGGCCCTGGCCGATCATGCCGCCGATGGAAAGCCCTATGAAGTGTGCGCTTTCGATGTCCAAAGCATCCAGCAGACCGATAACATCCTTTCCCAGCAGCTCCAGCGTGCAGGAACTCTTGACCACTTCGCTGCTGCCGTGCCCCCGCATATCGTATAGCAGCACCCTGAAATTATCTTCCAAAATATCGAGCTGCGGTTCCCACATCACCATGCTCGAAGCAAGGGAGTGACTCAGAACCACCACCGGTGCGCCCGGTTTTCCCTTCAATTCACAATGAATCCCTATCCCGTTTGCCTTGATCAGCATCGTCATTCCGCCCTTTCGTTATCTTTTATAAAAAAGCGCATGCTTAGTATTCCATTTTCAGTCAACTTCACGAGGTTCTGCAAGAAGCTTTATTTTAATTTTCCCCCTCTGCAGCTATTCCGGGACACGCGTTTGGAGGGATCCTGACGGTAGTATTCCTGCAAAACGCGATAAAGATCAGGTGCCTGCTCAATCATTAACCGCGGCCGGTCGAAGAATTGCTCTGTGGCAACGGCGAAAAATTCCGCTTCGCTGGTTGCACCGTAGGCATTGAGGAAAGATTTCTTGCCCTTTTCAGTATCGTGTTTGAGACGTAGATATTCACGCGAACATGTCAGGACCCAGTCACGGTATT
>CAYTAQ010000266.1:0-3085 GCA_964435695.1 uncultured Desulfobacterales bacterium | reverse complement strand
TGAACGAATTTGATTTTCAGGAAATCTTCCCTTTAAGAGAGGAAGCCACTGAATACCGGCTGCTGACAAAAAACGGCATATCCCTTGGCACCTTCGAAGATCACGAAATATTAAAAATTTCGCCACAGGCTCTGAGGCAACTTTCAGAGACGGCATTTCGCGATGTG
Organism: uncultured Desulfobacterales bacterium; assembly: GCA_964435695.1. Taxonomy (GTDB): domain Bacteria; phylum Desulfobacterota; class Desulfobacteria; order Desulfobacterales; family B30-G6; genus CAYTAQ01. The sequence continues at coordinate 2,918 of CAYTAQ010000266.1, read as the reverse complement.
TCGCACCTTTTGAGGACCACCCATTTGGAAAAGGTCGCCGCCATTTTCAAGGATGCGGAAGCAACGGGAAACGACCGGTTTGTGGCGCTGGAGATGCTGAAAAATGCCGTGATATCTGCAGAGGGTGAATTTCCCCTTTGCCAGGATACCGGCACGGCAGTTATCATCGGCAAGAAAGGCCAGTACGTCTGGACAGGCGGAGATGATGAGGCGGCTTTATCCGAGGGTGTTTACAATGCTTACCTGAACAACAACCTTCGCTATTCTCAGAACGCGCCCCTTTCCATGTATGAAGAGAAAAATACGGGATGTAATCTTCCGGCGCAAATCGAACTGTATGCCACCAAAGGTAATGGGTATCAATTTTTATTTATCGCAAAAGGCGGCGGATCCGCCAATAAGACGTATTTATTTCAAGAGACCAAGGCATTGCTGAATCCGGATTCATTGGTAAAATTTATGGTCGCAAAGATGAAATCGTTAGGGACCGCGGCCTGCCCGCCATACCATTTGGCGTTTGTTGTGGGCGGCATGTCCGCGGAATTCAATTTAAAGACGGTGAAACTGGCGAGTGCCGGGTATTTGGATGGGCTTCCGGTGAAAGGGAGCGAAACCGGTCATGCCTTCCGGGATATTGCACTGGAAGAAGCACTTCTCAAGCATTCCAGGGCATTGGGAATTGGGGCCCAATTCGGCGGGAAATATTTCTGCCTCGATACCCGGGTCATTCGCCTGCCTCGACATGCTGCATCCTGTCCTATTGGTTTAGGCGTGAGCTGCAGTGCGGACCGGAATATCAAAGCAAAAGTGACCAGAGAGGGTGTTTTTTTGGAAAAACTGGAAACGGAACCAGGGCGATTTCTTCCGGAAATCAAATCGGCGGATGAAACAGCCGTTCGGATCGATTTGAACCAGTCGATGGATAAAATTCGTGCCATTCTGACCCGCTATCCGGTTAAAACACCCCTGCTCCTATCCGGTAAAATCGTTGTGGCAAGGGATATTGCCCATGCAAAAATAAAGGAACGCCTGGACCGGGGAGAGGACTTGCCGCCCTATTTTAAAGATCATATCATTTATTATGCAGGACCGGCGAAAACGCCCGTGGGATATGCTGCAGGATCCTTCGGTCCGACAACCGCCGCCCGCATGGATCCCTATGTACCGATTTTTCAAAAACGTGGCGGTTCACTGGTGATGCTCGCAAAAGGGAATCGTTCAGAAATTGTGACCGATGCCTGCCGGAAATACGGTGGTTTCTACCTCGGCTCCATCGGGGGACCTGCGGCAAGACTGGGTAAAGAATGCATCACCGCCATGGAGGTTCTCGAATACGGTGAGCTGGGAATGGAGGCGATTTTTCAAATTACCGTGAGAGATTTTCCGGCGTTCATACTCGTGGACGACAAGGGAAATGATTTTTTCGAGGGACTGTTGAGTTGAACAAATTCAGGATTCAAGGATTCCAGGATTCCAGGGTTCGAGTGAAATCTTTGAACCCACGAATCCTTGGACCCATTCTCCCGACTAATTGGGAGAAGACCTAAAAAACGTTACGCGATCTTATATTTCTTGATAAAAAAAACTTTATTCGATAACTTTAAAGATTCGATTTAGAAACAAATTCAAAAAGGAGTATTTCGATGGGAACAAAAATGAAGACAATTGATGGAAATACCGCAGCTGCTTATGTAGCATATGCCATGAGTGATGCCGCCGCCATTTATCCGATAACGCCATCTTCTCCAATGGGGGAATTATGCGATGAGTGGGCGGCAAACGACCTGAAAAATATTTTCGGACAGACCATGGTGGTCCGGCAGCTACAGTCTGAAGCAGGCGCGGCCGCGGCAGTTCATGGTTCCCTTGCCGCAGGCGCGTTGACAACGACCTTTACCGCTTCCCAGGGGCTTCTTTTGATGATTCCGAACATGTATAAGATCGCCGGTGAAGTTTTGCCCTGTGTCTTTCATGTCACCGCCCGGTCTGTCGCCGGACATGCACTCTCCATTTTCGGCGATCATCAGGATGTCATGGCGGTTCGACAGACAGGGTTTGCGGCCCTGGCATCTGCTTCGGTTCAGGAGGTCATGGATTTGAGCCTTGTGGCGCATTTGTCTTCCATTGAAGCGAGTTTGCCGTTTGTGCATTTTTTCGACGGGTTTCGAACCTCCCACGAGATCCAAAAAGTTGAAATGATCGATTACGCGGATATGGCAAAGCTGACCAACTGGGATGCAATTGCAGCATTCCGGTCCAGGGGAGTGAACCCTGAAAGGCCCGAGCTCAGAGGAACGGCCCAGAATCCGGACGTCTATTTTCAGGGAATCGAAGCTGCCAACCCCTATTATCTGAAGCTGCCCGGCATTGTGAGCCGGTACATGGAAAAGGTCAGTAAGCTCACGGGCAGAGCCTATCATCTTTTTGATTATGTGGGCGATCCACGTGCCGAGCATGTCATTATCTCCATGGGATCATCCTGTGAAACCATTGAAGAGGTCGTGAATCATCTGGTGAAGCAGGGAGAGAAGGTCGGATTGCTTAAGGTGAGACTCTATCGACCTTTTTCTGCGGAGGATCTTTTGAATACCCTGCCGAAAACAGCCAAACGTATTGCGGTTCTGGACCGGACAAAAGAAAAAGGTGCCCTGGGGGATCCGCTTTATATGGACGTATGTACGGTCTTTATGGAACGCGGCGGTGAAATGCCGGTCCTGGTCAATGGCCGCTATGGTTTGAGTTCCAAGGAATTCAACCCTGCCATGACCAAAGCGGTATTCGATAATTTAAAGACCGAAACGCCCAGAAACCATTTTACGGTGGGTATTGTCGATAATGTCACCCATACTTCGCTGGAGGTGCAGGATGGTTTTGATGTAGCACCCGAAGGGACCGTGCAGTGTAAGTTCTGGGGTTTG
>CAYTAQ010000265.1:0-3123 GCA_964435695.1 uncultured Desulfobacterales bacterium | reverse complement strand
AATACTGACAGAATGTAAGTACTATGAGAATTGAACAGGGATTCAGCGTTAAAAAGCGAAATTCCTTGTTCGATATTCTGCGGTTCTTATTAATCATGATAACACTGGACAACGAATATAAATTATAATATTGCTTAGTCCGTATTCATCTTTCGCAGAATTTTATAAATACCGGAATGAAAATGACCATTGATTTGAAAGATCCTCTATCGGATGCAAACATCTGCAATGTTCTCGTTAAAGGGCGTCTTATCACAAAGAGTCAGGCCAAAGAGATTTTATCCAAAAGCAATAACTTAAAGAAAAAGCTGGAAGAGGTCAGAGCGAGAAAAAAAAGCAGCGGAGCGACACCGCTCAGAGTCGATTCCCCGGTGACCTTTATCGATGTAATTGATTCACTTAAATTGAAGCGGATGGATACACCTTCCATTCTGCTGGATGAGGAAAATACCTACCAGGCGCTGGCTGACGAATGGGGCGTTCCTTATAAAAAGATCGATCCTGTCAAGCTGGATCTCAATATCGTAACCACCACCATTCCGCGCACCTTCGCCTTGAAGCACCTGGTGCTTCCGATATCCGTCAGGGATGGTCGTTTGACTGTGGCCACACCGAATCCATTCAATGTCGAAGTTTTGGAAGATATCGCCAGGGCAACCCATCTCGAGATTACGGCGGTGGTGAGCTCAAAAACCGATATCATCCGGCACATCAATGAATTTTTTGGATTCAAACGCTCTATTGCAGCTGCCGAAAATCAATTTGCTGCGCCCCTGGTGGATTTGGGGAACCTGGAGCAGTATGTTCAGTTGAAGTCTGCGGATGAATTGCCTTCCAATGACCAGCACATTGTCAATGCTGTAAGCCACCTCTTTTCGTATGCGCTGGATCAGCGAGCCAGCGACATCCATATTGAACCCAAGAGAAAAACGAGTATTGTCAGGATGCGCATCGACGGTGTCCTGCATACGGTTTATAAAATTCCCAAAAATGTCCATTCAGCCATTGTCAGCCGGATCAAGAATCTTTCACGGCTTGACATGGCTGAAAAGCGGCGACCCCAGGACGGGCGTATTAAAACCGACAAGGAAGGCGTAGCAGCGGAGATCAGAGTGTCCATCATTCCCACGGCTTTTGGGGAAAAGGTCGTCATGCGAATCATGGACCCGGATATTCTCTTTCAGGAGCTGGATCAACTGGGGTTCACATCCACCGATTTAATCCGTTACAATAAATTCATCAGCATACCCAATGGTATTGTCCTGGTTTGCGGGCCCACGGGAAGCGGCAAGTCGACAACCCTGTATTCCACATTACGATACCTGTCCAGCCCTGATATCAATATCACGACGGTTGAAGATCCCATCGAAATGATTCACGAAGATTTCAATCAAATCGCCGTGAATCATGTTGTCGGCATCACGTTCGGATCCATATTGAGAAATATATTAAGGCAGGATCCGGACGTCATTATGATTGGAGAGATGCGGGATCTGGAGACGGCCGAGAATGCGGTTCAAGCGGCACTGACCGGGCATTTGGTTCTTTCGACCCTCCACACCAATGACGCGTCGTCCTCTGTTGTCCGGTTGCTGGATCTCGGGATTCCGCCATTTCTAATCCAGGCCACGTTGCGAGGTATCGTTGCGCAGCGGCTTGTGAGAAAGATCTGCGATTATTGCAAAGAATCTTTCCAAATCCATACCTCGGATCTGAAGACGATGGGTTTGAATGTGGGGCAGCCCGATGATATCACCGTTTATCGGGGGGCCGGATGCCAACGATGTCGCGGAACCGGTTATCGGGGCAGGACGGGTGTGCACGAGGTTCTTTCATTTTCAGAAAATCTACGGAAGCTCACAACCGAAAACACCGATTTGGAACTGATCCGGGACAAAGCCGTTGAGGAGGGCATGATTTCCATGCGGGATAATGCCATTCAGAAGTTTTTGGCCGGCATAACAACCTATCAGGAAGTGATGCGGGTTACCTGGGAACAATATTAAAAGCCGGATCCTGCGGGTCCGGCTTTTAATCGTCTCAGTCCACCGGGGTTCTGATTAGGGATCCGGGAAAGGCGGCTTTATCTGTTTGGGTTACCAGGACCGTTGATACGTTCTTTTCCGAGTGCAACACGATCAGTTTGCCGTAATCGACGGGCGGAAGCACTACCGATTTTTTCCCCTTAGTATTTAAATTCTTTTTTTCCTGGTAGAAAATATTGTAAATTTGACCCGGTGCCACATTGTCATCTTGACCCTTATCGATGAAGGCGACTGTAAAATCACCGATGAGTTTCTGGTGCTCTTCGGATAAGACAATCCTTCCAACCAGGTCCTTGACGCTGTCGGTAATCGGTATTTTCGGTGAACGCACCATATAAGGCAAAATAAAATCATTGAGCTCAATGTGACGAAAAGATTTTACAACCTTGGCTATGAAAAAATCCGCTTCCATTTTGACGACTTCAACAATTCCAAGCACATGATACTGGCTGCCAAGCATTCTATTTTGCTTGCGGTCACTGGTCGGGTCCAATTTTCTGTAAACCGCATAACGACTCCCCTGCATCACTGGAGAGCCTTCCTTGTCCGCATAATTGATGTAGACGGTATCCCCTTCATTGACCAGGATTTTGTCATCTTTGACATTAAAAATGAATCCAAGCGGCTTTGCCGGTTCTTTGCGGATAAAACCGATGGCATCGATGGCCGGGTATAAATAATACAGGATTTCTTTCTTGGGCGCTTCAGCAGGTTGAACATCTTCCGTCTCGAGCTCTGTATCGGCGGCGCTTTCTTGTGTCAGAAGATCCTGGTCAGGCATCTTCAATGTAAAGGTATCCGTCCCTTTCTTTTGAAAGAGTCGTATGCGTTCGCCGGGATAAATCCGGTGCGGGTTGGGAATTTGGTCGTTTTCATGCCACAGCTCAGGCCAGAACCAGGGTGTATCAAAAAAACTATCCGATAAATCCCAGAGGGTATCACCTCTCTGAATGGTGTAATAAAACCCTGCTTCAGACTCAATGGAAGTTTCGATTTCTTCTGAAGTAGCGCTGATCGACGTGGTGAGTATCATGGTGCTGAATACAAACAAGCACATAATCACCTGCGTAATTCTGTT
>CAYTAQ010000264.1:0-3129 GCA_964435695.1 uncultured Desulfobacterales bacterium | reverse complement strand
ACGCCGCCAGCGTTCATTCTGAGCCAGGATCAAACTCTCCAATTAAATTGTATCAGTTGCTATTAAAAGCAACGAATTAACAAAGACCCAACTCTCAAATGTGTCACTATTTAGTTTTCAAAGATCAAGCCGGACCCGCCGTTAAAATCGGCGAAATCCTTATAATACAAAAAGAGATAATATATACTTAGCCTGCTCTTCTTGTCAACACTTTTTTTAACTTTTTATTTTTTCAACAAGCCGCTTTCCCAAGAAAGGAAAGTATTATATATAATCTTTTTCATTTTCCCTGTCAAGCATTTTAAACTGATTTTTCAAATTATTTTTAAATCCAAGAGCAGCTCCAAAATGCAAAACGAGCTGGTTTTTACACCCCGCCCGAGGGGTTGTCAAGGGTTATTTGTACGAATCGACGTTTCTTCATTATAACTGCTTTTTAAGGGGTCGAGGATTCAAGGTCCTAAGCCTTAGTGATAACCTTACAAAATTTCTTTTTCCCGGATCGAAGCATCATTTCACCATCATTCAAATCTCTGTCAGAAATCATTTGATCGAATACATCAATACGGGTCCCATTGAAATATGCACCGCCCTGCTCGATAAGCCTTCTTGCAGCGCCACCCGAATTACATAATCCTGCCATCTGAAACAGCTTAAATGCAGGCACTCCTTCTTTGAAAACATGCAGTGCAATTTCAGCATACGGAACCGATTGATCATCAAATCCTGCCGTATCCCTGGGAATCGTGCTTGAAGGAAGAACCGTTTTGGGTATCGCCCGCTTTCCGAACATGCTCATGGATGAATAAAATACCTTTTGGGCTTCGGCTTCCCCATGAACGATCTGTGTCGTTTCATAGGCTAAAATCGATTTGGCGGCATTCAGATCAGCCCCCTTCAGGGAATCTGTCCCCCCTATCTCCTCCATGGGCAAAAATGTAAACAGCGCCAGAAATCTTGCCACATCCTTGTCGTCCGTATTGACCCAATACTGATAATATTCATAGGGGCTTGTCCTGTCAGCGTTGAGCCACACGGCGCCGCCGGCAGTCTTGCCCATTTTTTCACCGTTACTGGTCGTTATCAGCGGAAATGTAATACCGTAAGCCGCCCCTCTTTTTATTTTTCGAATCAGTTCTATACCGGCAACAATATTTCCCCACTGATCGCTGCCTCCCATTTGAACCTTGCAGTCACATGCAGCGAAAAGCTCTAGAAAGTCATAGGCTTGTAAAATCATATAATTAAACTCTATAAAGCTAAGCCCTTCTTCCGATTCGAGGCGCAACTTGCAGCTTTCTGTTTTGATCATCCGGTTGACACTAAAATGCCTTCCGATATCTCTTAATAGCGAAATATAATTCAACTTGACCAGCCAATCGGCATTATTCATCAGCAATGCCTTGTTATCATTAAAATCAATAAATCTGGAAAGCTGTTTTTTAATGGCAACGGCATTTTCTTCAATCGTTTCCATGGTCATAAACTTTCTCATTTCCGTTTTGCCGCTGGGATCGCCTACGAGTCCTGTACCACCGCCGACCAGTGCAATGGGCCTGTGTCCGTTTCTCTGCATATGTGCAAGCGACATGATCGGTACAAGGCTTCCGACATGGAGGCTCGGCGCCGTCGGATCAAAACCGATATAGCATGTCACGGACTCCCTCTCGAACAGTTCTCTCAGTTCTTCTTCATTTGTCTTTTGTTCAACAAAACCGCGTTCTTCCAGGATATCAATAACGCTCATTATTAGGCCCTCTCAGGAAAACACATTAACGAAACAGCTCATGGCTCATTGCTGATAGCTCATAGGTTGTAGGTCATTGCAACGGGATTGATTCCCTATTACCTTCTATCAGCTGTGAGCCATGAGCTAATTAAAAATTCAAAATTGAGAATTGAGAATTCAAAATCATCATTTAACCCAATGAACCCGATAAACCCTGGAATCCCTTATTTATTGGCAAACTCCACCGCCCGGGTCTCTCGAATCACCATAACCTTTATTTGGCCGGGAAATGTAAGGGATTCTTCAATTTTCTTGACGATGTCTTTGCTCAACAGCGTCGATTCTTCGTCGGAAATTTTATCACTTTCAACAATAACCCTGAGTTCCCTGCCCGCCTGAATGGCGTATGTATTGGATACACCGTTAAATGAATTGGCGATGGCTTCCAGGTCCTCCAACCGCTTGATGTAATTCTCCAGCAGTTCCTTTCTGGCACCCGGTCGCGCACCGGAAAGGCCATCAGCAGCCTGCACCAGCACATCATATACCGTAGAAGGGGGCACATCCTCATGATGTGCTGCAATGGCATGAACGACATTGGCGGATTCACCGAATTTTTTTGCGAGTCTGGATCCGATCAGCGCATGCGGCCCCTCCACCTCATGGTCGATTGCCTTGCCGATGTCATGCAGCAAGCCCATGCGTCGCGCCAGCTTTTCCTTGAGCCCCAGTTCCGCTGCCATAATACCGCTTAAAAATCCGACTTCGATGGAATGCTGTAAAACATTTTGGGCATAACTCGATCGAAATTTGAGTTGACCGATATACTTGATGAGTTCACTATGGATTCCGTGAACGCCCAAATCAAAGGCTGCCTGCTCACCCGCTTCTTTGATTGCCACAGCGACTTCCTGTCCCACTTTCTCGACAACATCCTCTATTCGGGCCGGATGAATACGGCCGTCTGAGATAAGTTTCAAAAGAGACAGCCTGGCGATTTCCCTTCGGACCGGATTAAAACCCGAAAGAATGACGGCCTCGGGTGTATCGTCAATAATAAGATCAATTCCTGTTGCAGCCTCCAGGGCACGGATGTTTCTGCCCTCCCGCCCGATGATACGTCCTTTCATTTCATCACTTGGCAAACTAACAACAGAAACCGTTCTTTCGGCAACATAGTCGCCGGCATATCGCTGAATCGCTGTTGCAATAATTTTTTTGGCCTTTTTATCGGCATTTTCCTTTGTTTCGTTTTCTATCCGTTTTATAAGCTTGGCGCCTTCGTACCGCGCCTCATTTTCCATTGCTCTGATTAACAGTTCTTTCGCCTGTTCTGCCGTTAAGCTTGAAATCTTCTCCAATTGCCGCTTCTGTTCTTCAATTAATGCATTGAATTTTTG
>CAYTAQ010000263.1:0-3151 GCA_964435695.1 uncultured Desulfobacterales bacterium | reverse complement strand
TTAACGTAAAGTATGCTTATTTCCCAAAGTGCGGCGAAGCCGACTCCGATCACTCTAAGCACTGCGGCTTTGAAGCGACGGAGCCTCTTTATTGGTGCCCGAATGGCTATATCATTATCGATGCGGATGCTCGCGGTTCCTGGGGTTCTGAAGGAGACCTAACACTCATGAGTGAGCAAGAAGCGCAGGATTGCTATGAGAATGAGGGTCGGGCCACAGGAACATCTTGATATAATAGATAAAACGTTTTAAATTCGCGTCAGATAAGGCCTTAACTGGCCATTTTTAGGGTCAAAAACACACTTTTAAGAGAAACAACACGGGCAGATGGCAAGAGCAAAACGGCATTACCTTCCTGGAAATATGCGGGACATTCCATAAATAAGACCAAATAGCGCTAACCGGAAACTATCAACAGGAGAATTGATATGAGCTATCGATTTGACCACCTTCATATCATCTGCAGGGACCTTGAAGGCATGATCGACTTTTTCACCCAAAATTTCGACACGGCACTGATAGAGCGAAGACCATTTAGTGGGTCCCCAGGCGCCGCGCTTGATCTTGGGGGTACGACCATCAACCTGCGCTTGGCCAGAGAGAATGAACCCCTGCTGCATGATAAGAACATTAAACCTCTCGGATTTCATCATATCGGCATTGCAGTGGACAACGTCGACACAGAATACCAACGCCTGACAGGCCAAGGCTATCATTTCACAACCTTACCAACAGATATCACCGGCTACCGGATTGCCTTTTTTAACGGCCCGGAAAACTTGACGATTGAGATAATGAGTCCCTCCAATCAGTAACTTCCTGGGAATGAGGCGGAAGAAGGAAAATCTAAGGGGAAAAGTTGGAAAAAATTGGGGCTGTCCATAAATAAGTAAATAACTCGGCAATTATAACCAGCTTAGTTATCAGAAAACCATGAATTGATTAGCTCATGCAAGGCTACAAAGAAGCCTGGGAGCAACGTGACGAATCAATGTTTTGCGCTCTATTCACCTCAAACGGCGAGTATTACAACACGCCGTTTGACTTCCAGCGCGGCCATGCACAGCTTGCCGCGTATTGGCGCCGTGTGAAACTACAGGAGGATGTACGCGTCACACATGAGGTCTTGGCGTCTACTCCCCAGGGTGGCGTCGCCCACTGGCACGTAACCTACCAAGTTGCCTCCGAAGAGCTCTTTCAAATCTGGACCAAATCCACCGGAACAAACCTTGTAGCACGAAAGCCCGGTGATCCACTGCCTCGGATGGTTCTCGACGGCGTGCTAATCGCCGAGTTCGAGGGTAGTCTCTGCAGTAAGTGCGAATTATGGTGGCACAGCATGCCGCAGGCATCATGACTGCCATCCCTGGTTAACAAACCGTTTGAGTTCAGTTAGTTAAATTGTTAATGTAAGCAACTTAAACTTATCTTAATCACAAATCAAGGTTTGATTCCACGTTCTCTTGGAGACAAAAAATGGCAAAATCTAAAGAAGAGTTCGTTCAAATTATTAAAGCGTTGCGTGAGTTCATAGCCTCAGACGAATCTAAGGAATGCACATGCCCAAATGTGAGGTGTGAATTCCATGGTGACTGCTACAATTGTGTTCGAATATATAGGCATTTTGGTCAACATGTTCCAAGATGTCTTCAACATGTTTTAGAGAAAAAAATCGCTAATATTTCACAATCAATGGAAAATGAAATGGGCAAACGGGAAAAGACACCTGACGAATTTTACGATTATTTAGATGAAGTAATGCCCAAAAACAGTATTTAACAACAAATTGCACCGGGCGGTTCACAGAGACTACCGAACCGTAGTCGGGTAATGAATTTTCACCCATAGTTCTTTGACAGATAAAAGCCCTTGATCCTTGAGCCATTGATTGGTCATGCCGCTTTGGGTTAACCCACATTGCATTTGAAGTAGATGATGTTGACCGGACATTTGATGAAGCAATTAAAAATGGCGGTCGGTTATTGGGCAAGGTCACTGAAAAGACAGTTGATGGGGTTGGCGATTTGAAATTTGTTTATTTCCGAGATCCGGAAGGAAATATTGTCGAAATTCAATCTTGGAAGAAATAAGGATACAGAACAACGGCATTAAAGGCGACGGCCAAAAGCCGCTACGCCTTATGTCGGCTGTTAACCTTATGACCACTCAATTACAAAAATCGCTGAACCACCTGAAAGCACTCGATAAAACGCAATTACAATTAGCAATAAATGGGTTGAGCAATGATCAAGCTCCTGAAATAATGCATCAACAGAGTCAACTTTATAAATATTTCTCCCATTTTCAGAATCTTTGAGTGTTTTAGCTGTAACTTCATTGGGGATCTTTATTTCAAAAGGAATCCCCTTATGTAACGTAATCTGTGAAAGGTACATCGAAATAGCCTCTGACATCGATATGTTTAATTTTTTCAGTATTATCTGGGCATTATTTTTTATATCGGGATCTACACGGTTTTGAATTGTTGCTGTTTTTGCCACAATTTTCTCCTTCTTACGAATAGGCATGTTCGGCAACAATGGCTTGACAAATTAGGACGTAATACGTACAATTGTACCCATGAAAATAATAGCCGATACAAATACATTTATTTCCGTTGCATTAAATGAGCCCGAAAAAGCTAAAATCATTAGACTTACTGAAGGTCATGATTTGATTGCGCCTGATGTTTTGCCTTTTGAGATTGGAAATGCATTAACGGCAATGATGAAAAAAAATGCGCTAAAAAAAGAGGAAGTCGCCTCAGTATGGGAGGTAGTGCAACAGATCCCCGTTGATTTGAGGCATACTGATATAAAAGCGGCATTAAGTATCGCGGTAAGATATAACATATACGCCTACGATGCGTATTTTTTAGAATGCGCTGATAACCTCCGAAGCCCGCTGCTTACGCTTGACATTGGCATGCAAAGGGTTGCACGGGAAATAGGAATTGCAATTTTGGAGTAAGATATTATGAAAGTATATACATATTCTGAAGCGAGACAACGCCTTGCCGATGTTCTTAATATCGCAAGAACTGAAGAGGTTGTTATCAAAAGGCGAGGCGGCGAAACGTTTTCGATAATTTTTAGGAAAAGTAAAAAATCACCATTTGACGTTCCAGGGATTCAAACCAAAGCAACCACAA
>CAYTAQ010000262.1:0-3186 GCA_964435695.1 uncultured Desulfobacterales bacterium | reverse complement strand
CTTAATTTTGAATGTTCCACGGCGTTCATAGTTGTCAAGCTTGTTGAGTTCTTTGTTCCCATTTGGGAAAAAGGGGTAATTTTAAGCAGAGGGCCGGCACCTTCAAGTCCCCCTTTGGCAAAGGGGGATTTAGGGGGATTTTCAAACTAAAGCACAATAAAAGCAATAAGTTAAATAAAATTTGTCGAAGTAATCGACAGGGCGGAGCTGTATTTAATGGCAAAGAATGAAACGAAAATGATTATCAAACTTCTTATGGGTTCAGGGTTTGTCCGCGCAACATTATTGGTCATTTTTACATGAGATGGAGGAGATTGCAGGCGTGCCGATAGATCCATACACTGAAACAGATGATCAAACATTGGTTCGGAAAATTCTCACCCGTGGAGAGGTCGTATATGAAGTATAACATCGAGCTCCTAAAAGCGGATATCCATGAATTTCCAAGCAAGGAGTTCTATCATTTTACAAATCCACCTAAATCCCCCTTTTTCAAAGGGGGATTTGTGTTGGCCCGGTGCCCGGGAAAATATGCCGCTGTACTTTCTTTTCCGGACGGCCCGGCATGCCAGGAGTAATCTGCCGCTATCCAGCCAGCTTCATGTTTCTCCCTTTGAAAAAGGGGCAGGAGGCTGTCCTACAACTCGTCATCCCGGCCAAGTCCCGCGATTTGGCATGGGCTTTGACAAATCGTGGGACGCGAGCCGGGATCCAGCGGCGCCGCCTCCTTGCCGGTTTGAACGAGAATGAAACTTATGAAGTTTCATACGAGAAACAATTACTGGATTCCGGATCTCATCTCGCCACAGGGCGAGATTCGTCCGGAATGACGGCTTTTTGCCGGTTGTCGGACAGCCTCGCAGAGGGATTTATTCTCACCGGATCGGTTGAACCTATTCGGATACTCCACCAGCGGTGGAGAGCTTAGATCAAAATTTTAGATCAACAAACCTTTACCCCGTGAAATTCACGGTAGTGAAAGTGAAACGTATTTAACTGGGACAACAAACTCAATGAACCCAACAAACCTTCTTGTTGACGAAGACCGCGCGGCATTACTCAAGGATATCTCTAGGAGTTTGCCCGACATTACATTGAACGAACGTCAGCTGTGCGACCTGGAGCTTCTTGCCATTGGTGCATTTTCGCCTTTGGCCGGATTCATGTGCCGATCCGACTATGAATCGGTTCTGGATCGAATGCGGCTTCAGAACGATACCCTGTGGCCGATACCCGTTTGCCTCGATGTGTCGGAGACAAAAGCCAATTCGCTCGAAGCCGGGCAGTCGGCAGCGTTGCGGGATCCGGAAGGATTCCTCCTGGCCGTCATGCACATCGAGGACATGTGGCCCATCGATAGGGAAAAGGAAGCATTGCGGGTATACGGTACGCTTGATCCAGACCATGACGGTGTCAACTATCTATTAAAATCCATCCGGGATGTCTATGTCGGAGGACACATTGAAGTTATCAACCTTCCCATCCACTCGGATTTCAGGCAGCTGCGCTTAACACCTGCGGAAACGCGAAAATCCTTTGAAAAACTTGGCTGGAAAAGGATTGTCGCGTTTCAGACCCGAAATCCCATCCACCGGCCGCAATTTGAAATGACCATCAGGGCCATGCGGGCTGCCAGGGCAAACATCCTGCTTCACCCGGTGGTTGGCATGACAAGACCCGGTGATTTTGACCACTATACGCGGGTGAGATGCTACCGGGCAGTGGCAACCCATTACCCCCCCAATTCTTACCTGTTGAACCTGTTACCGTTGGCCATGCGCATGGCAGGTCCCCGGGAAGCTGTCCTGCACGCCATTATCTCCAGGAATTACGGCTGTACGCATCTGATTGTTGGGAGAAGCCATGCCGGTCCCTCTAAAAATGGAAATGGGGATGTGTTTTATGGCAGCAATGAAGCCCACGAGCTCACCAAATCGCTGAGTCATGAGATAGGGATCGACATCGTGCCCTTTGAAGAGCTGGTTTATCTGCCGTTTGAGGACGTGTATCAGTCATTGGATCAGGTTCCTGAGGGGGTGCAAAGCATTTCCTTTTCAGGCAGCGACATTCGAGAACGTATACGCTCAGGAAGGAAAATACCGGAGTGGGCGACCTTCCCTGAGGTGATGGCAGAGCTGCAAAAAGCCTATCCGCCACCCAAAAATCAGGGAATCACCATTTTTCTGACCGGTCTTTCCGGCGCCGGTAAATCGACCATTGCAAAAGTTCTCTATTCGCGGTTTCAGGAAATCGGCGAGCGGCCGGTGACGCTGTTGGACGGCGACATTGTGAGACGGAATCTGTCCAGCCAGCTCAGCTTTTCAAAAGAGGACAGGGATATCAATGTCCGGCGCATCGGTTTTGTAGCCAGTGAAATAACCAAGAATCGGGGTATTGCCATCTGTGCGCCCATTGCGCCATATTCAGCGACACGCAAAGAGATCAGGTCGGTTATTGAGGGTTACGGAGGATTTGTCGAAGTTCACGTGGCAACGCCCCTGGATGAATGTGAAAAGCGGGATCGTAAAGGCATGTATGCCAAGGCCAGGGCAGGGTTGATCAAGGGCTTTACTGGTGTGGACGATCCTTATGAAATTCCGGAATCGCCTGAAGTGAGAATCGATACGACTCACATCACACCTGAAGAAGCCGCCCAGGAAGTTCTGCTGTATCTGGGTCAAAAGGGTTATATTTAAATTAACCGCAGACATACGCAGACAGACACAGACTTTTGTTTGGCCGACCCCAGTGGAATTCATTAGGAGCTGCTACGCAGAATTCCACTGGAATCGGCCAAACAAAACCAATCATCGCTATCGCGAAAAAACCAACTGAATTTATTGACCGAAGGTCATGATATTTTCTTCGGACAAGACAGTTGTGCCTCTAAGGAAGATGGTTTCGAAGTAAATAAATCTGCGATTCAAATTAGTTGCCAAACAGTGTCGTCCGAAGAAAAAAGGAAATCGTCTGTGTAAGTCCGCGAGTGTCTGCGGTTAATAAAAAAAAAGGAAAGACAAATGAACAGAAAAATTATTAACTTCATATCAATTTTTGCAGCAGCCATTCTTTTTTTTGCAGCCACCATATGCCTCGCTGCTGAGGACGGCAAAAGCCATGAAACCTATTTGATCGGCAGTGGCGACATTCTAGAAATCACCACCTGGAAAGAAGCCGATTTTTCAA
>CAYTAQ010000261.1:0-3196 GCA_964435695.1 uncultured Desulfobacterales bacterium | reverse complement strand
ACAGGGGCAGCCCAAATTGAATAAAGAAAGAGTTCAAGGATCCAAGGATTCCAGGGCTCAAGGGTACAATAATTAAAAAGGTAGACGAGATGTGAAAAACTCCTTTATCACGAAAGCACGAAATTTTTATCGATTTTTTCTATTAGAAAAGACTACATAAAGTAATAGTATGCATATTGCCTTCTACACGCCTTTCAAACCCTTGAATCATCATCACCCATCCGGTGATCTGGTTATCGCTAAAGGGTTATGCACTTATATCTCCGAAAAGGGGCACGGGGTATGGCAGGCCGGTCCGCTGCGCGCCCGGTGGATTTACTGGAAACCATGGCGTTTGATAGGAATTATCAGGGAATACCAACGGGCGGTACGGCAAGTTCTGCAAAACCATATTGACCTGTGGCTGACCTATCACACCTATTACAAAGCCCCTGATGTGCTGGGGCCATTGGTTACTCAAAAGAGACACATCCCTTATGTCATTTTTCAGGGAATTTTTTCTACCAAGAGACGAAGACATTTAAAAACGTGGCCGGGATTCATGTTGAACAAACGGGCATTGGATGCGGCCACGCATGTTTTCAGCAATCGCCGGGAGGACTGGATTAATCTCGGGCGTATCGTTCCGCCTGAACGATTGACATATATCCGGCCGGGAATACGTCCGCAGGCATTTTGTCATGATGATCGGGCCAGGGCAGAGCTCCGAAGATCATGGGGGGTGGAAAATGAACCGGTTGTCCTGTCTGCCGCCATGTTCCGGCCGGATGTCAAAACCCAGGGACTGGCATGGCTGATACGATCCTGCGGCAGACTTTTTAAGGAAGGCGTTTTGTTTTATCTGGTGATCGCGGGTGACGGCAAAGAAAAGGAAAAACTCAAGCGTCTGGCAGACGAATACCTCCCCGATCGGGTACGCTTTACAGGAAAAATTCTAAGGGAAGAGATGCATCGCTTTTACAGTGCAGGGGATGTGTTCGCATTTCCGGGGATACGGGAATCACTGGGAATGGTCTTTTTGGAGAGTCAATCGTGCGGTCTGCCGGTGGTCGCCTTTTGTAATGGCGGAATTCCTGAAGTGGTTGAAAACGGGCAAACCGGATTCCTGGAACCGTTGTATGATGAAAACGCCTTTGACCTTTCGTTGAAGCGGCTTATTCTGGATCAACATCTCCGCAGGGCAATGGGTGCCAGGGCAAAGGCATATGTACGGGAGCGTCACGATTTACAGAAGAACTATCATGAACTGGAAAACTGCTTGAAAAAGATCGTCAAAGGGAGGCAGCGTGCCGCCTGAAAAACACCCGACACGTTTCGGGCTGATACGTCACGCGCCGACCGTGTGGAATCGTGAAAAGCGGATACAGGGTCAGCTGGATTCCACGCTGACCGCGGAAGGCGAAGCTCGCGGCAAAACATGGGGGCAGGCGCTGTCGTCGCAACCATGGGACCGCATCGTGTCGAGTGATCTGGGACGCGCTCGAAGGACCGCGGAACTGATCAACACGGTCCTGAAGGTACCCATGACTTACACGCCGTTGCTTCGGGAGGTGGATTGGGGCGAATGGACCGGGCGATCCCTTAAACAAATCAAAGCGGAACCCCCCGGTGTATTGTCTGAAATGGAAAAAGCAGGATGGAGATTCCGCCCGCCGGGCGGTGAAGACCGCCTTGCGGTCTGGGAGCGGGCACATCGTGCGTTGACGGATGCTGCCGAAAAATGGACGCATCAGGCGATACTGGTGGTGACGCATGAGGGCGTGATCAAATGTCTGGTCTACCGCCTCTTGCAACGGCGGTTTTTGCCCGATGAACCTCCCCTGCTGAAGCCGGGGTATCTGCATGGTTTAATTCACGATAACGACGGGTTGCGGATCGATAAAATAAACGCCATGGCGCTGATCGGATAAGGTGTCAGAATACAGAAGACAGCTCCGCCGCCGACCGCGGGGCGGTCTGTTTGATCAAACAAAAGAAACTTTTTTTCTAATTCCCATACTGAGAAGCCCGTTTCGGCATGAAGTTTCATGCGAGAAGACGGAGGACAAGGTTGACATTATGCTGGCGCTGGAAAATATCAAGGCACTCAATATCGAGATGTCATCGAAGTGCGTCGGGCGCTGTCCCTTTTGCAGCCGACGGCAAAAAGTGCGGCCATATGGCCTGCACGACATCACCTTCGAAGATTTCAAATTGCTTCCCGAAACGCTTTTGCAGGGGTTGCAAAGGATATCGTTTGCCGGCAATTTCGGTGATTTCTGCTCAAATCATGAATTCGTTGATATTGTGAGGTATGCCAGAGAGAAAAACTCCGGCCTTTTGATGGACGGCGATACCAACGGTTCCATGCAGGACGAAGCCTGGTGGAAACAACTGGGCGGCCTCTTCAACAACGGCAGTCTTCTGATCTTTGCCCTGGATGGCTTGGAAGATACCCACGCCATCCACCGGCGAGGAACGATATTCAGCAAGATCATAAAAAATATTAAAGCCTTTGCATCCGCAGGCGGGGCGGCATACTGGAAGTTTATCGTGTTCGAACATAATGAACATCAGATCAAGGAGGCCGAGGCGCTTGCAGAAGATATCGGGTGCGCCGGATTTTTAGCCGTGTCTTCAAGGGATTATAATGAGACGTGCCGAAAACCAAAGACCATCGAGGTGCAAATAAAGCGGGAGATATATCATGAGAACTGGGAAACTCTGTCCGAAAAAGACCGGTATGCACGGTGCAAGCCGTTTGACAGCGGGTCCATTTATATTGCCGCGGACGGTACGGTCCATCCCTGCTGCTTTGCGCACTGTATGTATATTACCGAACACAATGACTGGTTTCGATACATCGTCCCTTTGATTGATAAATATCGGGCAGAGATCAATTTTAAAACGCGGCCCCTGCAGGAAATCCTTCGGCACCCTTATTTTGAAGCGGTGGCGAGGAAATCTAAAACAAATGATTATTGTATCTTGAAGTGCAACCGGCATAAAAAACACATCAGGGAAAAACTTATCATACACGAAAAACGCTTTCATTGAAACCTTCGAATCAAATTTTATGCAGGATTCAGGCATGAAAATCGCTATCTACTGTCAGCATGTGCTGGGTATCGGCCATTTATACAGAACCCTCGAAATCAGTCGCGCGGCATTGTAGTTTTCAGCCGACATAATCGTTCTGCCTGAGGTCATCAATTCA
>CAYTAQ010000260.1:0-3218 GCA_964435695.1 uncultured Desulfobacterales bacterium | reverse complement strand
ACGACGGGTCGATTGATCTGCTGATAACCGATGTGGTGATGCCGAAGATGGGCGGTAAGGAAGTCGCGGAAAGACTGCAACCGCTTTATCCGCACATGAAGGTACTTTATATGTCCGGGTATACGGACAAAGTTATTACTCATCAAGGTGTTTTGGCGTCCGGATTTAATTTTATTGAAAAACCATTTAAACCCAACGAATTAGCCAGTAAAGTCAGAGAGATACTGAATACCGAAGAATAGATACCATCCAATTGAATTAATGATCGAGGAGCGAAAAATGACGAACATTTTAGTGGTGGACGATGAAGAACCAATCCGTCGCTTGCTAAACCGGACGCTATCGGGGATTGGCTACACCTGTACCCTGGCTGCTGATGCGCTAGAGGCTCGGAAATGTCTTGATAAGCAGCCTTTTGAGCTAGCCCTTTGCGACGTAAACATGCCCGGAGAGTCCGGTATTGACCTGGCCCGGCATATCGGGTCAGAATACAAGGACACGGCGGTCATCATGTTGACAGGGGTAGATGATCCGAAAACTGCCGATGCCGCCATAGCGGCAGGGACCTATGGTTATATCATTAAGCCTTTCAACTCCAATGAGTTAATCATTAATATCCGAAATGTGTTGCGTCGACGGAAGCTCGAGATCACCAACCGGATGTACCGGCAGGATCTTGAGCAGATGGTGGAAGAACGTACTGTCAAGCTGCAAGGGGCTTTGGAAGGAATCATACAGGCGATGGCACGGACAGTTGAATCAAGAGACCCTTACACCGCAGGCCATCAGCAGCGAGTGGCCGATCTTGCCGCTGCCATAGCAATAGAAATGAACATCCCGAAAGATCAGATAAAAGGGATTCGCATGGGCGGAATGATCCATGACCTGGGCAAGATATCCGTGCCTGCGGAAATTCTCAGTAAGCCAGGCAGGTTAACGGAGATTGAATTTTCCCTTATAAAGACTCATCCCAAGATAGGTTATGATATCATTGCCGATATTGAATTTCCGTGGCCGATCGCCCAGATAATGTTACAGCATCATGAGAGAATGAACGGCTCCGGCTATCCCCAAGGACTTTCAGGGGAAGACATTCTTCTTGAAGCGCGGATTCTTTGTGTTGCGGACGTTGTGGAGGCTATGGCATCCCATCGGCCCTACCGGGCGGCGCTCGGAATTGATGTGGCGTTGGATGAGATAAAAAAAAATAAAGGAGTCTTTTATGATTCTGAAGTGGTCGATGCTCTCTTCCGGTTGAAAATATCTGAAATAGAAAAGATATTGGATTGAGATGGTTATTGGAAAAAGATCGAAGCATATATCCATAAACATTCTGAGGCTGAATTCAACCACGGTATTTGTCAAGAATGTGCTAATAAACATTACCCCGATATGGACATCTATGGCGATTAACTGAATTTTAAAAGACTACAGGCGGACCCATTGTTTTTGGAGACGCAGCAATTATGAGAAAAAAGAGCAATTTTATCAACCGCATTCAGGTGTGGGGAGTCATTTGTCTGATAGGGCTTGCGTTAAGTATTGTTGCTATCGATATGATCGGCTCTTATCGGGATTTCAATCTCCGGGCCGATCAAATGCGTACAGATTACATTGCCCGCCAGAAACAGGTTATCAAACAGGAGGTATCTCGTGTTGTTGATATGATTCGTTATGAAAAAGCACGAAGTGAGAACTTGACAAGACAGAAGATCAAATCGCGGGTTTATGAGGCGTATTCCATCGCTCAAAATATTTATCAACAGAACAAAACCTCCGAGGGCAAGGCAAAAATTCAAAAAATGATCCTGGATGCATTAAGACCCATCCGCTTTGAAAACGGAAGCGGCTATTTTTTTGCCACCCGCCTGGATGGCGGCGAGTTGTTCTTTCCTGATAGACCTCAAATGGAAGGATTAAATTTGCTGAATATCCAGGATGCATTCGGTAAATATATCATTAAAGACATGATTGAAATCGCGAAGCTGTACGGCGAGGGTTTTTACGAATACCGCTGGACAAAACCGGAGTCGGCGGAAAGTGTCTTTAAGAAAATCTCTTTCATCAAAAAATTTAATCCTTACGACTGGTTTATCGGAACCGGTTTGTATGTTGACGATGTTGAGAGCCAAATAGAAACAGACCTGCTCTCGGCTATCAGCAGAATACGATTTGGCAAAGAAGGATATATTTTTGTCAACACATTCGACGGGGATGCTTTGGTTTCAAATGGAAAACTTTCTTCAGGAACGAAAAAACTATGGGAGGTATTCAATGACGATCCTGAAAAGATGAGGGCTATTTTTGAAAAGGAATACGATGCCGCATTAAAACCTGAAGGCGATTATATCTATTACTCGCATATTAAATTGACCAACTCGAATGAAGAATCACCGAAAGCATCCTTTATTTACGGGATCCCTGACTTGCAATGGCTTGTTGGTGCCGGTGTGTATCTAGATGATGTGGAAACGGATATTGCCTTAATGCAAACCAAATTAACCAATCAGATAAAAACAAAAATGGTTTATTTTATCCTGATTGTTATGGGAATCGTCGGACTTTTTTTTCTGTTTTACACCTGGTTGAACCGCAGACTCAAGAATGATGTCAATCACTTTATTTCATTTTTTAAAAGAGCGGCGAACTCTGATGAAGGAATCGACCGGGAACATATTCAATTTGTTGAACTTGACCAGATGGCGGAATATGCCAACAAGATGCTGACGGACCGCAAGCAGGTCAAGGAGACGCTGCGGGAGAGTGAGGAGCGTTATCGGATCATTACCGAGAACATGAGTGACACGGTGTGGCTCATGGACAAGAACTTCAAGACCACTTACATCAGCCCATCCTTGATCCGGAAGCGGGGGCACACGCTGGAAGAACTCCAGGCCCTGCCGCTGGAAAAAAACTTCAGTCCGGCCTCGATGCAAATCGTTGTCCAAGTTGTGGAAGAAGAACTCACGCCGCAAAGACTCGCCCGAAAGGACCTCAAGATCGAGCGCACCCTGGAGCTGGAGATTTG
Source organism: uncultured Desulfobacterales bacterium (assembly GCA_964435695.1). Classification (GTDB taxonomy): domain Bacteria; phylum Desulfobacterota; class Desulfobacteria; order Desulfobacterales; family B30-G6; genus CAYTAQ01. Next base: position 190 of record CAYTAQ010000260.1, on the reverse strand, counting down.
CCACAAAGACGGCTCCTTCTTCTGGAACGAAATTACCATGACGCTCATTCGGGATCAGGAGGGAAATCCCATCGGCTTTGTAGGTGTGGGCCGCGACATCACCGAGCGCAAGCGGGCGGAGAAGGAAAAGGAGAAGCTGCAGGCGCAGTTGATTCAGGCGCAGAAGATGGAATCCATCGGAAGTTTGGCA
>CAYTAQ010000259.1:1883-3257 GCA_964435695.1 uncultured Desulfobacterales bacterium | reverse complement strand
CTGTCAATTACCATACGGGCACTTTTCTCATAGGCAGACGCCAAAACACCCGGTATCCGTTCAATTTTAATCATTACTTTTATTTTTGGCATCATCCAGCACCTTACGGACAGTGCTAACCAAGTCTTTCTTCACCAGAGGTTTCACAGCATAGGCTGCAATCCCCAACTTTCCGGCTTTTTCTTCATTCATACGGTCGCTGTGCTATGCTGGCAGGCATAACCTTTTGTATTTTTATTATATAACGATGGTGAAAAATTGACAAATGGCAGTGAAAATGCCATAGTATAGCATGGCCCGCAAATCCCGCATTGATGCCCCTGGGGCACTTCACCATATCATCATCCGAGGTATTGAGCGTCGGTCAATATTTATCGATTCGCAGGATTATCAAAATTTTCTTGAACGGCTGGGCGATATTTTAACGGATTCCTCAACCCCCTGCTATGCCTGGGCATTGATGACCAACCACGCCCATTTTCTTTTGAGAACGGGTACGGTCCCCATATCTACGGTTATGCGGCGACTATTGACCGGATATACGCAACAATTCAATCGAAGACACAAGCGATGCGGAGTTTTATTCCAGAATTGATGTAGCTTCAGAATATTATGAGATAAAAAGGGATGAAATAACGAGCCCTATCAGGCGAAGGAAGATCGCTCGGGCCCGCGCCGTCATCAGCATGGCGGCAATCGACCAAGCGGGATTCAATGGCGCCGATGTTGCCAGAGCGCTCAATTTGACTCCGTCCGCGATAAGCAAACTCGTTTTGCGTGTACGGAATGACCCGGCTTTAAAAGCCGTCGCCAACGATGTGCTGGATTTGTGTTAAAGGTTTTTGCTTGAAGGTAAAATGAGAATATATCAATCTTTCACCATCCCAATTTCCGTATTGGTATCAATGAGGATCAAGCCGGCCTTAAATCTGCAAAGGCCATACTTGCTCGGGCATTGGAATTGGTTGAACTGATACACAAATGAATCATTATTGTTCAAAGTTTGATGTTGCCGAACAGTACTGCAAAGTACTATCAATGATAAGGGGATATGTATTTTATGCTGTCATGGGTATGGCTTTAAATCAAACAAACCTTAGGAGGCTTTTATGGCTAAGACCAGGAACGTAACCATCGAATACCACAATACATGGATCGATATTTCAGTTCCTGAAAACGCCGAAATTTTCAGATACGGCACACAGGATTTTCCTGAGATACCCCTTCACCCGAATCCTGAGCAGGCCGTAAGAGACGCTCTCGATAATCCCATCGGTATTGAAAGAATACCTGAGTTGGTAAATAGGGAGAGCAAGGTGACCATTGCCTTTGATGATCAATTAAAATCTCCTGCTGCGGCACTCAGGGTAATCA
>CAYTAQ010000259.1:0-1873 GCA_964435695.1 uncultured Desulfobacterales bacterium | reverse complement strand
CAGTGGTCGTGGATGAGCTTTTAAAAGCAGGGATAAGCGAAAAAAACATTTCCCTTTTATGCGCTACAGGACTTCATTGCAAGAGGCGCTCCAATGAACTGAGGGCTCTTTTGGGCGAGCAGACCTACAAGCGGTTTCGTCCCTTTAGCTGGAGAGAGGGAAACATTGAGAATCATGATTGCAATGAAGGCAACATCAATTTCGGGGAGACTCAGCTCGGCTCGGAAGTGGAACATGACTGCGCACTCATGAATTCCGACCTGCTGATCTACGTGGGTACGATCTTTCCCGTTTCCTATGGCGGATACCCCGGGCAGGGAGTTGTTATCGGTCTTGCCGGGCAGCGAAGTCTGAAATCTCTTCATTCCTATGATGTTTTCCGCACAGGGGGAGCATTGAGCGGTGATTTCCGGCCTGATAAAAATATATACAGGAAGCACAAATTAGCGGTAAATGAAAAAATAGAAAAAGAAATAGGGAAAAAAATATTTTATATCGATGCCATCACGGGACCTGAAGCAAAGATCGTCAATGTATTTGCAGGACACGCGCCGGAATTGGAAGAAAAGACATACAGAGAAGCTGATAAATATTTTGTAGCAAAGATGTCCCCCAAAGATATTGTCGTTGTAGGTATGCCGAATAAATTGGGCTATGACACGAGCGACAATCCGCTGATACTCTGCAGTTCCGCTCGCCGGGCCATAAGCGGTTGGCGGAACAAACCTCTCTTGCGAAAGAGCGGTGTGATTATTGCGTTGACACAGTGCACAGGGGCGATTACGCCACGGCGACCCACCGATGTTGAAGCATTCAGATTATACAACGATCATTTTGAGGCCAAGAATCTGTGGGATTATTATGATGCATTTGCCAACAATCCCGAATATGTATACAAATACCGCTATGAATATGCATACGCGCCCATTCACGGCATCATGATGGCGCAAGGTCTGGACACGTTGAAAAGCGTGGCCAGACAGACTATCTTTGCGGGAGAAGTGAATCCTGGAGTGATCCGCAGAACAGGAACAATGCCGGCAAGAAACTTTGATGAGGCACTGTCTAAAGCGGCAGAGATCATAGGAAAGGATGTCAAGGATGCCGATATTTTGGTGCTTCCCAGCTACTTTCACGACCCCAAACCAGTGTTTGAGGTAGAATAGATCCTACTCATACCCTGCATCGTGTAATAAACAGAGGTGGTGATCTCGGAAAAATATTTCAATCCAATAATGACCGTCAAAACTTTCTAAATCAGTTGAGTTAATTGAAAGAAAAGCATGAAATCATAGACGTCCCTATAAGTCCGATTTTTCTAAAAAGATTTTGCCTTTGATATGCAGAGGTAATCGCTGGTCTTAGCCACAACCCAGCAACCACTATATATCGGTGTGCCGCTGATGCTTATGTTCGGTATGGTTAATCTTTCGACACTGGTCAATTTACGTATTGGATTATTGCTGACTTTCAGACTTTTTCGTCCTTAAGCACCTCATGCAACACTTTGCTCAATGATTGGGATTCAAATGGTTTGGGCATCATACCTTTAAAACCATATTCTTGAAAATTCGCCAAGATAGGGTCTTCTGAATAGCCACTGGATACAATGGCCTTTATTTCAGGATCTATTTCCAGCAATTTCTGAATGGCTTTCTTACCTCCCATCCCGCCGGGGACGGTCAGATCCAGGATGGCAGCATCATAGAGCTTTTCAGCTTCTTTGGCTTCTTTAACCATCCGAATCGCTTCAGCACCATCCTTTGCAAATTCTGATTCATAACCAAGGTTTTTCAACATCCTCCCGACCATTTTCCGTAACGGCGCTTCATCATCCATCACCAGAATCCTGCCCTGGCCCTTTATGAGCTTA
>CAYTAQ010000258.1:0-3260 GCA_964435695.1 uncultured Desulfobacterales bacterium | reverse complement strand
TATGCAACCTTTGGTCATTTCAGCGCCGGAAAACCATATCCCGTCCACGGGCTTACCGGACAAAACCAGGTTCTCACAAACCTGTTTTCCCTTGGCATAACTCCAGTCGCCATAAACTTCAGCCCCGATCTTTATATCTGTCCCTTTGAAAGCACTCACAGCGCCCTGGTATCTGAATTCTTCCTCAGCGACACCCGCTACACCGCGAATCATCCAGACCGTTCCCTTTCCCTTCAACTGCTGGACAAGGAATTCCCCACCGACACGACCGAAGGGTTCGCGACCCACAATCAGGATTGTCGCCTGTTTATCCGTACCTTCAAGGGGACCCGCGCTGATGACGGGAATTCCCCGCGCAGCGATCTTATCGACGATAGCCGACAAGGAAGAAGGCGTAACAGGGTAGACAATGATTGCATCAGGGTTCTTGGTGAGCAGATCTTCAAGATCCGCCACCTGTTTTGCAGGATTCCACTGGGCGTCGACAACAATGAATTCGGATATTTCTTTATGTTGGCTGGCCTCATACTTTGTCTCTTCCAGCATCTGCACTATCCAACTATTGCCCACACCCGGCATGGATATGGCAATACGCCACGGTGGAGTCTTCTTGAATTGATTCTTCACTGTTTTCAAAGCCCCGGTTTTAGGTTTAAGTCCCGCTCCAAGGTCAACCTCATCGGCTGATAGAATCGGCATGGCGTAGAATAAAAATCCGGAGATAATCATAGTTATGATAATCGATTTGAAAAATGTACGTCCCATAATAGCCTCCTTTCCTGCTTTAAATTAGTCAAATGATCCGGAACAGCCTATATTAATGATGCGTTATGAAGCGGATATAAAGGTCCTGCACATAATTGACCTGATGAAATTATGTATAATAGCTCAGGTGATTATTTCAATGACCCTCAGTACCAAAATATTGATCTTTTCGGTCAAGTTGATATATTTATAATCAAAAGCTATACATAAATAGGTCAGGTGATTATTTCAATGACCCTCGGTACCAAAATATTGATTTTTTCGGTCAAGCTGATATAGTTATAGTCAAAAGCTATATTCTGATATGCAATTACCTTCCTTGAATTAATAAGAGTATTTATAACTCCACGATGGAAAAATCCTTTACCATTGCAGCCGGTTGGGTAAACAGATTTTTTAGAAGTCTTATCGATTGGGGTGTGCCTGAAGAGAAGCTTTTCGGCATTTCAAAGCTGAAGCTGACTAACTTGAAAGATGCTGATGAAAGGATACCGTTCGAGCAGTACATGAATCTCGGACGAATGGCTCCCGAAGTAACAAACACCCCTGAGATCGGATTAATCCTTGGCCGGAAAGCACGCTTTCAGGATATCGGTATTGTCTTTCAATTGGCTCATCATTGCAGAACCGTCAGAGAATCTCTTCTCCAGACAGTGAGGTATTCTAATCTGGGCAATGAAGTTTCTATAGCGCTTTTCGAAGAAAGCAGCAAATTCGCCGAATGGGCAGAATACTATCTGAGCGCCAGATATTTGTGTATACCCCTGATTGAATTTGAATGCTGTCAGAAGCTGGAGATACTAAAATCAGTACTTGGTGAAGATTTCAGGCCGGTTCAAACCAAGTTTCAGTATGCACCTCCTGATTATGTGGACAAGTACAGCCAAGTATTTCAGTCCCCCTTATTATTTGAGCAGGAAAAAAGTGGTATTGTTTTTAAAAAGGAATATTTAAACATCCCCAACCCAAATCCTCAACCTTATATTAAGGAGATTCTTTCCCGTCATGCCGATAAATTGAAAATTGAGTTAGAAAAAAGCAAATGTTTTCAAGATAAAGTGCGAAAAATAATAATAAAAAATCTGGATTCCGAGAATTTAAATATGGAAATGATTTCCAATGAATTAAATCTGAGCAGCCGGACATTATATCGAAAATTGAAAGAAGAAAATATTTCCTATAAGACTTTATTGATTGATATAAAAAAGCAGTTAGCTCAGGCATATCTTCAAGAAACATCCTTTACGATCGATGATATCTCTTACCTCCTGGGATTTTCCGAAGCCAGCGCCTTTCATCGCGCATTTAAGCGCTGGTTCGGGATCAATCCAAGCCAATATCGTCGTAATGCCGGGTAGATTCTAACTCAAAGTGCACCATATAAGATAACTGGGGGACATGACAGAGTTTCTGGTTGTGTCGGAAGATACAATTATTCTTGAGTTCGAGATTATTTAATCGTAATGCAAGAATAGAGAACCACAAAATTTCCCACAGATATCAGAAAAAATGAGCGGTGGTTATCGGAACAACGTTTATTATCAGATTGCCGATCACGGGTCCATTTGCGGTGGCGTAAGTTGCTCAAGATGCTTCAGGCAAAAGGCAGGATCACAGAAAACAGGTCGCCATGATGGATAAACGGCTATACCATTCTGGTCAAATACACCAAATATAGATAGGGAGAAGATCGTGATGACAAACAATGCTGTTCAGAGAATGCAGCGACTGCGTTTGCAGCGGTTTGGCATGTCCTTGGCTACATACGCAGTTGTAATTCTTGCGACAGCTCTGGTCACACGCCTTGGGCTTGGTAGGATGAGCAGCGCGCAGTGGGCGGCGTATATAGGGGTTGCGCTGCTTGGCAACACTACGTTCTTTGTCCTGTTTTACACAAGTGCCAATTTACACTTTTCAGATCCTTCGCTGACCCGGGAACAGATCGTCTATTCCGCATTATGGGGTATGGTGGTCTTGTACTCTTTGCCAGAGGCACGCCCGGTTGTGTTGATGTTTTACCTTCCCGCCTTCAGCTTTGGCATGCTGCGCTTGACGCGGCGACAGTATTTTGAAGTGGTAGCGTGCGTATTGGGACTTTACGCGGCACTTCTGGGATTGGAGTACTTCCAAGATCGCCAGGGATTCAGAATTCAGTATGAGCTGTTCCTTTTCGCACTGTTCGGTATTTTGCTGACGTGGCTTGCCTTCTTCGGCGCGTTTGTCTCAAATGTCAGACGTCACCTGCGGGCACAGAAAGAGGAAATCCAAAAGGCCCATGAAGAGATCAAAATCGAAATGGAAAACCGCAAACGCGCTCAGATCGAAAAAGATAATCTGATTGTTGACCTAAAAGAGGCACTAGGCAAAGTTAGAACGCTAAGCGGGTTATTACCCATTTGCTCCCATTGTAAAAAAATTCGTGATGACAAGGGTTACTGGAGCCAGATCGAATCATATATTCATGAACATTCCGACGCTGAATTCAGCCACGGTAT
>CAYTAQ010000257.1:0-3261 GCA_964435695.1 uncultured Desulfobacterales bacterium | reverse complement strand
GATAGCATACTGTCAAGCGATGTCCTGACCTAAATGTCAGTCTCATCAATTCAAGTATAGGACACATAAAGATATCATGATCTGAAATCTCTTGAAACCCATAGATACCAACATTCACCTGTACATATCACGATGGCAAAAAACTACAGATCACCATATCATACATGGATCATCCGGCATAAAATTATCATTACACCGACCTTTGATTTGCAAAATTAACCTTCAATCCGCTTAGACCTGGCGAAAATAACCACGTCACCACCGAACCAGCAGCATAACTTTATGAAGTCGGGAAGTGCAGTTTTGTGTTGATTCAATGCAATAATTAAATCGTTATTAGAAAACTAATTCCGTTTCATGATGCGACTCTTTAATGTATTAAAAACATCCGGTCCTTCGCAGGATGCTTTTGATTTACCCTTGACAAAGCTTTCAAAACGTTCGATTTCCTGTCTATTCGAAACAGAAATCTGTTCATCAATAAATTTAAGATCATTTTGCACCATGCCGTAAACGGCCATGGGACCGAATCGGATTTCTCCCGCCCCTTTTTGGGTTGCCTCGCCGATTATATGATAATGGCGTATCATTATGGTACGCGGCGGCACTTGATATCCTAAAAGTTCTGCGAATAAAGACAACGCTTCGATAACGCCGTCAGAATAGCCGGTTTTCAGTGAAGCAACGCCGTCCTGCACTATTTCATCCAGATCTGTTTCATCAAAGGACAGATCCAGCATATCCAGACATTCTTTCCGTATCATTTGAAGCGTATCCGCCCCTTTGCTGATAACGATATCCTTGTCGTTCAATATCCTGATGGCATTCCGGATACTGATCATCTCCTTAACAGTGGGACTCCTCCGCATGGCCACATCCGCCACGGTCGTGCGGAAGAAGGCCAGCTCATTTCCCAAAACCATGATTCTTTGCCGCTCGCGATCATCCGGCTGGACATATAAATCGAGATCCCGCTCGTTTCGATGCACAAATCCCCTTATTTCCAACAGGCTGCGCATGGCGTTCTTATCCAGTTTTTTGCCGCTGTCAGGTGAACCCAGTGAGTTCATGACAATTTCGGCGAGGGTGTTGATTCTGATCTTTTTGAGCAGATTTTCTTTGAATGACATGGGGTCCTCCTGCGCGTTAGGGTCTTGACCTGAATCCTGCAGGTCGGACTGCGCGCTATTTCATATTTCTGCCAACCACCTATCGTCCTCTTGACCGCAAGAAGATTTTAAAGTATAAGCTACTCTTTCATTAGAAACAGGCAGTCGTTTTGCTGGCCAATATCAGTGCCCTTACGCACCGTTTCAATTGTAATAGCAAACAAACTTTAACAAAATGTATATAAATAAACTATAATTTTTTTATAAATTTTCATGCATTGTATTTAGATAAACACAAGAACACTTCATAAATGAGCATGTTTCATGCTTCGCTGTACGTGCCCTGGCATGAAAATTTAAAGCAAAGGAAATACCTATGGACGACTTTGTAGAAATCAGGTACAATGATCACCTCTTCAAGCTCCCCGTTATTACCGGCACAGAGGGTGAAAAAGCCATCGACATCTCGAGACTCCGCCAGGAAACCGGATTCATAACCCTGGATGTGGGGTACGCCAACACAGGAAGCTGTACCAGCTCCATTACGTTCATGGATGGTGAAAAGGGTATTCTTCGATACCGCGGAATTCCCGTAGAACAGCTGGCTGAGCATGCAACATTCAAAGAAACCGCATATTTGCTTATCAACGGACGCCTGCCCAATCGCAAAGAACTCACCAATTTTTCAGTTCTGTTGAATGACCACTCGCTGCTGCATGAAGACATGCGGGCTTTTTACCAGAATTACCCAAGGGCCTCTCACCCCATGGGCATCCTGTCGGGCATGGTAAACGCGCTCAAGAGTTTTTACCCGGAACTCGAAGCTACCAAGGAAGAGGAAATCAACATTACCGTTACAAGACTTCTTTCCAAAATAAGAACCATGGCGGCCATGTCCTATAAAATATCCCGGGGGCACAGAGTCATTTATCCTCGCCAGGACCTGTCCTATTGCGAAAACTTCCTGAACATGATGTTCGATTCGCCGGTCAAACCTTATGTAATTGATCGGGATATCGTCAGGGCATTGCGGGGTTTTTGGGTTCTCCATGCCGATCATGAGCAGAACTGCTCCACATCGGCCGTCCGAATCGTGGGCAGCGGGCGGGTTAATCTGTATGCCGCCATATCCGCCGGAATTGCCGCCCTTTGGGGACCTCTCCACGGTGGAGCCAATCAGGCAGTTATTGAAATGCTGTCCATGATCAATGAAGACGGCAACAGCATCAAAAAAGTCATTGAACGGGCCAAAGATAAAAAAGACCCCTTCAGACTCATGGGCTTCGGCCATCGGGTATACAAAACATACGATCCCAGGGCCAAAATCATGAAAAAGATATGCGATACGTTGCTGGCAAAACTTACGATCAGCGACCCCCTGCTGGATATTGCCAGGCGTTTGGAAGAAGCCGCAAGCACTGATGATTATTTCATCGAGCACAATCTCTATCCTAATGTCGATTTTTATAGCGGCATCGTTCTTCGTGCCATCGGGATTCCCACCAAAATGTTCACGGTCATGTTTGCCATCGGCCGGCTGCCGGGCTGGATTGCGCAATGGAAGGAAAGTATGGATGATCCGAACTGGAAATTATGCCGACCCCGGCAGATCTACACCGGGCCGAATGTGACGAGCTTTATCCCCATTGACGAGCGATAAAAACAGCGCCTGAAAACGACCGCAGGTCTGTTTTCAGGCGCTGTTTTACCCAAGTTGAGCGATTTTTGGGAAAGAGATGTGCCGAAATCATGATGCAGTAGGCTCAGCGAAAACCACAGGCATACCAATGGATATGTCGAGGATTTTCGCTGATCCTTTCTGCGCATGCGGTCGGTGCAGATCAAGTCAAAAATCGCTCAATTTGGGTTCTATTTGGTCCCGAATATTTTATCGCCCGCATCCCCCAGGCCGGGCAAGATATAACCGATATCGTTTAGCTGCTTGTCGACAGCCGCCACGTAAATATCCGCATCCGGATGCAGTTCCTCCACCCGTTTAATGCCTTCGGGAGCCGCTACGATAAAAATACCGCGAATTTTGTCACAGCCGGATTCTTTTAAAAGATCGATGGTTGCACATAGAGTCCCGCCGGTTGCCAACATGGGGTCCAGGATAAGTGCAATCCGTTCCTCCATGAGACTTGTCATTTTC
>CAYTAQ010000256.1:0-3313 GCA_964435695.1 uncultured Desulfobacterales bacterium | reverse complement strand
TTTAGGGGTCTGATATCTTTGTTTTTGCAGGAGTAATCAACGATTCGCTTACAGTTAAAAAATCAGCTGTCAAGCAGAAGGCGTGCCATGCCTGGAGAGCCAATTTGTTTCTCAAAGTAAGGGTCGTGTTTTTCATCGATAATTTTAAATCCATGTTTTTCGTAAGCTCTCTGGGCAGTGACATTGCCAATATAAATGTTGATCTGTGTTCGCTGAAAGCCGTGTCGCCTTCCTTTCTCAATTATTGTTTCAAGCAAGCAATCGGCAATCCCTTTTCGGCGATGCTCGGGTCGCGTCGCTACGCTATCGATAATCCATGCTCCTTCGACGGCATCTGGAATACAGTCCAAAATCCTATGGGGTTGGCTGCTTTTCATTTCATCTGGATTTAATCCAATTTGTACAAAAACCTCAGATAGAGCCTTTTGGAGGGCCGGATAGCCAAGTCTGTTGGGATCATAGCCTCCTAAACCGGCAACAGGTTCGCCATCTAACTCTGCCACCAGATAGCAGGTGTATTGAAACAAATGAGGTGTTTGTGTGGTAGCGACCATTTCTAAAAAGGCGAGGCAATCCTTTTCTGATGAACCGAGGATCACTTCCCATATGCCCTGCTTAACATGGGCCCTCCCAGCTGTAAGAATTAGCCATGCAAGAAAAGCCGCATCTTCCTTTTGGGCTTGACGAATTTTGATTGCCGACATGAATCCTCCTACTTTATAGCCATTCAAACCAGTAGCTTTGATAGGTGGAGAAAGGTCCAGTTATCAAACTCAATGAAATTATTACCGATACCATCTGGTCATTCCCATCCAAGTAATCTGTGCCCGATTATTTTCTGTGATAGCAAATTGTAAGTCAACATAATTGGAGTCCCGTTATCGTCTTTTACCAGTATTCTGCTGTCGAGAATACGGTTTCAAAGTTGCTCCGAGGCCAATCATTATGAAACTGTTATTATTAAGTCGGGCCGTCTTTCGTCCAGATCTTGGTCCGATTGTCGGGGCTATTGCGTTCATATGCCTCCCGGTGTCCGCTATCCTTTCTATAGGCCATCGGCCTGATCATAATCACGCGATCAAGGACGCTGATCGTATCGTCCCATATCCTTCGCATCCCCTAATTTGCAAAAAATCGTGAGATAAGGCATAATAGATGACTAAGGACCGGTACATGCGATTACCTGTCGCTCGATTCACGGGAGATCTTCTCATCTATTTTGAAGCTCGTTGGTCGTTTCGTTACTCATATAATCATCCAAGGAGGACCCTGTGGTTGTTGTCGTCGGTGAGATTCTCATCGACATTTTTCAGGATTACCAACGGATCGGCGGCGCGCCGTTCAACTTTGCATTTCATCTCAGAAAGCTGGGATTTCCGGTGCGGTTCTTCACCCGCGTAGGGAACGATCGACACGGGAGACGCATAATTGATATGTTGATAAAAAACGGCTTTAACGAAGCCGACGTCCAGGTTGATCCCCGATACCCCACGGGAACGGTCAGCGTGGATCTGGATGAGCAGGGTATTCCGCGTTTTGAGATCTGCGAGAATGTGGCCTACGATCACCTTGACCTCAACGTCGCCGACGTGTTGGATGCGGATGGTGCAGAGATGATTTATTTCGGCACCCTGGTGCAGCGAACCGATTCCGGTTGCAGTCAGGTCCATCGCTTTCTTTCCCGCAATAACAAATGCACCACGCGTTTTTGTGACATCAATATGCGGCCGCCCCACGTCAACGTCCACGCTGTGGCCGGATCGCTTCATCACGCGAACCTGCTTAAAGTTAACGAAGCGGAACTTGCAGATATTCAACGTGCGTTTGACGGCCCGGCTGATAAAGGTGATGTCATGCCCTGGCTGATGGAAACGTTCAAGATCAGCGCCGTGGCGCTCACCCGAGGTAGCCGGGGCAGCACGTTTTACAACCGCGATGGCCGAATCACCAGCCCTGCTGTTCTGGGACCCCCTATTGTCGATACGGTCGGCGCTGGTGACGGATATGCCGCAATCCTGGCCGCCGGCTGCATGCGAAAGCTTCTTTGGGAAGAAACCATCCGTCAGGCATCCCGTTTCGCTGCACAAATATGCGGTATTGCCGGTGCCGTTCCTGATAACGAGAATTTTTACAATGATTTTCACCTGCTGATGAAAGGAGATGCCAATGGCCGCTAAGTGGCCATATGTCCAGCTATTCAGTCTTCACGGACTGATTAGATCGAAAAACCCGGAGATGGGAAGAGATTCGGACACCGGAGGGCAGGTCAAGTATGTCATGGAGCTGGGGACGAGCCTCAGTACCCGGGAGGATATCGGCCGCGTGGATCTGTTCACCCGCCTGATTGTCGACAAACGCGTATCTTCAGATTACAGCGAACCCATCGAGGTGATCAACGACAAGTTTCGCATCGTCCGCATTCAATGTGGGGGACGCAAATATATGCGCAAAGAGCTGCTCTGGACCCATCTCGAAGAGTATGTGGACAAGACGATCAAGTTCATCAAGCGCAACCATGCCATGCCGGACATTGTCCACGGTCATTATCCCGATGCCGGTTATGTGGCCATGCAACTGGCCGAAATCTTCGGACTGCCTTTCGTATATACCGGCCACTCCCTCGGTCGTGCCAAAATGGCCAGACTCCTGGAACAGGGGATGAGCGAGGCGGAAATTATCAAGAAATTCAAAATAGACCGTCGTATCGATGCTGAAGAGCAGATCATGGCCCGGGCGGACTTGGTGATCACCAGTACCCGGCATGAAATCGAGGAGCAGTACGGCCTTTACCACAACAAGGATGTCCCCGAGTATCAAGTTGTTCCACCCGGCATCGACATCGACACGTTTTATCCGTTTTATCATGATATGCTCGACGATGCGGAACAGACCGAAAATGCCCGATATGCCCAGGCCTCCATGCTCAAGGAATTAAACCGTTTTTTCATTAGCCCGGAGAAACCGTTGATCTTGGCTCTGAGCCGCCCGGATAAGCGTAAAAATATTTCCGGGCTGGTGCGGGCTTATGGTGAAGATCTCGAATTGCAGAGTATGGCTAATTTGGCTGTGTTCGCCGGTTTACGCAAGGATATTGATGCCATGGCGGATAATGAACGCGAAGTTCTCACCGAAATGCTCTTGGCCATGGACAAGTACGACTTGTACGGCAAGATGGCCATCCCCAAAAAACACGATTTCGAATATGAAGTGCCCGCCCTGTATCGGATTGCTGCTGAGCGAAGAGGGGTGTTCGTTAACTCGGCCCTGACAGAGCCGTTTGGTCTGACCCTGCTGGAAGCGTCTGCAACCGGAC
>CAYTAQ010000255.1:0-3451 GCA_964435695.1 uncultured Desulfobacterales bacterium | reverse complement strand
GCTCGCCATGGATGCTGCGCCGGCGGCGGTGTCATCAATTGCGGGCCGCCGTATAAAATGAAACGGATCGAGGGGAATCGTGTCAAGGCCGAGCAGTTGTTCGACGCAAAGACACGGGGTGCAAAAACCCTGATTACGCCATGCCATAATTGTCACAGCGGACTTCATGATATCGTTGATCACTATGGTGTCGGGTTGGATATAAAATTTTTTGGTGATATTCTGTATGAAGCCATTGAGAAACCGGAAGCAGCTGAGGGTTAGAGCGTCCATGAGAGGGTAGAATGAAAAAAACCAGCTTTTATTTACTCGCAATTCTGATGGTTATCACAGGGTTAATCGTTGCAGCATACTCTCAGGAAGACATGAAGTCGTTGGATAACGGGGCTTTCCTGAATCCGCAAAGGACGTCATCAATATTTAACCATGAGGAACACAATGAAACAGCTGAAATCGAGGACTGCAGTGAATGCCATCATATCTATGAAGATGGTGTCCGGTTGGAAGGGGAATCGTCTGAAGACCAGCGGTGTTCCGAATGTCATGACCTGGATGCGTCGGGCAATACGCCGGGGTTGATGAAAGCCTTTCACACGAATTGCAGGGGGTGCCATATTTCACAAAAGAAAGGCCCCGTCATGTGCGGCGAATGTCATCTGAAATAAGAATAGCCACCCATAATGAATAATTGATAATCAGGCAAAAAAAATGGTGCTAATTTCCGGAGGCATCACTAGTAAACAGCTGCCAACATACAGCAATAAGAGAGGTTCACCATGCCAAAAAAAATCTTGATCATTGATGATGATCCGGTGGTTGTGAAGTACCTTCAGGCGGTTTTCAGCGACAATGGGTATCTGACATGCACGGCGGCAAGCAGTATGGAGGGGCTCGAAGTGGTAAGGAAAGAGACGCCGGATCTGATCACCTTGGATCTTCAAATGCCGGGCGAATGGGGACCCAGATTTTATCGAAAGCTTCGAAAGGAGCCTGACTTGAAGGATATACCGGTCATCGTCATCAGCGGTATCGACGGAGATCATGCCGTCAAGGGGGCTGTTGCTTTTGTGAGCAAACCGTTTGATCCTGAAAAAATCATCGGGATTGTAAAAAATACTATCGGATAAATAATTTTTATCGTCCCCGCGCTTCAAGCGCGGGGACGATAAAATTATTTTCTTGCATTTGCGTAGCCGATTCCCACCAGTGCTTCTTCCATTTCCTTTAGAATTGTCGGATCATCAATGGTGGCCGGAATCTTGTATTCCTTGTTGTCTGCAATTTTCTGGATGGTTCCCCTTAGAATTTTACCGGATCTTGTCTTGGGAAGTCTTTTCACCACGGTTGCTGTTTTAAATGATGCCACCGGACCGATCCGGTCTCTTACCGACTGAACCACTTCTTTGATAATCTCACCGTGATCGCGGGAGACACCGGCATTCAATACCAGGAAGCCGACCGGCACCTGGCCTTTGAGCTGATCTTCGACACCCAGCACGGCACATTCCGCCACGTCAGGGTGATCGGCCAGAATTTCCTCCATGGCGCCGGTGGATAAACGATGCCCCGCGACATTGATAATATCATCCGTCCGGGACATGACAAAGACATAGCCATCCTCATCGACAAATCCGGCATCTGCGGTTTTGTAGTAGCCCGGGAATTCCTCCAGATAGGAGCTGATATAGCGGGAGTCCTTTTTCCAAAGGGTAGGCAGTGAACCCGGTGGCAGCGGGAGTTTGACAACAAGAGCACCGATTTTTCCGGGTTTGAGCGTCTTGTTTTCTGCATCGACAACAGCAACATTCCATCCAGGCGCCGGCTTGGTGGGTGAGCCTTCCTTGACGGCAAATTGATGAATTCCTAGGGGGTTGGCGCATATGGCCCAACCGGTTTCAGTTTGCCACCAGTGGTCGATAACCGGTATCTTGAGGCTCTTTTCCGCCCAATGGAGTGTGTCCGGATCAAGACGTTCGCCGGCAAGGAAAAGGGCTTTGAACTTAGAGAGATCATAATTTTTCATAAGCTCCGCCCTCGGATCTTCCCGTTTGATAGCCCGGAAAGCAGTGGGTGCGGTAAACATGGTTTTAACCTTGTGTTCGGAAATTACGCGCCAGAATACACCGGCATCGGGTGTACCCACCGGTTTGCCCTCAAATAAAATGGTTGTGCATCCCTTAAAAAGCGGGGCATAGATAATGTAGGAGTGTCCCACAACCCAGCCCACATCCGAAGCCGCCCAGTAAACATCCCCTGCATCGACGTTGTAGATGTTTTTCATCGACCATTTCAAGGCAACCACGTGGCCGCCGTTATCACGAACCACTCCTTTGGGCTCACCGGTTGTTCCGGAGGTGTAAAGTATGTAAAGGGGGTCGGTTGCTGCAACAGGGACGCAGTCCTGGGGAACGGCAGCGGCCATTTGTTCAGCCCAGTCCAGATCCCTGCCGTCAATCATATCGGCGGTTGCCATCGGCCGTTGATAAACGATGCAATTTTGAGGTTTTGCGTCTTCATTGGACATTTGTATGGCTCCATCCAAGAGCGGTTTATAGGGGATGATACGCTTGACCTCTATGCCGCACGATGCTGAAACAATGACTTTGGGCTTGGCGTCGTTAATCCGTGTGGCCAGTTCATTGGCGGCAAATCCACCGAAAACAACCGAGTGAACCGCACCGATACGCGCTGTCGCCAGCATGGCAATGGCCGCCTCTGGAATCATCGGCATGTAAATCAGCACGCGGTCGCCTTTTTGAACCCCAACTCCTGTAAGAACACCCGCAAACCTGGCAACCTCATCTCTCAATTCTGAAAATGTGTATTTCTTGATTGTATCGGTTACGGGGCTGTCATAAATCAACGCGTTCTGATCTCCCCTGCCGTTTTCGATGTGAAAATCGAGTGCATTGTAACAGGTGTTGATTTCTCCACCCACGAACCAGCGGTAAAAAGGCTTGTTGGAATCATCAAGAACCTTGTCCCATTTCTTGTACCAGTGGCAATCTTTCGCAGCCTCAGCCCAGAAACCGTTTGGGTCGTTGATAGAACGTTCAAATGCAACATCGTACGGGTTGGTCATGGTGTCGCCTCCTTTTAGATTACAGGTTGTCTTAAAGGGTTGGATCTTTAATGGCTTCGATTTTATGCGAATTGCGTACGTTGAGCGGACACTATTCAAATTCCGACACTACAGAATATTAATTAATATTGTCAAGTGAAAAAAATGAATTAAATACAGTATGTGAATGGTATATATTTAGCCCATTAAATGTGAAAATGGCTAAAATTTGGTGACCAGTCAACCAAAAACCATAGATATCTGTATTAGAAATGACAGTGTCGTGTCCGAAGATACTGTCAAGCAATCACACTCTTGGGTGAACGCCATATACAGCATCAAGTATCTTTAAGATGCTTGGACCTGAAAAATTGAAAATATCACAACTTT
>CAYTAQ010000254.1:0-3452 GCA_964435695.1 uncultured Desulfobacterales bacterium | reverse complement strand
CTGGGTGTGATGCATTTTTTCATAAATCCACTGGCGTTTTGTCTCTATCACCTGATGGATCTTTTCCATCGAGGTTGATTCCGGCGCATGCACCACAACGGACCGATCCCTTTCGACGGTAATGGTCAGCTTGCGGCGCCTGGGCGATCTTAAGATGGTATAATCAAGATCCATATCACTCCGCATACAAGATGGTGTCATTGTTTTTTTCCGCAATCTCCATAACTCTTGAAATGATATGGGCGCGGTTTTTAAAAAGGTCTGGAAATTTGACAAATTCCGGTCCCAGAAGAATTTTCTGAAGGTCCGCCCTGAGCTTATTGCGGGCCGGGATGCTTTCCCAGAAACCGGCAAGTTTTAATTCCCGTTCCAGCGCCATAAAAGTCTTCTGGGTCAGGTCCACCAGCAGACTGATTTTGTCCTCCTCACCCATACCGTAGGCTGATTGGGTTTCCGCTATTCCAGGCTGAGCATTTGAAAACAGACCGCCTTCCCCGAAAAGCTCCCGCCTGAACATCCGAAATAGGGGCATCTGTTTTTTACGATGCAGACCGTAGGTCGGCTCCTTTCGGGCCTTAATGATCCGTTGCCGCAACTTTTCCAGTTCTTCGTAAATCCTTTTCCAGTTTTTTTGGAAATCCTCCAGGATTTTCTTCAGGGCCTCGGCAAAGGATGCTTGCAGGTCAGGATCGTCATTCAGGTCCACGTCAAGATGGTGGCGGATGGCGTGTTCGACTTCGGCAGCCTTGGTTTTGGTCCGTTTTCGTTTGTCGACCTGGCGTTCAAAGTCCTGATCCAGAATCGAAATCGGAGCAACTTTGAGATTAATGCCCCTGGATTCAAGATACGCATCGGTAATCCTCCTGAGCTTGGGGGGTATCCCTTTCATACTCAGGCGTTGGTCGCGAAAATGTTTTTCCGCCATGACGTTGATTTCCGATAGCCGCTGAAAATCAGGCATAAAATCAAGAGCTTCCTTGGCCGGAAAGACCAGGTTGAGACTTTTGGTAAATTTCTTGAATGCCAGCAAGTATTCAAAGCGCACATCTTCATCGTAAAAAAGGTCGAAAAAGGCATCATGATCATTGAGGTCTTTGAGGCTGTGCTTTTCAAAAAACACCATAATCTCGCGGTGGGCGGCATGCAATTCATTGAGTTCTTTTTCCGGAAAGCTCAGGGCATCGAGAACATCCTTCTGCTCGCGCTCGTCGGATATTTCGATGGCCTTTTTCAGGTGATGGCCGATGCCGACATAATCGACCACAAACCCCTTGTCCTTGCCTTCGCCGCCGACCCGGTTCACCCGTGCGATGGCCTGGAGCAGATTATGGGCAACGATGACCTTATCCAGATACATCACCTGCTCCAATGGCGCGTCAAAGCCGGTGAGCAGCATATCCCGGACGATCAGAATACCCATGTCGCCGGTGATGCCTTCGTCTTTTCCGTCAAACGGAAGCTTGAAGCTCTTGATGCTCGCTTCGTGTTTCGGCTTATCCGCATACGCCTTTATGTGTGGCAAATCATTGTGCCCGCCGGAGATGATCACATCGGTTTGCAGTTTTTTAAAGCGCGCAAGATCGATTTTGTTCGGATTGTCTTTTTCAAGGGCGGCGATGGCCTTTGTCAGGGCTGCATCGATATGGGTTTTGTACCGCACGGCCGCCTCCCGGGAGACCGCCACCACCTGGGCCTTGTAGCCATTCGGAAAAACATGTGCCAGGTAATGCTTCACCATATCTTCGGCCTTGGCCTTGATGGTGGATTCGGCTTCCAGATAGGCATCGCGGGAGCCATAGCCGAGAATTTCCAATCTTTCTTGCAGATTATATTCACTGAATACATCCGCAAAGGTGGTGTCCATTCCTGCCTGGTCGGGCACCTCGGCATTGTGGGTGCGACCTTCGTAAACAATCTCAAGGGTAACGCCATCCTCAATGGATTGACGCATGGTGTATTTATCGATGTAGTCGCCAAAGACCCGTTCGGTCTTATCGATAGGGGTGCCGGTATAGCCGATGCGGGCCGCCTTGGGAATCCCCTTGTCCAGATTGGCTCCCAGCATGGCATATTGAGATCGATGGGCCTCGTCGGTCATCACCAGAATGTTCGAACTGGGATTGAGCTCCGGAAAGGTTTGCTGCAAGTCCGCTTCCCGGAACTTATGGATCATGGCCATCACCAGGTCCGAAGAATCGGTTCGCAAGAGCGCTTTCAGGCTGCGGATGCTGTCCGCCAACTTGACGGAAAAGCCGATGCTCCGGCTGGTTTCCGAAAGCTGCTGCTCGAGCTGGGTGCGGTCTGTGATGAACACCACCTTCCATTTGGACAGGGTCGGATGACGATACATTTCGCGTACCATGAACATCATGGTCAGTGATTTGCCCGAGCCCTGGGTATGCCAGATAATGCCGCTTCTTTCCTTTGAATTGCGGCCTTCCAGCAGGCGCTGCACACCCAGCTTGACCGCCCGAAACTGCTGGTAGCGGCCCACAATCTTGACTGTCTGGCCTTTGTCGTTGGTGGAAAAGAGCGTGAAGATGCGGATCAGATCGAGCAGGTTGCTGCGGTCGAGCATGCCGGCCACCAGACGCTGCTGGTCATTGGGACCGCCGGCGCCATGTGCCAGATCATCCACGGTGCGCGGATAGGGGTCTGCCCAGCGGAAAAAGAGCCGTTCGCTGTCTGTCGTGATGGTGCCGAACTTGGTTTGCTGGCGGCAGGTGGCGATTACGAACTGATTGTAATAAAAGAGCGGCGCACTGCCTTCGCCCTTGGCTCCCCGCTGTTCGCTGTAGCGCAGCAACTGGTCGATGGCTTCGGGGATGGGTTCCCTGACTTTAGGCGATTTACACTCCATCACCACGACCGGCAAACCGTTTAAGAAAAGGACAATGTCCGGAATAATGTGATGCTCGGTCCCCAGAATGCGCACCTTGAACTGGCAGACTGCGATAAAGCGGTTGTTTTCCAGGCGGTTAAAATCAATAAAGCGTACCGTGGGGCTTTTTTCACCGGTCTTTCGGTTTTCGCTGACGCTGGTGTTTTCCAAAAGCAGGTTCAAGACATGGCGGTTGTTCTCGATCAGACCGGTGCCTGGAAAACTGGCGGTGAGCTGCTTGATCACTTCTTCCGTCTGGTCGTCTTCCAGCCAGTCATTGATGACCTTGAGCTGCGTCTTTAAGACCGGCAGCAGCACTACCTCGGTGAAGTTGGCGCGAAAGGTATCGGCGGGATGCTGCTTGCTGTCCAGGTCGATTACCTCCCATTCCAGGCCGGCAAGCTGATCGAGCAACGGTTTTTCGACGTGGTTGCGTTCGTCGAGCTTGATATACTGGAAAGTTCTGTCGGTGTTCATGATTCTTCCTTGACAACCCAGTGCCCGCCCTTGGCCGGACCAATACGTTTTAATTTGCCTTCTATCTGGAGTTTTCGAATATTTCGCTCTATCG
>CAYTAQ010000253.1:0-3498 GCA_964435695.1 uncultured Desulfobacterales bacterium | reverse complement strand
CGGGGCTATCGCCAAAGCAGAGAACAGCATCCATATCTTGAAATGCGGACAACCTATCGGCGTTCATCTTCTCAGGTGAGACAATGGCGGCAGGACCATCCGGATGCGCAAGGATATAAGGGTAGATATGAAAAAGATCGTCCGTGACATACCCGACACGTGCATGTTTTTCCAAAATATCTATCGCTTCCTGCACACGATGGTCGCCAAAATAGTCCCTGGCGTCAGCCAAACGATTAAGCCCCCATTTTGTTTTCAGCCAGATGTTTTTCGGCTCGATTTTATCGAAATGTTCGGCTTTCAGAATCGGTGCCTCGATGGATTGGAGCAGCTCTGCTTCAACAAATCTTCCGATCGGCACCATCGGTTTTATGGTGTTGAATATCAACGCATAGAAGAATAAAAGCAGGCAGACCCACTGAAAAGCCAGTTTGCCGCCCTTGCCAAACCGCCAGGGCGGCAGAAAAAATGCGACAAAGAAACCACTGCAAACAAAAACCATGGTAAACAGACGAGCATTATCGGGCGACCACGCAAATATCAATGTAATGAGGTAAACATAGCCTGCCAAAGCAACGGAAACCATTTTGAGACTCCGGGAGCCTCTTCTAAGAGCGTATATTATGGCAGGAATCACGAGCATAAACGCAAAAGGGCCGAACCATGAATAGATCTCATTCGGTTCCCAGGCAATAAAAAATGGTTCGGCAAGCCCTGCCTTTCCGGAAAGAAATCCCGGCATGGCGCCCGCGACTCGTTCCAGTATTTCTATAATACCGAATCGAAACATCAATAAAAAAAACCGATCAACCGGCAATGTAAAATTTACGGTTTCAAGCAAATAGCGCATAAAATTCGCAATGGATCCCTGCAACCCATCCATATTAAACGATAGGTTAAACATGGCATAGGTCCCGGTCCATCGATCATGATTGAATGCGTTCCAAAGAAACAGCCATGTTTGCGAAAAAGTGACTGCCGGAACAAGAGCGCCGATTACCCGCCACTTCTTCTTACGGGTGACGGACCACAAGGTTCTGGCCCCGTGACGATTGACGAGCAGCACCCAAACCAGGGCCAGAAGAATCATCGGAAAGATAATACAGATCATTCCATCTGAAACTGTAAACATGATACCCGTGCCCAGCAAAAGCAAATCCGTCGTATTCAGCCTTTCAACGGTTCGATAAGCGGCGAGGAGACAAAAAAGCCCCGTAGCAGCGGGTATGATCTCATTGCCCGGTGAAGATGCATGAAAAACCAGCCTGGGCATGCTCATCACAATGACGGTTGCAGTAGCTGCCGTGGAAGGCCATGAATATCGGCGTGACAAGGCATAGGTTGAAAATGCAATGGACAAATAGGCTAACAATCCGAAAATCCCCACCCCCATATCACTGCCGAACCTGAGAAACATGTTCGCAAGGGCCGCATGATTGATGGGGAAGCTTGGACCTAAAGAACCCGCCGACAGTGTGGATGAGAACAAGCCATGCTGTTGAAACAGCATGATTTGGCACAAACTTTTCCAGTAGGGTATTCCGGGAGGAATGAGGAGTGCCAGCACGCCCAGGTAGCAGCATCCAAGCAGGATAACCCAAAAAGTCAGGGGTATGCCGCGGTAGAAAGCCTGAATAATGGCAATGGTCTGCTTTAAAACAAGCCTCTTTTGGCAGATCAGAGATATCGCACAAATCAAAAGGCCCGCTTCAACAGCAATAAAAAAGAGATTCGCATGCGTCACAAGAGCCGCTTGACATACGAATGACAGCAACATCAGGGTTGAAACAATCGCATAGGACCCAGCCTCTGCAACTGTATTCCCTCTGCCTCGGAAAAATACAAACCCAGCCAGGCAGAATACGATAATTTCAACAACCGTCAAAAATATCATTTAAACAATCCGCTGCTCCCCCTCTTTCTCTTCTTTTTGCCGTTTCAAGTGATCTCTTATTTCAATCATAAAATTTTGCATATCATGAGCCAGCTCCAAGCATTCAGGGCAATACACCTTTTTGATTAACTTGCCGTGCATATCATTTTGATGCCAGTACCAGGCAACATAGGGACTACCCTTTCAGAATTTTTTCCCGGTATACTCGGCAATCGGACATCCGAAACAGATGAGCATATAGTATATCCTGCATGGCGGGCAATCCAGGACACCCCCGTCTGAACTCTTTCCATCAATAATGCGCTGCCATTTCCTTACCGACGCCTCCATGATGCTGATTTTGTTCATAAGAGCCTCCTGGTTTCATGCCTGAATCTTGTATTAAATTTAATGAAAATTTTATGTAAAAAACAACCACAAAGACACAAAGGATAAAAGAAAGAAAAAATCTTTGTGCTCTTTGTGCCTTTGTGGTTAAGATTTATCCGGGTTAATTGAAACATTTCCAATAAGGTTTATGCACATTCTTCAATCGTTGAACCGCATAATTGACCTTTTTCTCATTAGCACGCTTTATCAACTCTGAAACAGCACAGATATTCAGCCCACCAAGCTCCATTAACACCGTCTTCACAGACGCAGCCAACACGCCGGGATCATATCCGCCCTCCAGGGAAAGGACAAGCTTCCCGTTGCAGGTTGCTTCGGCGATCTCCATAAGAATCCTGGTCATTCCGGCAAGCCCCTGCTCGCTGACCCGCATGCCCCCCAGCGGATCAGCCGGATGGATATCAAAACCTGCGGATACAAGCACAAGATCCGGGTCAAATTCGAGCGCCATGGGCCTCAGAAGCTTATCAAAAATAGAAACGAACTCTCCATCGCCATACCCGCCGGGCAGGGGCACATTGGCTGTATATCCCTCCCCGGGCCCGAATCCAACCTCCATAAAGGAACCGGTTCCCGGAAAATGCGGAAATTGATGAACCGAAAAAAACAAAACCGTTGAATCGTCTTCGAAAGCATGCTGTGTACCATTGCCATGGTGTACATCCCAGTCAACGATCAGTATTCGTTTAAATCCGAGTCTTTTTTGCGCATACCTGGCACCCAAGGCAACATTGTTGAAGAGACAATATCCCATGGCCCGATTTTTTTCTGCATGATGACCGGGCGGCCGGATGAGCGCGAATGCGTTCTTTATTTCACCTGAAACCACCATGGATATCGCCCGAAATAAACCGCCGGCCGCCAGAAGCGCAGTTTGATAAGACTTGCTGCAGGAACCCGTATCCTGAGAAAGCTGGGTGTTCTTTTTTTCAGTTCCTGCAACCAAATCCACATAGGTTCGCGAATGAACGGACAGGATATCTTCTATCGCGGCCTTTTCTGGAAGAATATAGGTAAATTCTTCTCTCATCAACGATTCATCCAGCATCGTGTACACGGCAGCCAGCCTTGCCGGAGACTCCGGATGCCCATCCCCAGTGACGTGTCGCAAGTAGCGTTCATCCTTTACGATACCTGTTTTATTCGCCATTTACTGCTCATACACCTATTAAATAGTGATGTGTGTTTAGTGATTTTTATGAATTAGTAACAAG
>CAYTAQ010000252.1:0-3523 GCA_964435695.1 uncultured Desulfobacterales bacterium | reverse complement strand
GAAATATAGGATTTTTGGCATGCATTGATATTTACTGAAGAATGAAGACTTGGCCTCGTTGTTTTTCCCGTTGATTTTTAAATTATTAACCACCGGGAGGCTATAAATGATCATATCAGCGAACCGGCCATACTTTGCTCCCTATCCCGGCTTTTTTTACAAAGCGCATCTCTCGGATTATTTTGTTATTCTGGATGATGTGCAGTTCCCCCGCAAAACCACCTGGATTACCCGCAACCGAATTAAAAACGATCAGGGTACCTTGTGGATGACCATCCCCGTGCGGAAAAAAGGACTGGGGCTGCAACAAATCGGCAACGTTAGAATATGCCAAAGCGGCAACTGGAGGAAAAAGAATTTGCGCAGTTTTCAAAGCGCCTATGCTCATGCTCCTTTTCTGCAGGATCATCTTGATTTAATAGAACGGATTTTCTCCCTGCAGTATGATTTTCTGCTGGACATGAATATGGAGATCATCAACTATATTTTGGACTTTCTCAGGATCGAAACCCGGATGGTATTGATGTCGGAGCTGGGTATCTCAGGAAAGGGGACGCCGTTGATTATCGATATGTGCAAGTCCTTGGGCGCCACCCAATTTCTGGTTCAGTCTTCTGCGTTAGCCTATTACGACCCCCTTCAATTTCAGTCGGCGGGTCTCGAATTGATTTCCTTTAAAAAGCCCGAATATATTTATCCCCAGATGTGGGGAGATTATATCGCCAATCTCTCGATTCTCGATATGATGCTCAATTGCGGTGCCAAATCCCGGGATATTGTCCTTGTATAGCTGTTCGTTTTCTATCGGGGCTTGTTCTGATGAGATTTAAAGGGAAGAAGTCCGATATTGAAGGCCGGAGAACGTATCAAAGGTTTTTGAGAGGGATGATATCTTGCTTATCACTGAAAGAGTTTCGGGCGTGTGGACCAATCCAGGGCGTTACCCGTCATGTTTGGGTAAGGTTTGCGGAAAGCAACCACCATTCAGGGTAAGGAAGTATATGCTCAAAAAAATGAATTGCAGATTTTTAGAGGAGAGGGTATTTATACTTTGCATACGTCGGATTGGTAATTCCGGCACAACAGGTACGAACAAAATGAGTATCCGCAGCGGGGCTCTCACAGGAAATCGATATTTTTACAGGCTGCGTTATTAAGAGAATAAAGGAGGCAGGGATGTTTAAACGAAATAGAGTTTTATTCATATTGGCGGCAATGGGCGTGATGTTGTTTTCGGCCATGGTTTATGCCGACGATATTACAGACTCCATTAACGAAGCGTTGCAGTACTACAAAGAGGGAAAATATTCCGACGCTATGGGCAGTCTTAATTATGCTTCCCAGTTGATAGGTCAGAAAAAGGGAGGAGATCTGCAAGCCTTTCTGCCTAAACCTCTGCAAGGGTGGACTGCCGAAGAACCGAGTTCCCAGGCTGCCGGATCGCAAATGTTCGGCGGAGGGGTTACTGCGGAGAGGACATATACCAAAGACATAGGTTCCGTCACTGTCGGAATAGTTACGGATTCTCCTGTGCTCCAAGGTATGATGATGATGTTTACCAATCCCATGATGGCAACGGTAGACGGCGGAAAACTCGAAAAAATCGGCGGTGAAAAAGCCATTGTCAAATACAACAGCGGAGACAAAAGCGGGAATATCAATATCGTAATCGCAAGCCGGTTTCTGGTAACTGTGGAAGGAAGCAGCGTTTCGCTGGAGGATTTGAAAGCTTATGCGGGAGCCGTAGATTACAAGAAACTGGCGACTCTTCAGTAGCGTCTCCCCTCGCGCCGGATTTGAGGTGGGCTATATCCTGGAAATCATGCTTTTCACAACTTGAGAACCCTTGCCGGAAAACCGCATATCAAAGTGTCAAAAATCTCTAGATTTCCTTCAGGGACTTATGCCAAAGCCGGTCTTTATTGAACTGGATGCGTTGCTTTGTACGACTTTTTCGTAATCGGCATAACGGCTGAACGAGCAGATGCGGTCGTAATCGGCCATGAGTGCCTGGGCGTTCGTTTTTCCGATTTTTCTTTTAAACAAAGCGTTCAGGTCGGATAGATCCGATAAGGAAAGCTGATGCTTCAAAAAGGAAAAAACCGCTTCGGACACATTAAATCCGGTTTTATGACGGATGAGCAGGATTCGATAGGCAAGGAGCTGTTTGGTGTAAAATCGATGGGTGTTAAAGTCCATACAGCGGGTTGTAATGGATGCTATGCATTTTTTTTCATAAAGCTTTCCGGTATTGACCTCGAATACGATGGCATTGATTGTAAAATCGATGCAATTAAGGAGGTTTTCAAGGGTGGGCTGCAGGCGATATTTTTGAAGCAGCACAAACTTCGGCAACAGGCAGAGGTCAAATGCCACGTGAGATGATTTCGGATGCCAGCGGATGCCGTCCAACTCCGTGTGTTCAATAACTTCTCCTCCAAGCAAGCCGGCTAAAGAAAAGTCATCCGGCAATCCGTTGATAAAGAGATCGATATCTCCTGTCTGCGGTGCATTTCCGAACACCAATTCAATAATGAGATTACGAATGGCCCCACCTACGATGTACAGCACAGCTTCTTCGGGCAATTTATCACGCAGGCAGTTCATGACGGCGGAAGTATCAAGCGTGTTTATGAATTGCTTTATCGCCGATTCGACGGTTTCTTTGCTTGCCATGGGGCATCCATCAACTAGATTGTTGAACGCTTAGGGGACCTTTGTGCTGAACGTGTATAAATATGGATGAAGTAGATTCCGCGCGCTTTCGAGACATCTCCACCTGTGGGCAAATCATCCATAAACCACGGCCGAAATCACCCGGATACAACTTTTCCGACATCGCCTGTCACGGCGTGAACCGCGGAACCGATCATCCCGGAATATCTCCCACCCCGGAAAGAACGTATCGCGGGTGATAGGCAAAGTGCTTGAGGTCTTCTTCGCTGGTGACCCCGCTGAGCACAAGCACGGTATCGATATCCGAATGGATACCGGCGATGATATCCGTGTCCATCCGGTCACCGACAATGGCCGTGTCCTCCCGCTCGCAGCCCAGCAACTTTCTGCCGTGGCGCATCATGATCGGGTTGGGCTTTCCCACGAAGTAGGCTTTCGTACCGCTGGCCAGTTCGATGGGGGCAATCAGCGCACCGGTAGCAGGGGCGAAGTCCTTGCCCAGCTTGTCCGTGAGGTCCGGGTTGGCGCCAATGAGTTTGGCACCGTTTCGGACGAGCCGCACGGCGCGTTCGATCTTTTCATAGTTGTAGGAACGGCTCTCTCCCACCACCACGTAGTCCGGATTGATATCGTTCATGGAAAAACCGGCCTCGTACAGTGCGTTGATAAGCCCCGCCTCGCCGATTACGTAGGCACTGCCGTTGGGATGCTGGGATGCCAGGAAGCTGGCTGTGGCCAGGGCACTGGTGTAAAAATGGATCGCCTCCACCCGGATGCCGAGGCGGTCGAGTTTTTCCTTGAGCTCACGCGGGGACTTCTCGCTGCTGTTGGTCAGAAACAGAAATTT
>CAYTAQ010000251.1:1741-3554 GCA_964435695.1 uncultured Desulfobacterales bacterium | reverse complement strand
TGTTTCCGTAATAATGTTATACAGCTGACTTTTTAGGTAATTTTTATCAAAACCGCGATCTTTCGCCGTGCTCGCAGCATGGTGGATATACTCAGCGACCACGTCCAGGTCGTCGACGGTTTTGCTCTCTTCGCACAGGTATTCCGCCATTGAAGGATCGAGTTTGAAATATGCTTTTGTAAAGGCGACCGCGGTATTATACGGGGTACTTGAGCTGGAAGCAAAAATCAACAGCACCTGTAGGGCAATGCCGAGACATATCACCACTACAAGGGAGCCGTATTTGCTGTTTTGTAACATTACGCATTCCTCCTTTCGAAACAAAAGAAAATAGCTTTTCATATGCTTGCGTCAAGCAACAGTCTGATAACACGGAATAGCTGGTTAGACAAGAATTTTTATTTGGATGAGAGTGTTGCAATTTTTTTTCTTTTCAGTATAAAAGGCTGTTTAAACCTTATAAAATATCATGTGGTACCCACAAGAGAGAACTCCGGCGAAAAGGAAGGAGATCCGATGATCGATACCAGGAATTGGGATTGGGATACCGGCGAAAAGAAAGTCCCCGTCGCCGAATGGGCGGCTGACTTTCGATGGGTCGAAGAACACCAGACGAGCCCGGATGGCGAGCGCATTGCTGCGATTGTCAATGTGGACGAAGGTGAATTTCGTGTGTGTGCCAATGGTGAAACCTGGGAAAACAGCTTCGACAAGATCTGGTATCTCAGGTTCACGGCGGACGGTCGGTTAGCAGCATTGGTATCGGAAATGGGCGAATGGACGGTTGCCGTTGATGGAACTGCCTGGGAAAGCCAATTCGGATATGTGTGGAATCCGATCTATAGCGCCGACGGCCGGCATATGGCTGTTGCAGCCCAGCAGGACATGCAGTACTGCATGGTTTTAGATGGGAAAGCCTGGGATACAACCTATTCAAACATGACCTATTTTGCACTGAGCCCGTGTGGAACGAAAACAGCCGCAGCCGTACAGGTGGAAAACGTTGATTCAGGACAAATTCACAAGTTCAAGGAGGGAACATTTTCAGCGGCGCTGGACGGGAAGGCCTGGGATACAAAATTTGTAAATGTCTGGAATCTTGCCATAAGCCCTGATGGGCGGCAGTTGGCCGCTGAGGTCAGGCTGAACCTGTATGACTACACCATCGCCGTGGACGGCGTAGCGTGGGACAAGACCTTCACGTGCGTCTGGGAACCGGTTTTTAATCCGAAAACACAAACGGTGGTTGCACCGGTTCGCATCGGCGGTCAGTGGACGCTTGCCGAAAATGGAAACATCCTATGGGATCGCCGATTTTTGCAGGTATGGAAGCAAAGGTACAGCCCTGACGGAGAAAAGCTGGCAGCGGTGGTGGCTCCAAAATACGGCCTGTGGACCGTCGCCGTCGATGGTCTTCCATGGAAGACGACATTTCGCGACATGGTGAGCGACACCGTGTTCAGCCCGGACAGTCGACGACTGGCCGCACTTGCAAAAGAGGGAGCTGAATGGAAAGTGGTCGTTGATGGTGCAGTTTGGTCCAGCACATTTGATATGGCATGGCAGCCGGTATTCAGCCCTGATGGCGCAAGGGTCGGGGCCAGAGTGGAAAAAGACGGCAAATATACCATTGCGCTTGATGATCAATTGTGGTCGCATGCGTGTGACGCAGCCTGGGATCCGGTGTTCAGTCCGGACAGCCAAAAAATTCTTCTCAAATCAATTGAGGGGGGAATGTATTATCGACGGGTTATTCCTGTAAATGAATTCACGCGGTAGGGGGAAATCATGCACGATTTTTATCTTTTTATTA
>CAYTAQ010000251.1:0-1731 GCA_964435695.1 uncultured Desulfobacterales bacterium | reverse complement strand
ATCTCAATGCTTTATCTTGTGAATCAGAAAGAAAAATTCATATTTTCTTATATGAGCTGGAAATACAGCTTCCGCTCCATCTTTCACTGGATTATCCCTTTTGCCGCCACGAACTGGAGACTGCACCCCGTGCTGACCATCGTTACGTTTGTTTTTCATCTCTGCCTGATTGTGACACCTGTTTTTCTCTTGTCCCATATTGTTCTTTGGGATGAGGCGTGGAATATTAGCTGGTGGTCTCTTCCGGACGGCTTGGCTGATTTCATGGCCCTGCTGGTTGTGGCTGCCTGTATTTTCTTTCTGGTCCGAAGAATTCGCTTGCCGGAGGTTCAGTTTGTAACGTCCGCTTCCGACTATATCATTCTGGCAATTGTAGCGGCCCCCTTTATCACCGGATTCATCGCGTATCACCAGTGGATTCATTATCCATTGTTTCTGAACCTTCATATCCTGGCCGGAGAGATCATGCTGGTGGTTATCCCGTTTACCCGATTGAGCCATATGATTTTTTCACCGTTTACGAGAGCCTACATGGGATCTGAATTCGGGGGGGTGAGGCATGCAAGGGACTGGTAATTTTTACTTGCATGAAATCGAAATATTCAATAGCTGAAACGGAGGTTTCTTATATGACGACGCCTGCAGAAAAGGTAAAAAAGGTATTCGATGATGGTATCGAGGTCGGGATAGCCAGCCTGACTGAGGAGAAAATAGCGCAGGTCATCAACAGCGTCATCAAGAATGAAACCGGTGCCCGTCTTAAGGCATATGTAGAAACCTGCATTCATTGCGGGTTATGTTCGGGAGCCTGTCATTACTATCTTTCCCACGACAACGATCCTCACTTCTCCCCTGTGGGGAAAGTTAAACAAACCATGTGGGAAATGATCAAGAAAAAAGGAAAAGTCAGCCCGGAGTTTATTAAGAATGCTGCGTTGATCGCGCATACGGAATGTAATCTCTGCAAGCGATGTGCCCAATACTGTCCCTTTGGAATCGACATTGCCTATATCATGACCGTGGTGCGTCGAATTATTCATAAACTGGGTGTGACGCCGTTGTACATCCAGGATACCGCGCACAGCCATTCCGTTACGATGAACCAGATGTGGGTCAAGGGCGATGAGTGGCCGGACACGCTTCAATGGCAGGAAGAAGAGGCACAGGCCGAGATTCCGACCCTGCGGATTCCCCTGGAAAAAGAAGGGGCGGATATCATGTATTCGGTGATCGCACCCGAGCCTAAGTTCCAGGCCCAGCTGATTTATCAGGCAGCCGTGATCATGGATGTGGCCGGCGTCAACTGGACCATGCCGGCTTCCGTCGGATGGGATAACAGCGATATGGCCATGTTTACCGGGGATAATGAACTCATGGGCCGCATTAAACGCACCCACTATGAAACAGCGGCCCGGCTTAAAGTTAAACGGATCGTCATGGGAGAATGCGGCCATGCATTTCGGTCGGTCTATGATATGGGGAACAGATGGCTGGGCTGGCGAGAGCCTCCCATACCCATTGTCCATGCTATTGAATTCTATTACGAGATCATTAAAGCGGGCAAAGTTAAAATTATCAAAAAATTCGATCAGCCGGTAACCCTGCATGACCCCTGCAATGTCTCCCGGGGCGGTGGGCTTCATGAAAAAGCCCGTTATGTGGCGCGCGCACTCTGCGAGGAGTTTGTTGAAATGCATCCCAATCGCGAGCACAATTATTGCTGCTGCGCCG
>CAYTAQ010000250.1:0-3633 GCA_964435695.1 uncultured Desulfobacterales bacterium | reverse complement strand
GGCGCTGCCGTTGAACACCACCCGGCGGTTTGTGGTGGATCCGTCGGGCGGGACACTGGCAGCGGGTCTTTTAAAAAATCCCCTGTGGTATGCGGCCAAATACGGCGGCTTTGAAGATCAGAACGACAATGGCCGGCCGGATCTTGACGACGAGTGGGATAAGGACAGCGATGGCGAACCCGATACCTATTATTATGTCGTCAACCCCCTCAAACTGGAACAGCAGTTGAATAAATCGTTTGCCGACATCCTTGAAAAAGCGGCGTCGGGTACGGCTGCATCCGTGCTTGCCACCAACAGCGAGGGGGAGGGAAACCTGGTTCAGGCGTATTTTGAACCCAAGCGAACGACCCTCAGCAACGAGTTGACATGGATCGGGTATATGCAATCGCTATGGGTGGATCCCTGCGGAAATCTCAGGGAAGACAGCGACGGCGACATGAAGCTTGACGCGCAGAACACCTCAACCGGAAATACAGCCATTGGAGCGGATAAGATCATCGAGTTTACGACCGATGCCAATGGGGATACAAAAATCAATCGATACACCACGCACTATCTTTACAATCCCGACAACGGGGACAATTGCACGTGCATTCTCAACCATCTGGATCCGCCCCAGGATTGTGCAACCACATCCCAGGAGCTTGCCATCAATCAGATCCATCCCATATTTGAGGCGGGTGAGCGCTTGTCTCAACGGGATGCCGACGAACGGAGGATCTTTACCTTCGTCGACGGCGACGGGGCGACGAACGATGCCGATTCGGACATCGACGAGTCGGGTGAAAACGAATCCGGGGGGAAAGTTGTGGGGCAGGTGCTAAATCCGGCGCCCGGGTTTTTCGGCGACGATCCTTTTGACGACAGCGGTGAACTCATCCGGTTCCACACGGACAATGTTGCCATATTGAAACCGTTTCTCGGCGTCAATGACGATTCATGCGACACCTGCGGCGACTATTTGAATGCCGCTGACGACAGTCAGCGGGCAGCGTTTCTCATCGACTACATTCGCGGGAAAGATCAGTCCGAACTGACCGGTTACACAGCCAGCGGTCTCAGGCCCCGAATGCTGGATAACGGGGATGTCTGGAAGCTGAGCGATATCGTCAATTCAACGCCGGTCAGTGTTTCCAGACCGCCGGATAATTTCCATGTCATCTATGGAGATGAATCCTACCAGGATTACTACGACGCCATGAGAGACAGGGAATCCGTGATTTATGTCGGTTCCAACGGCGGCATGCTGCATGCCTTTACAGCATGGAAATATGACGGTAATAATGGCTTGTATGTCGATCCATATCCTTCCGACGGTCCCGGCAGTGCAACCTACATTGCCGGCGAGCAGATAGGCGACGAGATTTGGGCCTATATTCCGCAGACGCTGTTGCCGCATCTTAAATGGCTGGCGGACCCTGAATATGCGCATACCTATTATGTGGATCTGAAGCCGAAGGTCTTTGATGCCAAAATTGACGTGGACGGCGACGGTACGACGGAATGGCGGACCCTGTTGATCTGCGGACTGAACTTCGGCGGCAAGCATATATGGGTTGATGATGACTTTGACGGCAGCAGCGGTAATGAGAAGCGTCACTTTTATCCTTCCTTCTTTTGCATGGACGTCACGGTCTCCCGGGCGCCCAGACTGCTGTGGGAACGGTCTTATGCGGGTCTCGGTATGACAAACTCAATTCCGGCCGTCGTAAAAATCGGTGATTCGTGGTTTGCGGTCTTCGGTTCGGGCCCGAATGATGACGACGGCAGAAATGACTTAGACGGGGAAAGCGATCAGCACGGACATATTTTTGTCGTCGACGTCCTGACCGGTACGCCGTTTTCAACCGGAACGGATGATTGGCTTTTTGAAACGAGCGAAGACGAGGCCTGGATGAACTCTCCGGCGAGCATCGACTATGGGCTGGATTACGATGTGGATGGCATCTATATCGGGTCCACCTACAAGGACGGAGGCGATTGGCGGGGCAATATCTATAAAATCAATACCTGGCTGACTGATAAGCCGTCTGCAAGCCCTTCGAACTGGAGCAGTTCCGTCCTTTTTGACGGCAGCAATTCAGGCCCGATTACGGCGAGTGTCGCCTTGAGCGTGGATTCTCTCGGGAATGTATGGTCCTACTTCGGCACCGGGCGCTATATCAGTTCCTCAGACAAAATAGACGAAGAACAGCAATTCTTCTACGGCATTAAAGATCCGTTTTTCAATAAGAAAACGTCGTACTATCACTCGGCTACAACGCTCACCCTTGATAAATCCGACCTCTTTGATTCCAGCGGCATTGCCGTAACAACCAGCCGGAATGTCTATACCGGGGACTGTCCGCCGACCTGCACTCCCTACGGTTCAACAGGCACCTGGAACGAATTTCTAAACGATCTCAGGGACGAACACGGATGGTATATCGACCTGCTAACTCCCGCAAGCGGCCCTTCGGAACGCGTGATTTCAAAAGCTTCGGTTTTGGGCGGCATCGTATTTTACCCCGCCTATATTCCCAATGACGATATCTGCGGCTTTGGGGGGGACAGCAGTTTTTATGGCCTCTATTTCGAAACCGGCACGGCGTATCCAAAGGTCGTATTGCCGGGAGGGGGAACCACCGCAACCATAGCAGGAAAGACACAGACCATCGTGGGGACGCGTATCGATCTGGGCAGCGGCGCTCCGCCCCCGGCAACCGGTATCCACGTCGGCCGACAAGAGGGAGCCAAGGCTTTCTTGCAAATGAGCACGGGTGAAGTTATCGAACTCGATGTTGAAACAGCATTCAGAATCAAGAGCGGGTTGACCTCCTGGCGGGAGCGATCCGATTAGGCAGTGAGGATAAGGCGCTACCGTTTCGGCGGGTGCCATGCATGTTATTATATAAGCTTTTGAATCCAGATAGTCTTTTATATCTGGATTCAAAAGCTTATTTCCAGCTTCCTTTCTCGCCACTGTCACTGCTCACAACTCTTGGATTGCCGTTAAGATTCATGTGAATACCCAGATAGTTATTCCGGGGATTTCTCAGATACACGTGCCCGCCGAACCCATTGGGAAGCCCCATGGTGTTGAATCGGGTCCGGGGGACTCCTCCGGCAAAGGAAACCTCCTGCATTTCAATACCCTGAGGCATGCTGCCCCGGTGGATGATTCGTTCGTCAGGCTCTCGGGTCCAGCGCGTTTTCGGGTTAATACCGTTATCCACAAAAACCAAATAATTCCCATCAATGTCGCCGTCTCCATCCGGATCAAACGTAATCACCACATTGGCGTGCTCCTTGGCCGCACGTATTCTGGCGTGCTGCATCACTAGCATGAGATCGCTAACCGCGCTTGCCAGTTTATGGTTGTCTATCCAACGCAAGAGATTGGGTACGGCGATGGCGGACATGGTTGCAATGACGGCAACCGTTATCACCAGTTCGATCAACGTAAAACCCGATTGGGTACGCATATGGCAATCCTCCCCTAAAAGTTTTTAGCTTAATTTGGAATAGAATTTCGGACAAATCAATCCTGGTTAAACAACGTAAAAATACTGACAGAATGTAAGTACTATGAGAATTGAACAGGGATTCAGCGTTAAAAGCGAAATTTCTTATTGGGTATTCTGCGGTTCT
>CAYTAQ010000249.1:0-3641 GCA_964435695.1 uncultured Desulfobacterales bacterium | reverse complement strand
GTGTAAGTTCTGGGGTTTGGGGGCGGACGGTACGGTGGGTGCCAACAAGAGCGCCATCAAAATCATCGGGGACAACACCGACATGTATGCCCAGGCGTATTTTGCGTACGATTCCAAGAAATCAGGCGGTGTGACCATGTCCCATCTTAGGTTCGGCAAAAAACCGATTCAATCGACGTATTGTATCGATTCCGCCGACTACATAGCCTGTCACAAGTCAGGCTACGTAGATATCTACAATGTCTTGGAGGGCATCAAGGAGGGGGGTACCTTTGTTCTCAACTCAAACTGGTCGGCAGAGGACATGGCGTCCAAGCTTCCTGCCCATATGCGCCGCACCATTGCCCAGAAGAAACTTAAATTCTACAACATCGATGCAGTCAAGATTGCCGCCGAAATCGGACTCGGCGGACGGATCAACATGATTATGCAGACCGCGTTTTTCAAACTGGCCAATGTCATCCCCGTGGATGACGCCATTGCCTATCTGAAAGATCAAATCAAAAAGCTGTTCGGTAAAAAAGGCGATAAAATCGTCAATATGAATTATGCTGCGGTGGACAACACGCTGGGGAATCTGGCGGAAATCAATTATCCGGAATCCTGGGCCGATGCCGAAGATATTTCCACGAAAAAAACAGAGGAGCCCGATTTTGTGAAGAATGTCATGCGGCCCATGCTGGCCCAGCAGGGGGACAAACTCCCTGTGAGCTCATTCAGACCGGACGGTATCTTTCCGGTTGCCACGACCCAATATGAAAAACGGGGTGTGGCCATTAATGTGCCCGAATGGGTTGTGGAAAACTGCATCCAATGCAACCAATGTTCCATGGTATGTCCGCATGCAGCCATCCGTCCGGTGCTTCTAACCGATGAGGAACTTGAATCGGCTCCAGCGGGATTCGAGACCAAAAAAGCGGTCGGCAAAGAATTGAAAGGCTATCATTTCCGAATACAGGTCAATTCGCTTGACTGTATGGGCTGCGGCAACTGTGCCGACATCTGCCCTGCGAAAAAACCTGCACTCATCATGCGGCCGCTTGAGACCCAGATGGAGATACAGGTGCCGAACCATCATTATGCGGTAACGATCGATGTGCGGGATAATCTGGTGAAACGAACTTCGGTTAAAGGGAGCCAGTTTCAGCAACCCCTCATGGAGTTCTCGGGTGCCTGTGCGGGATGCGGGGAAACACCCTACGCCAAACTGCTGACCCAGCTTTTCGGGGAACGTATGATCATCGGTAATGCCACCGGCTGCAGCTCGATCTGGGGCGGTTCCGCACCGTCCATTCCCTATTGTGTGAACAAGGACGGCTTTGGACCCACCTGGGGGAATTCCCTGTTCGAGGATCCGGCGGAATTTACCTATGGTATGTTTATAGGGCTTCAACAACAAAGAAGGAAGCTGGTGGGATTGATACAGGATGCGCTTGGAAAAGATATTACGGAAGCATTGAAGGCGGCCATGCAGGGATGGCTGGAGAACATGAAAGATCCGGAAGGCTCCAAATCTTATGGTGATAAGCTGAAGGCGCTGCTGCCTGCATACAAAGATGACGCGCTTCTCCGGGAAATCGCCGGCATGTCGAAAATGTTTACCAAAAAATCCTACTGGGTTTTCGCAGGAGATGGATCGGCCTATGATATATCCTTTGGCGGTATCGATCATGTGCTGGCTTCGGGCGAGAACATCAATGTCTTCGTGTTTGATACGGAAGTTTATTCCAATACCGGCGGGCAATCCTCAAAGGCCACCCCCACCGGCTCGGTTGCCAAATTTGCCGCATCCGGCAAAAAGACAAGCAAAAAAGACATGGGCGCCATGTTTATGTCGTATGGGTATATCTATGTTGCCAATGTGGCCATGGGCGCCAACAAACAGCAGCTCATAAAGGCGCTTATCGAAGCGGAAGCCTATGACGGACCCTCACTGATCATGTGCTACGCGCCCTGTATCAACCACGGCATTAAAAAAGGCATGGGCAAAACCCAGGAGGAAATGAAGCTGGCGGTTCAATCCGGCTACTGGCCGCTGTACCGGTATAACCCGGCGCTCAAAAAAGAGGGAAAGAATCCTTTTGTTCTGGATTCCAAAGAACCTGACGGAACCTTTCAGGAGTTTCTGAATGGGGAAGTTCGATATGCGTCCTTGAAAATGTCCTTCCCCGAGGAATCTGAGCGGCTGTCAAAACGACTGGAAAAAGAGTATATGGATCGTTTTCAGGCGATGAAAGAATTGGCGGCTACCGGGGCGGAAGCCCAGGTCGAGGCGCCGGCAGCGGAGGAAAGCGACTGACCCTAATATTTTGTTGGGTTTCGGGTGTCAGGTTTCAGGGGAGTTATGCTGAACACTTGTATGAAATTTCGCCAAAGTTTCTTATTTGATTAATCCGGCTCCGCCGGTGGCGATGCTGACACCTGACACCTTTTCGTAGGCTCCACGATAGCATGTGGGTACTAGAAGAATGAACCAACTATGTTGCAGGTGATCCTGATTTTATGATTATACAGGTGCCGGTGGCGTGCGCGTATTTTTTCCCTTGCGAATCTCTGACGGTTCCTTCTGTGATGGCAATGTGACGCCCTAGGTGAATGAGCTTCCCGTGAGCTTGGATCACACCGGTTGCATCAAAGACGGGACGAATAAAATGGACCTTTAGCTCAAGCGTCGAGCAGGTGCGTCCCCGTGACAGTGTCGATATTACGGCAGCTGTCATGGCGGTGTCCAACAGGGTTGTAATCATACCGCCGTGAACCGATGAAAAGGGATTGTAATGATATTCAGCCGGTTCGAGTTCGAATACGGCCAGCCCCTCTTCAATTTCAATAATCCTGTACCCCACAAGACTGGCCGCAGGCGGTGGCGCTATTTGCCCGTCCCGTATGGCACACAAGTAGTCAAATCCGCTGATATCGGCTGCCGGCCTCGTACTTATCTTCGGGTCTTGCCATGTAATGGTACGGACCCGTTTCTTTTCGTTGCTTTCATCTGCAGGCATGTTTCCTCCGAGGCGATTGATCGAAAAAGTTTAACAAATTAGGCTATAAATGGTAAATAGTTTTTATTAGAAATCACTTCTTGGAAAAAACGTCAATGGAACATGTGAAAAATATTCAGGAATGCAGGCGTTGCGGGACCTGCTGTGAAAAAGGCGGACCGTCATTTCACATGGCGGATAAGACGCTTATTGAACGGGGGGCGATCCATACACGGAATCTCTATACCATCAGAAAAGGCGAGCGGGTGCACGACAATATTCTTAACGGACTCATAACGGCTGATTCAGATATCATAAAAATTAAAGGAAAGGACGACGCATGGACCTGCCGGTTTTATGATTCGGAAAATAAGGCTTGCAGCATATACGAGCAACGTCCGCTGGAATGCCGGATATTAAAGTGCTGGGATACAAAGGACATCGAGGCATTATACAATAAGGACCGGTTAAAGCGAGAAGACCTGCTGAAGGACATCGAAGGACTCTGGATGCTCATAGAAGATCATGGGAAACGCTGTTCATATAATAAAATGTCGCGTGCCATGAAAGATCTTGAAGGAAATTTTCAGAGAATCGCGGTTGCCAGCGTCATGGAAATGGTGCGATACGACATGGAAATCCGCAAACTTGTCGTAGATA
>CAYTAQ010000248.1:0-3740 GCA_964435695.1 uncultured Desulfobacterales bacterium | reverse complement strand
GCTCATGAACAAAAAGCAGATGTCAGAGCAGGACATTCGTTCCAAGTTCATCACTCCAAATCTTGTAAATAGTGGCTGGGATTTAAATTCGCAAATCCGTGAAGAAGTCTATTTTACCCAGGGCAGGGTGATTGTAAGGGGTAAGCTGGTTGCACGCGGGAAAGCCAAGCGGGCGGATTACATTCTTTATTACAAACCGAATATCCCCATCGCCATCGTTGAAGCCAAGGACAATAACAAACCAGTGGGCGGAGGGATGCAACAGGCCCTTGAATACGGTGCCATGGCGGACATCCCGTTTGTTTACAGTTCCAATGGTGACGCCTTCCTTGAACATGATCGAACCCAATCAACCGGTGATATCGAAAAAGAGTTGCCGCTGGATGCATTCCCGGCCCCTGAAGAATTGTGGCGGCGGTTCCGTGACTACAAGGGCATTGACGATTCCGTCAACACCATCATTCAACAGGAATACCATGATGACGGAAGCGGCAGGACGCCCCGCTATTACCAGCAGATAGCCATCAACCGGACCGTTGAGGCGATCTCAAAAGGTGAAAACCGCATATTGCTGGTGATGGCTACAGGCACCGGTAAAACGTTTACAGCTTTTCAGATCATCTGGCGCTTGTGGAAGGCGAAAATTAAGAAACGAATCCTATTCCTGGCAGACCGTAACATCCTGGTGGATCAGACCCGCATCAATGACTTCAAGCCGTTTGGTTCGGCAATGACCAAGATTACCAACCGGCAGGTGGATAAATCCTATGAGATCTACCTGTCCTTGTACCAGGCCGTAACCGGCACGGAAGAAGAAAAGAACATCTACAAGCAATTCTCGCCGGACTTTTTCGATCTGGTCATCATAGATGAATGCCACCGGGGAAGCGCTGATGCTGAATCGGCATGGCGCGAAATATTGACGTATTTCAAATCAGCTACCCATATCGGCATGACCGCCACCCCCAAAGAGACCCGGCATGTGTCCAATATCCATTATTTCGGGGAGCCGATTTACACCTATTCCCTGAAGCAGGGCATTGAGGACGGCTTTCTGGCACCTTATAAGGTTGTTCGGATCGACTTTGACAAAGACCTGACCGGGTGGCGTCCTGAACAAGGCAAGCTGGATAAACACGGCTATGAAATTGAAGACCGCATTTACAACCAGAAAGACTTTGATAAAAAGCTGGTTCTGGATAAGCGTACCCTTCGGGTGGCGGAGAAAATAACCGAATTTCTGAAAGCCACAGATCGTTATGCAAAAACGATTGTGTTCTGTGAAGACATCGAACACGCCGAAAGGATGCGGCAGGCATTGGTGAATGAGAATCCTGATCTGGTAAAAAAAGACAAACGCTATGTGATGCGAATAACCGGCGACAACGATGAGGGAAAGGCGGAGCTTTACAATTTTACCGATCCGGAAAGCCGGTATCCAGTGATCGCCACCACATCCAAGCTGATGTCCACCGGTGTCGATACTCAAACCACCAAGCTGATTGTGCTGGATCAGAATATTCAGTCCATGACGGAGTTCAAGCAGATTATCGGCCGGGGCACCCGGATTCTGGAAGATTTCAAAAAGTATTTTTTTACGATCATGGATTTCAAAAAAGCCACCGAGCTTTTTGCCGATTCTGACTTTGATGGCGATCCGGTTCAGATTTATGAGCCTGGATCGGAAGATCCGCCTGTTCCTCCAAATTTTGATGATGGTGACGCTTGGCCTCCAATAAATGGTGATGATGGCGGAACCATTGTTGATCCGCCTGGGCCACCATGGGGCGGCGGTGAGGATCGGCCCAGAAAATTCTTCGTGGATGACGTTGAAGTTGTTGTTCTATCAGAACGGGTTCAGTACATGGGAAAGGACGGCAAGCTCATCACGGAATCGTTGCGTGATTACACACGAAATGCCGTTACAAAGGAATATGCATCCTTGGATGATTTTTTAAGACGCTGGGATTCAGAGAGTAAAAAGGAGATTATACTAAGAGAGCTTGAGGACCAGGGTGTTTTCTTTGAGGCGTTGGCTGAGGAAGTCGGAAAGGATTTCGGGCCGTTTGACTTGATATGCCATGTGGCCTATGGTCAGCCCCCGTTGACCCGGCAGGAACGCGCTGAGAACGTTAAGAAGCGCAATTACTTTGCCAAGTATGAAGAAAAAGCCAGGCTGGTGCTTGAAAGCCTGCTGGATAAATACGCTGATGAGGGCATTGAAAACATCGAAAACATTGAGGTGCTGAAATTACAGCCCATCAACCAATTCGGCCGGCCCATGGAAATCATCAATAGCTTTGGCGGCAAAGAAAAATACCTTGAAGCATTGCAGGAACTGGAAAGCCAGATTTATCGTATGGCATCATAACCATACCTAAATTGAGCGTTTCAAATTTTCGACATGGCGAAAGATATAAAAAACAAAAGGAATTTTGCTATCTTATATGTCGAATATTTGAAACCCGTTGGGATTGCCGATCTTACCGCATCTACGGCGTCAGATGCCATGCCGCATAGACCACTATAGCGAAATAGCATCTTTCTTGTAGCTGCGGCAACCTCGACAATCGCTCAAATTAGGTTATAAAAACGGAGCACCAATGGCAATAAGCACTGTAGTTAAATCAATTCAGGACATCATGCGCAAAGATGTGGGTGTTGACGGAGACGCCCAGCGGATAGCACAGCTTGTATGGATGATTTTTTTAAAGATATTTGACGATAAGGAGCAGGAAGCGGTGATGATGTCTGACAGTTACAAGTCCCCACTCCCTAAAAACCTTCGCTGGTGTAATTGGGCGAAAAACCCTGAAGGCATTACCGGTGATGAATTGCTGAATTTCGTGAATAACGATCTTTTCCCGAAGCTCAAAGAACTGCATGTCGGCACCAATGGCAATAAACGGGCATTTATCGTGCGTTCGGTGTTTGAGGATGGCTACAACTACATGAAGTCCGGGACCCTCATGCGCCAGGTCATCAACAAGATCAATGAGATTGATTTCAACAGCTCGGAAGACCGCCACATGTTTGGCGATATTTATGAAAAGATATTGAGTGATTTACAAAGCGCCGGTAATGCCGGTGAATACTATACGCCAAGGGCTGTCACGCAGTTTATGGCCGACATGGTGGACCCACAGCTTGGTGAGAAAATACTTGACCCGGCCTGCGGGACGGGTGGCTTTTTGACATGCGCTATCAACAATATCCGTACCAAATATGTCAAAACGGTTGAGGATGAAAAGATCCTACAGGAATCCATTAACGGCGTTGAAAAGAAACAGCTCCCGCATTCCCTATGCATGACCAACATGCTGTTGCATGACATTGATGTGCCTGCCAACATTAAGCATGACAATACCCTTTCCCGGCCATTGAAAAGCTATGGCCCGAAAGATCGGGTGGATGTCGTCATAACAAACCCGCCTTTTGGCGGGATGGAAGAGGACGGCGTTCAAACCAATTTTCCCACCGGCCTGCAAACCAAGGAAACAGCGGATTTATTCCTGGTTTTCATCATGCACATTCTGAAAGATGGTGGGCGTGCCGGGATGGTGTTGCCGGACGGTACGCTGTTCGGGGAAGGCGTTAAAACCCGGATCAAGGAAAAACTGCTGAAGGAATGCAACCTGCATACGATTGTGCGTCTTCCCAACGGGGTATTCAGCCCCTATACTGGCATTAAAACAAACCTGCTGTTTTTCACCAAAGGGGAAAAGACAAAAGACGTGTGG
>CAYTAQ010000247.1:0-3740 GCA_964435695.1 uncultured Desulfobacterales bacterium | reverse complement strand
AGAGCCATACTGCAAGACCCTAAAAGTTATGAAAATATGCGCAATGCTATCGGTATTTTAAAACTCATTTCTGAAGGGGAAGCCGATATCAGGAGGGGGCAAATTAAGTCACAGGAAGATGTTTTCGATGAAATCGAAAATGCATTGAAAGCAAATCATAAATGAGCAAGAAATATCAGGTCACATGGGCAGCCGTGGCGCAAAATGATTTGAAACAACTCATTGAATATATAGCGATCGATAGCCCAGGTAACGCCTCACAAATACTTAAAAAAATTAAATTGAAAGCATCCGATCTTTATGCCATGCCTGATCGTGGCAGAATTGTGCCGGAGTTGAAAGACCAAGGTATACACACCTACCGAGAATTAATTATCGCTCCCTGGCGAATTATATACAGAATATCAGATACAACTGTTTTTGTTCTATCCGTTATTGATTCAAGACGAAATATTGAAGATATCTTGCTTGATAGATTCGTCAAATAATTAGAAATGCCAACATTTGCGTGTACCAGACCGGAAGGGGCGGACCACCAACGTTGTGGCATATACTGTAGCCTCACGCATTTTTAGCCATTAGCGTTTTCAGCATTCCCTTCCGGCTGGTAACGCTCTCACAAAAAATGGGTTGAAGAAATCCTTAAGACAAAAAGCCATGTGAAAGATAGCAAGTGGTCCCAAAGCATCGCCGTTGGAAGCAAGC
Source organism: uncultured Desulfobacterales bacterium (assembly GCA_964435695.1). Classification (GTDB taxonomy): domain Bacteria; phylum Desulfobacterota; class Desulfobacteria; order Desulfobacterales; family B30-G6; genus CAYTAQ01. The sequence goes on along the minus strand of CAYTAQ010000247.1, from coordinate 3,035 downwards.
GTTTTGTAGAGGATAAGGGAATGTACGAAATGCCTCACGTCTGGATAGAGAACCAGATTGCCCAGTGTAGTAGAGAGAAGCGAGGCGTTAACAGTAAAAGAAAACCAGGGTATTTGATATGAAAAGCGTAAAACAGTTCTCCAAAAAACCTGATAATTCGATAATCGACAGAAATATGAATGATGGTATTCATTATATTGATTCATTCAGAATAGAATTCGAGAACATAAACAATTATTCAATAGATTATTTAACGGCATTACTTTTTTCTTCAATTCCCGGATGGGCAAGAATGCTATTGAAACTGCGAGATTTTTTAGTTATGCCCTTTGGTCTGGAAACCGGAATAATTCCAGAGCAGGATACTTTAGACACATCTTTGCATTACAATATAGGAGATAGGGCAATCGTCTTTTCCGTGATTGACCGGTCTGAATCCGAGATAGTGATGGCTGAAAATGATAAACACCTCTATTTCAGAACTTCATTATATGTCGAGAAAACTTCAGATCAAAATCTTGAAAATGCATACCTAACCACCCTTGTGAAATTCCATAATATTTGGGGAAAATTGTACTTTGCACCGGTAAAACCATTTCATAAATTGATTATGAGAACATTACTAAAAAATTTTTCGAATACATTTCCAAATCTTAAGCGCTGGAAAACAGTGTAGCCGAACCCGGTGTTTAACTCAGACGGCTTACCACTGGGCGTTTTCATGGTCTGTACGGTGAACTATTTTGGAAGCTTTTCGGGAGGCTGTGGCCAACTACCCGCCGCTGGTTAACTTTGTTGTTGGGTTTTAGCAAGCCAATTTGGAACTTATGTAAATTTTAATCGAACATTCAATATGGAAGATCATATATGGACAATATTATAAATACTCTCAATTCTTTTGAGTTTATGAAGTTAATGTGGCTTTTTCCTGCTGCTTTTGCGCTTCATGAGGCAGAAGAATGGAATATTATGAAATGGTACTATCGCAATTACTCGAATCTTCCCCCTTCTTCAGACAGAGACGCACGCACATGGATTATATTTGTAAGTTTGGTAGGTTTTATTTGGTGTGGTATTGCCGGATTTCCAGGAGATCCAAAGATTGCCTCGTTTGTATTTGTCCCGGCAATCGCTTTTGCGATACAAAATTCATTTCAGCATATTTTTTGGCTTTTTTATTTTAAACAATATGCACCTGGAATAATTACATCAATATTTCTTTTAATACCATTAGGCAGCTATTTAATTTTGAGGGCTGTACAACATGGGTATATACCAGCTTGGTATGCAGCTATATGGGCTGTATTTATCGTTGTAGGTTTAGTCCAGACCATTAGGGCCGGCAATGAAATGACGCCGCCGATTCGTGCGATCCATAAATTAGGTAATAAACTTTCAACTATGATTTTTAGATAAACTATGTTGGATAAGCAACAGAAATACATCTTTTGAATGAAATAATTTCATAAAGTTGCCCAACTAATTGCTGCAGCTGATGTTTATAGTCGCAAGCTCCTCAAAACACAACTGAGCCTGGTGTTCGGCATAAAAATTTTTAATGAGTTACCAATGACCTCTCTTTCAAATATAATTAAAAAACAAAGATTACCCATTAGCTTTTTGCTCATCATCTTTTTATTTGTCTCTTTTGGAATAGTTGCAATAAAAGGGTTACACACATTAGGTGATCTCACAACAAGGATTTATGAACATCCACTTGTAGTCTCAAATGCCTCCCTTCATGCGGCTCTTAACATAACAAAAATGCATCGTAGCATGAAAGATGTCGTCTTGGCGAATTCTCCTGACGAGATAAAACATACGTTAAATGTCGTAGCTGAAAACGAACAAAATGTGTACCAGCAGCTTGATACCATCCAAAAGGATATTCTCGGTGAGGAAGGAAAGGCACTTGAGAGACAAACCAGACAACTTTTTGAAAATTGGAAACCCATCCGAGAAAACGTGGTCAGACTTATTAATTCAGGCAATAAACAAAAAGCTATTCTTATAACCAAAACAAATGGGGCTGAACATGTAGCAAAACTTGAAGCTAAAATGCTGGAATTAACCTCATATGCAAGAAAAAAGGCTGATAACTTCATCGAACTTGCTGAAACAATGCAATCAAATCTTGAAAAGATTACCTTTATTTTATCGATTTCAGGTGTTTTGATATCTTTAATTATTGCCTTTATTGCTACCAAGCTTGTTTTGAACGTAGAAAAATTGCTTCAAGAGAAAAATGATACCCTTCAAAAAGCGATTGATGAGATTAAAGCATTACAAGGTATTCTACCTATATGCATGTATTGTAAAGAAATTCGCGACGACAAAGGGTCTTGGAACCAAATTGAAAAATACATTTCTGATCATTCAGAAGCCCAATTCAGCCACGGAATTTGTGAAAAGTGCTTAAAAAAATATTTTCCAGATGAAGCAACTTAGAAATCATGACGTTTGCCGAACCAAGCGGTTCACTTGACGCCAAGAAGCGCTGAGGCGCTGACGCGGCCGGTTCATTGGCGGCGCAAGTGACCTCAATCGTTATAGTGAAAGAAATAATATAACAAATCATTCAAGCAGAGCGGCTATGGCGCGCTGTTGCTGACTATTATATTGTATTCAAACAAGGCGGGCTGTTTTTAGGTTTGAGTTTTCTATACGCCGCCTGCTTAACTCAACCGTTGGGTGGAGACTCAAGAAACACGAAGAAAGGAGAATGACCATGCCGGAATTTGGATCACCCTTTTCAGGGTTGGCGAACGACCGGAAGCTCACGGATGAGGAACTCATCCGAGCAATCCGGTTCATGATCGCTGCGGAGTACGAAGCGATACAGTTGTACATGCAGCTTGCCGAATCAACGGACAACAATCTCGCCATTGAGGTACTCAAGGACATCGCTGATGAAGAACGCGTTCACGCAGGAGAATTCCTTAGACTTCTTCGCGAGTTGGCCCCAGATGAAGCTAAGTTTTATGCAGAAGGGGCAGAGGAGGTCGAGGAAGAGATCGCAAAGATGAAATAGGATA
>CAYTAQ010000246.1:0-3853 GCA_964435695.1 uncultured Desulfobacterales bacterium | reverse complement strand
TATTTCCGGAATATGCGCAGACCACCGCGTCGTCGGCATCAAGCGCGGTTGCTTCTGCCAACGCCAGGGGAACCGTGACCGAAGATGGGGACAGCCCGCCCATGCCCATGGGAACGCTGGGCGAGGACAGCACTGAGAATATATTCGGCGGGTGTTTTGTCGAGACAGTGAAAAAATAGGATTCAAGGATTCCAGGGACCCAGGGTTCAAGCGGCAATTTGCAATTTACTTCGGGCATAGGGGACGTCCGTTATATATTGATATTTGAGGGTACAACAGACGCTCCCTATTTCCCCCCGTATTGCTATACAAGAGCGTTTTTAGATAAAAGAGAAGTTCACCTTTTTGCCCGATTTTATTTACCGATCAAGGAGCTGCCATGAAACTAAAATCCGGTTTTATCATTGCACTGATTCTTTTCGTTTGTATTCTCAATTTGACGATCACTGCCCAGGTCCGATGCGCACACTGGGAGTGGCAGAATCCTTTGCCTACCGGCAGCAACTACCAGGATGTCTGGCGGTCCGGCAGTGAAATCTTTGCCGTGGGGAATAACGGCACGATTATACATTACAATGGAAGTATCTGGACGACCATGGAGAGCGGCACCGGTGAAGACCTTTTTAGCGTGTGGGGGAGTGACCTGAATAACGTGTTCGCCGTGGGAGATAACGGCACAATCCTTCAATATAACGGGAGCGCATGGACCCCCATGAGCAGCAATACATCCGTATCGCTTTATGGTATCTGGGGAAGTGCGGCCGATAATGTGTTTGCCGTCGGCTCGTCTGGTACCGTCGTTTCCTACAACGGCAGCAACTGGACGACGATGAGTACACCCTCTGCCACCCCTACCTTGAGAGGCGTGTGGGGCGATACAGTAAACGGGGATGTGTATGCAGTAGGATCTTCAGGTACTATCTGGCACTATACTGCTCTCAATGGCTGGCAGGTGGATACAAGCAATACGTCGAACTATCTTTATGGCATCTGGGGCAATTCCAGTACCGATATGTATGTTGTGGGTTCAGCCGGTACCGTTTTGCACTATATTGTAGGCGTAGGTTGGCAGCCCATGACGCCTGTTCCAAGTACTTTCATAACGCTTAACCGGATTTGGGGTATCGGGACGGACATATTTGCGGCAGGGTCGTCCGGTACCATCTGGCGTTATGCTGTCGGCGGTGACTGGACGGCAATGACAAGCGGAACAACGAATGCGCTGACCGGCATTTCTGGCAGCACCGCTGATGATATTTACGCGGTGGGGAGCAATGGAACCATTTTAAAGTATGACGGCAACATCTGGTCATCTGTGTCGAGCACACTGCCGTTTGTCAGCTTAGAGGACATCTATGGCAGTTCGAGTACCAATGTCTATGCCGTCGGTTACACCGGAACCATTCTGCAGTACAACGGCAGTACATGGTCACAGATTTCGACCGTGACAACAGACAGACTCAATGGTGTGTGGGTCAGCACCAATGGGCATATTTTTGCGGTGGGTCAGAACGGCATTGTTGTGCACTATGACGGCAACAACTGGACAGAATCAAACCCTACAACTGTTGAGCTCTATGCAGTCTGGGGCAGTTCCGATACGGATGTTTTCGCAGTGGGCGCTAGCGGAACAATCCTGCGCTATAACGGTTCAGGCTGGTCATCCATGGGGAGCGATGGGGTGACAGAGTACCTCATGGGTATCTGGGGAAACTCAGGCAGTGATGTGTTCGCGCTTGGTATGAGTGGTGCTGTTCTGCATTTCGACGGCAGCAGCTGGGCTCAAACAGATAATATTCCGGACGAATTCGACGGCGGCGACATCTGGGGCAGCTCCGGCATGGATGTCTATGCCGTGGGCAGGTACGGCGTCATTTATCACTATGACGGAAATACCTGGAGGCAACTGGACAGCCCGGCATCAAACGATCTGCAAAGCATCTGGGGCAGTTCGGCCAATGATATTTATGCTGTCAGTTCCACCGAGACCCTGCACTACGACGGATATGTCTGGGTAGAAGTCGTTACCCCCGCATCAATGAACAGTATCTGGGGCAGCTCGGCCAGTGATGTATTCGGGATTGGATCATCCGGCAAAATACTACATTATTCATTGGAAACCTATTATGTGGACATCTCGCAAGCGGACAACACCGGCGACGGTACTACACCCGAGACGGCGTGGAAGACCCTGCATTATGCCGTGGATCAAATCAATGCCATGCCCGCCGGCAATTATCAGCTGAGCATGGCAGCCGGTACCTACAGCGTAACCAATGGCGAGGCTGATACGGATCTTACGATCACCCAGAACAATGTCACGGTACAGGGTGAAGCAAGCGTGGTTTTTGACGGCGAGTATCCTGCCGGCAATAATTGGGGTTACGGTGTGACAATTAATGCCTCCGGAGTGGTGCTGCGGGATTTGGCTATTACCAGGTTCAGAGGCGACGGCGCCCCCGGCATCCTTGTCAACAGCGGGGACGGCAACCTTGTTGAAGACTGTGATGTGTATGACAACGACTACGGCATCCGTGTGAATGACACAAGCACCAACACCACCATCGTGGCCTGCAACATCTACCAGAACAGTATCGCAGTGCTGTCTAACGATGCAAGTATCACGGTTGTCGGCAATAAGATCTATGAAAACAACACGGGTATTCAGGTTACTAATTATGGGGATGCTGACGTAACTGTCGTCAACAACCTTTTCTACGGCACCACGATAGATCATTACGATGGCATCAGTGTGAGTGCCAGTAGTGGATCAACGGCCATAACGATCCATCACAACACCATTTCCGGGATCCTGAACGCTATTAACCTGGTTTATTCCGGGCAGATGGCAACCTTGAGCGCCGATGTCCGGTACAATATCATCGCCAATGCCGATATCGGCATCGTGGTCAATGATGGTATAGGCGGTATGTTTAGCGGGAGCGATTACAACACCATCTTTAACTGTACGACCCCTTATGGCGCTTATGTGACGCCGGGTGCCAACGACATTACCGCCGATCCATTATTTGTCGATGCGGGCACCTTCGATTTTCATCTCCAACCCATATCGCCGGCTGTCAACGCCATCCCCATAGCGGAAAATGATCCGGTACTGCTTGACCTGGATGGCCTCTTCAGGCCCCAGGGGTCCGGGTATGACATGGGCGCCTATGAGCGATTGGCGGACTCGGATGCCGACGGCATGGACGATGAGTGGGAAGTTGATAATTTCGGCGATCTGAGCCATGGCGGGACCGGGGATACGGACGAAGATCTCTTGACCGATTTAGAGGAATACACCCATGACACCGATCCGAACGATGAAGACACGGATAATGACGGTCTGTATGACGGCGAAGAGGTGAACGGCGGTTCGGATCCCAACTCCAACTTGAGCACTCTGGTGTTCGGCCCCGGCACTTATTATGTGAATGCCAATGCGCCGAACTTTGGATACGGAACATCGGAAACACCCTGGCGAACCCTTCATCATGCCGTGGAAGTCATCAACGGCGGGTCTTCCGGTACATATACCTTAGGCGTGGCGGCCGGTGATTACAGTGCTGCGGGATACGAACCGGATGAAGCGCTGACGATTACGCAGGACAATGTTGCCATTGTGGGGTCGGCAGGTGCTGTCATTATCGGTGCCGGCGGTTCGGCGGTCTGGAGCTCCGGTATCGAGATCAACGCGTCCGGCGTGACGATCAACGGTCTCGAAATTCGAAACTTCACGTACTACTCGGTCTACGAAGGCATCCGGATTGTCGACGGTTCCAGCAATATCATTCAGAATTGTCACCTGCACGACAACAACCAGGGAGTATACATTACAGGCACAGGCACGGGC
>CAYTAQ010000245.1:0-3980 GCA_964435695.1 uncultured Desulfobacterales bacterium | reverse complement strand
AGGTTGGTTTTTCCGGCATGATTATTACCTATATCGGTTGTTTCGAGTTACGCTTAACTTGCATTATGTTGCGAGTTGCCCTATCCGTTTGATAAGACAGCAAAAATCAGATGCGCAAGTGGAAAGATAGAAAACAATAAAAAACAGTATGTTGCTGTATATTTTACAAGTTTGTAACAAAACTGTCAACATAACAATCTGTGCCCTGTTATTCTCCGGGGTAACCCCTGAAGAGAGTGACAGATCCTTAAAGACTGTCCAGCCACTCAAGGATGTCTTGTTTACTTTCCCACTGGATCAACTCATCTATTTTCGGATCCGACATCAGGTGCTGTTGGGTGAATCGGATAAATTTTTCCTGCAAAACCCGCTTTTGGCCAAGATCCATTTGCAGATACACCATTGTGGACTGCACATTCTCATGTCCTAAGCGATTTTTAATGTCAGATACAGGCTTTCCCTCAGCGATCATTCGAACGGCGCAGGAGTGTCGGTTATGCCGAGCTCGGCATAATCGTCATAATGCCGAGTTCCGGATTATGCCGAGTCGATTACCAGCCTTCCATAGAACCCCCGGTCATTATTGATTTAATATCACAAATTGGAGTTTGATTACCCGGCATAATTCTGCTGTCTGTTCCTTATTAATCTTTTAACCATAATAAGGAGGAGGCAGTCATGATCCATCATTATTCCCAATCTCCAGAGGTATTGGAACGTTGGTATGCTGGTCCATTAGGTGATCATATTGACGGGTTCGCCAAGCTACTATTCGACCAAGGGTACGCAACTAATACTGCCCAGACAAAAATACGGCTAGTTGCGGACCTAAGCCAATGGCTTGAAAGAAAGCAACTTAAAGTTAGAGACTTAGATGAGCAGCGAATCAACGAATACTTAAGATTTCGTGCTTACCACCTTGTTCCCGCCCGCCATGATCAGCCCACCTTTCGAGCTTTGCTAGAACAATTGCGTAACGATGGTCTTATTCGCTTTTCTCCACCGGCTGTCGCGGAAGGACAGATCGATCGTATCGAGAACGACTATGAGCGATACCTTACTCAAGAGCGTGGCCTTACACAAAGTACATTGGCGAATTACCTTCCTATAATGCGACGATTTCTTACTGTGCGATTTGGCAATAGTGTGATTTCTCTGGAAGAACTATCTCCAGAGGATATTACACAGTTCATTCTCCGCCATGCTAAAGCTGGTAGTCGACGTCGTACCCAATTGATTGTGACGGTATTGCGTAGCTTTCTGCGTTTTGTTTATCAGAAAGGCCAAACACCCACAGACCTATCTATGGCTGTTCCTACAGTGGCAAATTGGGGTTTATCAGAACTGCCTAAATTCCTAAGACCGGAGGATATTGAGTGTCTGCTGCAAAGTTGTGGCAAAAGTAGCATCATAGGTCAGCGGGACTACGCGGTTTTGCTCTTATTGGCCCGTCTCGGTTTGCGTGCTGGCGAGGTGGTCCATATGGTTTTGGAAGACATCGATTGGGAAGCTGGGGAGCTAATCATTCGAGGAAAAAGCTTTCGCCAGGACCGCCTGCCGCTTTTGCAAGATGTGGGTGAGGCTCTGGTCACTTACCTATATCAAGGACGACCTCGCTGCTCATCCAGAAGAGTCTTCATCAGACATCTGGCGCCCCATCAAGGATTTTCAAGCTCTACCGCAATAGGCGATATCGTCAGACGAGCTTTCAAACGAGCAGGGCTCCAGCGAACACATAAAGGTGCTCATTTGCTGCGTCATTCACTGGCCACACAGATGCTTAAAAAGGGGGCAAATCTAAACGAAATTGGTGAAGTTTTGAGGCATCAACAGCCTCATACCACCGAAATTTATGCCAAGGTAGACTGGGTCGCGTTGAGAGCTCTTGCACAACCCTGGCCAGGAGAATAGAACCATGAATGATTTACGAACAGCTGTTGAAGAGTATCTCGCCATTCGTCGTAAGCTCGGCTTTAAGCTATACCAACCCGGCATTTTACTCCATAATTTCGTAAATTTCGCCAAGCGGGAAGGCGCCTCAGTTATCACAACAGAATTGGCGTTACGATGGGCCACACAACCGAAAGATGCTCAACCAGTATGGCACACAATTCGGCTGGGCGTGATACGGCGTTTTGCTAAATACCGGAGCGCAGTGGATCCACGTACTGAGATCCCCCCTCAGAAATTGCTATCGGCCTCGTACCACCGGAAGCCGCCATATATTTATAACGATAATGAAATAAATCGACTTATCAAGGCGGCTCATGGTCTTTCCTCGCCTGCCGGGCTACGGGCCTCCACTTATTCAACTTTGTTCGGATTGCTTGTGGTTACCGGTATGCGCGTAAAAGAGGTAGTTGGTCTTGACCGTGATGATGTTGACCTTACAGAGGCAATACTCTGCATTCGGGATAGTAAATTCGGCAAATCTCGATTTGTGCCTATTCATACCTCCACCCAGAAAGTACTACAGCAGTATGCCATTTTGCGTGACAAAATCTGTCTACGAGTAAGATCCTGCTCTTTTTTTATCTCTGAGCGCGGCGATCGTCTGACAAATTGGGGCGTTCGATGGAACTTCGTCAAATTGTCACGTCAGATCGGTCTGAGAGGTCTAAACGACAGTCATGGCCCACGACTGCATGATCTTCGACACAGATTTGCTATCCAAACACTGATAGCCTGGTATCAGTCGGGGATGGACATTGACCAAAATATGCCAAAACTGAGCACCTATCTCGGTCACAGACATGTGAGCGATACCTACTGGTATATCTCGGCAGTTCCGGAGCTTTTGCAGCTGGCCACTTTACGTCTTACAGAAGGAGGAAAATTATGATGAAAACCAACACAGAGTTTCCAGAACTGCTACAGGCATTCTTTACTGATCGCCTCATGAATCAAAGAAAGGCAAGCCGGCATACCATTGCCAGCTATCGCGATACCTTCCGGTTGCTTCTTAGATTTGCGGCGCACCAGCTGAAGAAGATTCCGTCAAAAATTTTCTTTGACGATATAGACACGCCTTTTGTTGGCGCTTTTCTCGATTATCTCGAAAAGGATCGAAACAATAGCGCACGTAGTCGAAATGTTCGATTGGCAGCAATTCACTCATTTTTCAATTACGTTGCTATAAATGAACCATGCCATAGTGCATTAGCTCAACGTATTCTGGCCATTCCAAGCAAGCGATATAAACAAAAACAGGTTATGTTTTTGAGCCGATGTGAAGTCGATGCCTTATTGGAAGCATCTGATCTGAATACTTGGACAGGACGTCGTAATCGGGCTCTTTTACTGACAATGGTGCAAACTGGCCTACGCGTTTCTGAACTGACCGCACTTCAATGCCAAGACATTATTTTGGGCACTGGAGCTCATGTTCGATGTATTGGCAAAGGGCGTAAGGAACGATGTATTCCTTTACGAAAAGAAACCGTTGCTACATTGCGTGCCTGGTTACTTGAGCGTAACGCAAATCCCGAAAAACCACTGTTCCCCAATATACGTGGAGGATTTCTCAGTTCGGATGGCGTTCAATACTTGTTGAATAAGCATAGAGCAACAGCCAGTCAGCAATGCCCGTCTTTGAAAAACAAGAAAGTATCACCGCACGTGCTTCGTCATACTGCAGCAATGGATCTGCTTCATCATGGCGTGGGTAGCTCTGTTATCGCTTTATGGTTGGGTCACGAATCAGTGGAAACTACCCAAATTTACATCCACGCTGATCTTAAGATAAAAGAAAAAGCCCTGGCAAAGACGACACCCCTGAATGTAAAATCTGGCCGCTATAGGCCTGATGACCATCTTTTAGCCTTCTTACAGAGCCTATAATTATGCCGAGTAAAAAACGCCGTAAATCAAGAGATCCACCGGATTTAGCTGATCGCTCGGCATAATCCGGAACTCGGCATTATGGCGGTTATGCCGAGCTCGGCATAACCGCCACTCCTGTGCGGTTCGTATGCTCCTGG
>CAYTAQ010000244.1:0-4060 GCA_964435695.1 uncultured Desulfobacterales bacterium | reverse complement strand
GCAGCAGAATTTTGAAAAAGCCGCCGTGCTTCGAGATAAAATTTTTGCCCTTGAGAAAACCCTTGAAAAACAAATGGCGATATCGCCTGATCTGAAAGACAGGGACGTTGTTGCGTTCACTGCATCTCAGACACATTCCATCATTACGATACTCTATATACGCGGCGGTTTTCTTCTGGGAATGAGACATTTTTCATTTGTCAAAGCCATGTCTTCGGATGCTGAATCCCTGGGAACATTTATCCGACAGTATTATGAAAAAGCACACTTTATCCCCAAAGAGATTCTCGTGTCGCATGATCCTGAGGATAAAATACTCATAATGGAATTGTTGGGACAGATGAAAGGAAGCACCGTCAAGATCCTATATCCGCAACGAGGAGAAAAGCATCGCCTGATTCGTATCGCCCTGGAAAATGCTGAAAACAGACTTAAAGAGGTGATGGAATCTTCTGTCTCGGAAATGAATCTGCTGACGCGACTGAAAGACCGGTTGAAACTCAAGCGTCTTCCTGAGCGCATTGAATGCTATGACAACTCGCATCTTTACGGAAAAGCGCCTGTTTCCGCGATGGTTGTATTTGATATGGGCAAACCCCAAAAAAGAGATTACCGTACCTTTAAGATTAAAACAGCTCATCTAAACGATGACTATGCCAGTATGGCGGAAGTTTTGACAAGGCGGTGTGCTGATACAAAAAAACACGGGCCGTTGCCCGATCTGCTAATGGTGGATGGCGGAAAAGGACAATTGAATATTGCCTTGGGGGTACTCAATGCCTTGGGATTGGAGCGGACGATTGAAACCATCGGCATCGCGAAAAAAGATGACCGAAAAGGAGAAACCCAGGACAAGATATATCTGAAACAGCGCGCGAATCCCGTTTCCTTCGGCCGGGAGCAGCATCTTCTGCTTTTTCTTCAAAAAATCAGGGATGAAGCCCACCGATTTGTCATCACGTTTCATAGAAAGCAGATGCGTAAATCATTCATACATTCCGCTTTGGATGATATTCCGGGAATCGGCAAAAAAAGAAAAACAGAATTGTTGAGGCATTTTGGGAGTATCCTGAAAATTCGAGAAGCGACCCTCGAAGACCTGGCGGCACTTCCCGGAATGAATAAGCAAGTTGCAATAACATTGAAGGAAGCACTGATGCAATGATTGAAATTATCAAATATTGACATTTTATATCAAATTAGGGTAAAAGAAAAAGCTTAGGATAAAATAAACCCACCGGGGCGTATTTTAAACAGGCAGATCGATTTGACTGTAATTTTAAGAACGTACTTTGAAATTTATATTGCGTAAGAGCGTCGAGGGGAAAAATGATGGGTATTAAAGATACCATTCAGAAGCTGCTGCGAGAAGCAGAACTCTATAAAAAACAAGGGTTGCTGAACGAAGCGGGTGATAAGTATTCAGAGGCTCAAAACATCATTGCAGGCGACGCAAGAATCAAAAACAAAGAAAAACTTCTTGAAGGGATGAAGAAAAAAATCAGCCAGCTCGAGGTGCGCACAAAAAAAGTAACAGGGGGAACGAGTTCGCCTGAATTGTCGGAAAAAGCACAGGATTTGATTAAAAGGCTGTTTTCATTTTCAAGGGAGGAAAGCGAGGAGGAGACCATTCTCGAGGGTGCCATGGCGCTTGCCAAGTTCGGACAGTTTGAGCGGGCTCTGGTTGATTTTGAAAAACTTATCCACATTGATTCCCATCGGGTTATCGCGGCAAAAAATATCCTGCGATGCCATATCCAGATCGATTCGGAAGATAAAGCCAGCGATATATATGAAGAATGGGCAAAAGGAAACCTCTTTCCCCCAAATCAGCTGGCAAGCGTCCGGACGTTTCTCTCCGAAATACTAAAAAACAGTGGGATCGATCGAGAATTAACCGAAGTTGCAAGCGAAGCGGAACTGGCAGCGAAACCTCAAGAAGAAGAGGAGTTCATTGATATCAGCGCTGTGGGGATATACTTTAACGACGGTCCTGCAAAAGGAAAAGTGGTGGAGCTCGATATAAATTTTCAATCGGGTAACCTGCTCAGTATCATTGTCTCTAAAAACGATGAGAGCATGATTAATCATTTAAAAGAAGGCGACAAATTGAACGACCTTCAGTTTTTTTCACCAATTGCCATATTCAACGGATCCGGTGAAGTGTCAGCAAAGTCACAGATCAAAACAGGCCCGAAGCAGGGTGACTATTGTCTTGATATTAAAATTGCTAGCACATAGTGTAAAAATTTCTTTGGAATATGAATTGTTTATGATACATACAATATATTTTTCACGTGGGGTTGTCTGGTATGGCTATATTTAATTTAAAAAAAAGAGAAATCGAGTGCAAAATCGTTTACTACGGCCCGGGTCGTGGCGGAAAGACGACGAACCTCGAATATATATTCCAAACATACAGGAAACAGATCACTGGAGAAATGGTTTCGATTAATACCGAAGGTGACCGGACGCTCTTTTTTGATTTTCTTCCGATGGGACTCGGCAAAATCAAAGGGTGCGATATCAAAGTTCAACTGTACACCGTTCCGGGCCAGGTTCAATACAGCTCCACGAGAAAGCTTGTCCTGAGAGGCGTCGATGGGCTTGTGTTTGTTGCCGACTCCCTTGAGGTCCGCAGAGAAAAAAATATGATTTCTCTGAAAGATCTTCAAAAAAATTTAAGGGACTACGGTCTTAACATATTCAAAGTACCGCTCGTCATGCAATTCAACAAAAGAGATCTGGCAGATGAAGGCATTCCCCTGATGTCGGTGGAGCAGATGAGCACGGATTTAAATCGGCAGTTGAAAGTACCGGTTTTTGAGGGAAGCGCCGTAAAGGGCACCGGGGTAGGGGATACGCTTAAAGAATGCGTAAAACGCATGCTTACGTCACTTCAAAAAGAGCTGAAATGGGCGCAGTAGAATCGAAATGAAAGACGAAACAGTTCTCAAAGGAAATATCGAATTCCTCAATTTAGGAGATATCCTGCAGCTTTTAGGCGGTAACGGCAGCTCGGGGATTTTACGCATCATGAGTCCGTATGCACCTGAACCGGCACTCGTATATTTTGATAAGGGCAATCCGGTCAATGCTTCTAGTGGTTCTTTGTCCGGACTGGATGCGCTCTATTCGCTTTTTGGCTGGGCCGAAGGTGATTTTGAATTTTCCGAAATGGAAATTCACAGCGAGAGAATCATTACAAAAGGCCGCATGGGTATTATCCTGGATGGGTTGAAAATGCTGGATGAAGGGCATATTGAGCAACTGGGTGCGGTGATGCCCGATACCCGGACAGCGAAATATTCCGATGCGGAGGATTCTGATCCACCCGTAATCTGGGGGCCTTTGGTGGATTACATGTATGTTGTCGACGAAGAGGAATTCTATGACGGGGAGGCGCTTCTTGAAGAGGGCAAACACGGCAATTGGATGTGGGTGATTCTTGAAGGCGTGGTGAATATTGTAAAGGATACGCCTTCCGGTCCCATGACGATTATAGAGCTTGGCAGCGGCTCTTTTGTAGGGAGTGTGGCATCTTTTTTGGTTCGAAATCATTCAAGAACCTATTCTGCAAAGGCCTTAGGGACCGTGCAGGTCGGTGTTTTGGATTCTCAACGGCTCGCTCAGGAATATTCCAAAATATCTTATGAACTTAAAGCGTTTATTATCAGTATCGACAGAAGATTGAGAAGTCTTATGGATCGTGTGGTGAAATATTCAGGCAGCGTGGACGAACTGGACGATTATTTGGCCAACAAGAAAAAGGTGATCGAACAGGGCGAGGATGAGAAGAGGCTTTTTAGGGTCCAGCAGGGGAAAGCTTCCGTGATTCAACAATCGGAAAACAGGTACACCCCATTGCTGCATCTGTATCGGGATGATTTTTTCGGCTACATGCCGTTTTTAAATATCGGCCATGAACCTGAATTCGCCTCGGTTCTTGCATCCAAAGATTTGAAGATCCTTACGTTGAACCCCGCGGTAATACAAAAAGAATTCGATAGCATTTCAACAACATTTACAGAACCTGAATTCACAGAACGAACAACTGAAA
>CAYTAQ010000243.1:0-4077 GCA_964435695.1 uncultured Desulfobacterales bacterium | reverse complement strand
TGCGGCTTGCCCTGCGGGAGGGCAACGAGACCGCGACGCACGTCCTGCTCGCCGCCACCGCCGGGCCTCCCGCTGGCACGCCGGACCGCAGTACCGCGACTGCGGATGCCGGGGTTGAAAGAATCGCTCGCAGCCCTTCAACAGGCAGCGGCGCCGTCGTGGCGCCCGGCAAGAACCTTGCCCCGGAGACGATCGTCGATCATGCTCAAGAAGACCCAAGGGAGCCACAACTCCCGAAGGTCACGTCCCGGAGAGAAATCCACATTCTCTCCGGGACACTTCATGTCCACCGCCTCATCCTTCGGCCGCCCCCCTCCAGGCTAATTGCCTCCCCATCCGGCCGCCACTCCCCCCCGCCGCCACCAAGCTCCGCCGGCCAGCCCCGCCCCCGGCCGGCGAAATGGTCCAATCCCAGGCCGCCGCTAACACGCGAAGTCGAGGAACACAACCTCGCGGTGCGCCGGCGGGGTTCCGATCGTGTGTGTTATCGAAAGTCTTGCGCCCGCTGTCACGCGGAGGGACAGCTTCGACCGCATGACGTGCGTTCTCGGGGCCTGCGGCTGATCGTCAGCCACAGCGTGCTGTGTATGACCGTGTGGCTGGCCCGCTGGCGGTGCCGGAAGTGCTGCCACGTCTTCACCGATTATCCCGACTTTCGTACTCCCCTATAAGCGTTACGCCGGCCCGTCCCTGCTTCATCTTTCTGCCAGCTACCTGGAGCACGACCGGCAGACCTATCGTGAGACGGCCAGCCCAGGAGGCCGGCGGAGGGTCTACCAAGATCCACCAGATGCTCCCGCCCGGGAAACTCGCGGGCTTCTGGACCATAGCACTATCTGGCGGATGCTGGGCTGGTTGGGATGCCAGTTGGCGGCCCTGGCTGAGGGTCGTCGGCTGATCCAACAACACCGCCCGGATTCTACCTGCCATCGCTTTGCGGGGGCCGTGGCGCCGCACAAGTTCCGCAGTCCGCAACGGGAGCGGCTTCTTCGCCAATCGCGGCAACTGCTCCATCTCGTCATCGAGTGGGAGGAAACTTTCCCAGAGAAGTTCTTCCCCCGTTTCGCAACAAGATCGGGCTTCGGCTGAGGTAGCTTGGGACTCCGACACAGGTCATCCACCCTGGTACGGAGTCAAACGCGATGGGTCGTAACGATGAGGACTGGGCCGTCTTCTGGTGTTCGTTGTTGAGCCCGGTGCTTCTGGGAGAGATTCCCGAAGCTCAGCGGGAGCGGTATTTCCAAAAGCTCAGCCGGGAGGAACGTCGGCTGCCCAACGGGCAGCGGCGATGCATTTCGGTGCGCACCTTCCGTCGGCAGTGGCGCCGGCTGAAGGATGGAGGCGTGCCGGGGTTGTACCGCCGGCGGCGATCCGATCGGGGAAGGGCGCGAAAGAAACACGCCGACCTGCTGGCCCGTGCCGTCGAGCTGAAGAAGGAGCAGCCCCAACGCTCGGACAAGGTCATCAACAAGATCCTCAAGCGGGAGTTCGGCCGCGCCGTTCCGCGGAGCACCCTTTACGAGCACCTGCGGCGGGAAGGCGCCACGCGGCGGAAGCTGGGAGCATCTACCCAGAAGGTCCGTTGTCGCTGGAGCCGGGACCAACCCGGCGCCTTGTGGGTGGGCGACTTCGAACACGGCCCGCTGGTCATCCAAGGGGGGAAGGCGATCAAGACGCACCTTTCCGCCTGGATCGATTGCCATAGCCGGTACATCGTCGAGGCCCGTTACTACGTCCGCGAGAACCTGGACATCCTCGTCGATTCTCTGCTCCGCGCCTGGGGAAACCACGGAGCCAGCCGCGAGCTGTACGTCGACAACGCCAAGATCTATCACGCCAAGGCGCTGCAGTTGGCATGCACCCAACTGAATATCAAGCTGCTGCACCGGCCGCCGCGAGATCCGGCTCCGGGCGGGCTTATCGAACGCTTCTTCCGGACCTGCCAGACGCAGTTCGAAGCCGAAGTCCACGCCAGCCAGATTCTCACCCTGGACGAATTGAACCGTGCCCTGGCCGCCTGGCTGGAGGTGGCCTACCACCAGGAACTCAACCGCGAAACCGGGCAGACGCCGCACGAGCGATACCATGAACCATCACGCCCGGTCCGGCATGTCGATCTGGGCGCCGTGCTGACCTTCTTCCATCGGCGCGTGCGGCGCACGGTGGATGAAGACCACTCCGACGTCCGCATCGACAACCTCTTTTTCGCCGTCGATGCGAAGTTACGCGGGGACCCCGTGATCGTCGAGTACGACCCGTTCTCCCCCCTCGAGGAAGTCCAGTTGTACTCGCCGACCGACGTCTATCTCGGCCGCGGCAGGCGATACCAACGCGAGCGGGGAAGTCACCCGCAACCGGCACCTCCCTCACCTGCCGGCCCCATCACGCCCCACTATCTCGACGCTCTGCGCGCCGAACACGACGCCCTGCACCAGCAGCGACGCGGCCAGGGCATCGACTACCATTCGGCCCGGCAGCGAAACGTGTGGTCGCTGACCGGCTTCGCCGGCGCCTTGGCCCGCCTCTTGGGACGCCAGGGGGGCCTCTCCGGCCTCACTGCCCACGAGATGGACATCCTGGCCGCCTTTCACTCCCGCCACGACGGTCTCAACGAGAACCTGCTGCGGCAAGCTTTCTCCCAGGCGGCATCGGCAACGATTCCCGAAGTCCTGTTCCAACTTCAATCCCTACTTCACCCAAGGAGCGAGTAATGTATCTGGAGCACTTCCAACTGAAGAGCCAACCCTTCTCGGAACACGCCGCGGCCTCCGCCTTGTGGCAGGACCAACGCATGGACGAGGGGCTGGCACGCCTGGACTACCTGGTCCAATGCGGCCAGCTCGGCCTGGTCACCGGCCCCAGCGGCGTGGGCAAGTCGGCATTGCTGAAGCGGTTCCTCCACGCCCTGCCGCCCCAGCAATGCCAGGCCCTCTACTGCCACCTCACCCACCTGCCCTGTGCGGGACTGCTGAAGATGGTCGTCGCGCAACTCGGCGAGACGCCCCGCCGGGGAAAGGAACGCCTTTATGAACAGATCCTGGAGCGGGCCACACGTGCCGACGGGACCTTGTTGCTGATCTTCGACGAGGCCCACCTCCTGGACGGCGACGCCTTGACCGACCTGCGGCTGCTGATCAGCTCCGCCCTGGACGTGCGGCCCCCGCTGAAGATGCTACTGGTCGGCCAGGAGCCGCTCCGCGCCGTCCTGCGACAGGCTCGCCACGGCGACTTGCTCAACCGCGTCTCGGTCCGCCATCAACTGCGGGCTCTCTCCCGCGAGCAGACCTGCCGCTACATCGACTTCCAACTCACCCAGGCCGGCGGCGATCCCCAGGTGTTCGACGACTCGGTGAAGACGGCGATTCACGATTTCACTGGCGGAGTGCCCCGACAGATCAACAACCTGGCCACGGCTTGCCTGCTGCAGGCCACGGCCCGCAAGGTCTTGCGGATCGACGACAACCTGTTTCAGCAGGCGGTTGGCGAATTCCAACTGCCGTAACACCGGGAGGCACCGATATGCCACGATACTTCGACGACGGCTTCCTGCGTCGACTGCGCAACGACATCTCTTGGGAGTTGCTGCTCGAACAGCTTCGATGGCCGCACAAGCAGCGGCAGGGCCAACTGGCCTTCCTGTGCCCCTCCTGCGGTGAGTACCTCTCGGCCGTCAATCCCCGCACCAATCTGGGGCGTTGCTTCCACTGCGAGAGGAACTTCAACCCCATCGACTTCACGATGGTCACCGAGAAATGCGACTTCGTGGCCGCCGTGGCCTTCTTGAAGCCCCTTCTCGCAAACCAAAAACGAAGCCTCGCCTGACGACTGGTCCCTATCTACCCCGTCAACACCAACGCGGACGGCAAACCACGCCGCCCGCGTTCTCTTGCGCCTTCCACGCAGTCCCCTACCCTCGCCCATCCTCACCGAACTTTCGGCCGTTCAAACTCGCACAATTCCGGCCAAACAATCCGGGGCGCCGCAACTGGTGGGGTGGGGGTAGTGGTCAGGTCGTGCACAACTTGATCTTCACATACAATCTTTTCTTTGGAATCTGCCCGAGAATCATTGGGGTAC
>CAYTAQ010000242.1:0-4092 GCA_964435695.1 uncultured Desulfobacterales bacterium | reverse complement strand
AACCTTGCAGTAGCCGGATGGCCACGCAGAATCAATAACTTAGGTAGAGTTTTCTGACGGCTTTTTTGACGGCTTTTGGTTCCCTTAAACGGATTTTAACGGTCAAAAAAGGTAATAAAATCAGGCGGAATACGCGCCGGCTCGATCTCTCACGCCGGTAACCCGGGTTCGAATCCCGGTGGGATCACCACTCAATACTTCCATAAATCAAGCCATGTTTTACATCTTTCCAAATATTGCCTTCTTTTTCGTTGACATATATATCAATACGATATATATACATATCAATATAGTTTCGGATGATATATATTGTGCCCATTCAACGGTGAGGGGCGTATATTGAAAAAGGAGCAGTCCATGGATGCAAAGACTATCATTCTCGGCTTTCTCATGAAACAAAACATGACAGGCTATGAGCTTAAAAAGGCCTTTTCCATATCCTTCTCATTTTTTTCAGGACTCAGCTACGGTTCCATCTACCCGGCTTTGAAAAAAATGGAAAGTCAGGGCCTGATCACCATGCAGCGGGAGATTCAGGAAGGTTTGCCCAATAAAAAAGTTTACACCATTACCGAGCAGGGAAGAGAGACGTTTCTTTCGCAGTTGCGATCCAAATTTAAGATCGATCAGATGAAAAGCGTTTTTCTTTCCCGTTTGTTTTTCTTTTCATATCTTTCCAGGGAAGAACGGATTGAACTGGCACATCAGTACCTGGCATCGATACAAGAGCAGAATGAAAAGCTTCAATATCTGCAACCTGAGATCCAAACCAAGGCCGACCCGTTTCAGTACGAGTGTTTTATGTTCGGAGTTCGGATGTTCAGTGATATTGCGAAAAATGTGGGCCTGACCATAGAGAAGCTGAAGGCGATGGAATAACTTAATTCACCGCAGAGACAAGGAGATCACAGAGAATTGAAATCTTTTGTCTGCGGCAAAAAATAACAGCTTCATTAGCAAAATAGAGGAAGGCAGCATAACATGAAAATACTATCAAAGCCCAAACGGTATTTTCTTTATGTCGCTCCTGCTCCTGCACTGATATTCTTCAAGATCTATGCGTCGTACAGTCATGAGCCGGGACATCTTTTGCTTGTTGCTTGCCTGTTGTTTATCTATTGTCTGCTGGTTGTCTGGATTGCCATGCAATGGGATAAACCAAGCTATTTTGACTGGATTACCAGTGTATATTTCGGTCTTGCTGCAATTTCTTTATTAAGTTTTCCGGGAACAGCATGTCATTTCCTGGGGAAATATGGAGTGACCGGTATCTATTTGTGTCTGTTTTCAGTGGCCTTTTTCCCGCCGCTTATGAAGAAGGATCCCTTTACCTATCATTATGCAAAGAAAACAACGCCTGCAGCCTATTGGGGAAATCCTGTTTTTATCAGAATAAACAGGCTTATGACCTATGTGTGGGCATTTATTTTCGCCCTTTGTGTGATTCTGAGCCTTTATCCGTCTGTTGTTACCCGGGCCGTTGTTCCCATAAGCATTATTCTTGGGCTGGGTGTTCCGTTTAATATCCGATTTCCTGATTTTTATTTAAAGCGCAGTGGACTTCCTTCCTTATATGAGCAGCGTCAATTATCCGCGCATATGCCCGAAGCACATATGCGTAAGAAAAAAGACTCGCCATTGCCTCAAACAGCATGGGATGCCATTTCAAAAATGCCGGAAAGATTTAATGCAGATGCGGCCGGCGACATGCATGCTGTGATCGAATTCAATGTTACCGGAGCGGAGTCCTGTAAGGTTTGGATACAGATAAAAGAAGGGAAATGTTCCCTGACGGAGAGACCGATTCGCAAACCGGACTTAGCCATTGAAACACCATCAGAAATCTGGCTTAAAATTGTAAGGGGGGAGCTAAACGGACAGGAGGCGTTTAGCAGGCAGGATTATACGGCAAAAGGTGATCTTGGGATTTTAATGAAAATACCAAGCTTGTTCGACTAGGGATAGACAATCAAAGTTTAATTACCAAAACACAGGAGGGTGCAACAATGAAAATATTGGCACTCAATTCAAGTCCCCGCGGCAAGGGGCAAAGCAAAACAGAATGGATGCTCAATCATCTGGTGGCGGGTATGCAGGAGGCAGGAGCCGAAGTGGATGTCATTGATTTGAGGAAAAAGAAAATCAATTATTGCATCGGATGCTTTACCTGCTGGACCAAAACACCTGGGAAATGTCTTCACAAGGACGACATGACCCGCGAGCTTTTTCCCAAATTTATGCAAGCTGATATGGTGGTTTATGCAACGCCGCTGTATCATTTTACACTGAATGCGCAAATGAAGACATTTATCGAGCGAACCCTGCCCATGCTTCAGCCTTTTTTTCAAATGACCGATGAAAAAACCCGCCACCCTCTTCGACATGAGTTCCCCAAGGCGGTATGGGTTTCGGTGGCCGGCTTCCCGGAAGATTCCGTTTTCGATGAACTTTCCCATTACGTCAATTTCATTTTCAAGGACCGCCTGCTGGCTGAAATATACCGACCGGCTGCCGAAAGCCTTCTGGTTCGGGGCAACGAAAAAAATCAAAACCAGGTGGCCGCGGCCATTCAAAAAGCAGGCAACGAACTGGTGACATCCGCTCAGGTTTCAGCGGAGACCATGGCCGCTATCAAACAACCCCTATTCGAGTCTCCGGACGTGTTTCACGAACTGGGCAATATGTTCTGGAAGACCTGCATTGCAGAAGGGGTGACACCCAAGGAATTTACGGACAAGGAGATGATTCCGCGGCCGGACTCCATAAAGAACTTTATGCTGCTCATGAAAATGGCTTTCAATCCTGAAGCCGCCCGGGATATGCAGGCGGTCATGCAATACAAATTTTCGGGTGATATAGACGGTGCCTGTTATTTTTCCTTTAAGAACGGAAAGATTCAAACAGAGGAGGGAATATGGGCGGATCCGGACCTGAGCATCGAGACACCTTTTGACATCTGGATGGATATCATGACCCGCAAGGCAGACGGCCAGGAAATGTTCATGCAGCAGAAATACACGGTCAAGGGGGACCTGAACCTGCTGATGAAGATGGGGGAGCTGTTTGGAAGAAATCATTAACCGCAGACGGATGTACGTGAACAATGGGGTCTTCACTTTTTACAGGTATTGATATTCAGTGAAGAATGAGGACCCCGTTTTTTTTCATTTATATCTTTACAACCATCTTTCCAATGTTTTTTCCTTTGAAGAGTCCGATAAAGGCTGCCGGGGCTTCTTTGATACCCTCCATGACGGTTTCCTTCCATTTAATTTTTCCTTCGGCGATCCATTTGCCCATATCGGCGTAGAACTGCGGCATCCTGTCCATGTAGTCCATGACGATGAAACCCTGAATTCTGAGCTGTTTGGAGATGACATAACCCAGGTTGGCCGGCCCGGCTTGGGGTTTGGTGGCGTTGTATTGGTCAATCATGCCGCACATGACGATTCGCCCGTACGTATTCATGTGATCGAGGGCAGCCTCAAGGTGTCGGCCGCCCACGTTATCATAATAAACATCAATCCCGTTGGGATTCAACCGGCCGATGATCTCCACAAGGTCTCCGGCGGTTTTGTAGTTAAAGGCTTCATCTGCACCCGCCTCCTCTTTCAGCCAAGCGACTTTTTAATCTGATTTCACGGCTGATTATATTTTTCATGGTCACCTCTAAGGATTAGGGTCACTGTGCCTGTACAAACAATCCCTTGTCATTCTCAAGTTCATAAAGCTTTTCTATCATGAACTCAACGTACTTTTCGCATTTGTCCTTCCAAATACCCGATTCCAGAAACTTCCCGTATTCACCGGGTTTGGAAAAGTCCAGGCCGATAAGCCCCCGGCAGGTGATGTCGCCGAAATGCCGCTTGAATTCCGTGACGATCTTCGCTGAAAAGATGCGTACGGCATGTCGGGCCTGTTTGGCTAGCTCTTTATCGCTCAGCGGACAGCGGTGACGCAGCCCAAGACACACGGCCGATGCCGACACCACTCCGCACGGGGCATCCTGATAGCCGCCGATACCCCCCAGAAATGGAATGCCAGTCCATAGAAAATCTTCATCGCCCAGATCATATGCCTCCCACATAACTT
>CAYTAQ010000241.1:0-4094 GCA_964435695.1 uncultured Desulfobacterales bacterium | reverse complement strand
ACATAGTATCTGACAGGCTTCAGGGTTTCTTCGTTTCGATAGAGTCCCACAACGCTGACTTTTGCTGAAGGGATTAAATTCAGAACACCGGGCATCATCCCGAGTCCTGCACGCAATATGGGTACAACCGTTATCTTTTTGCCTTTTATGCTCTCGACTTCAACGGGTCCGGCCCATCCCTTGATCGTTCTTTTCTCAGTTTCAAGATCTTTTGTCGCCTCATATGTCAGCAGGCTGGCCAACTCGGAAGCTAAATCACGAAAATCTTTTACGCTTACGTCATCTTTCCTCATGAGCCCCAACTTATGTTTAATAAGAGGATGCTGAACAACATGTACTGTCAAATCGGTCTCCTTTTCAAAAATTTTCATGCCCATGCGCGCACAACGAAGCATGAAACAATAAGTTACATTGAAATGGCCTAGCTATCCTCTAAATAATGAGCATGAAAATTTTTATCTAATAAAAAAAGGAGGACGGCTATGGAACAGAAAAATACTGCTACGTGTTTCTAATGAATTATAAATCAATTTTCACGCAACATTTTGAGCAAACCTCTAGATTGCGCGGCGTTTCCATGTCCGCAATCTTTTCCGATGAAATGGTTCGGCTAGAATTCTCCCAGCGGTCGTGCAAACGTAAATTTAGCGGGATCGACAATCAATTTTCTCGCAGCCTCCTTGACGTTTCCACCCAGCGCTGAAAAGGGCAGCGAAATTATGAAGAAACCCGCCCCCAAAATGGTCGCACAAACCCCCAATGGTCGAACAATCAGTGCGTCAGCAACCATGTTCTCGGTGGTGATTTCCTCATCCATAAGTGGGTCTTGGGCAAAAAGACTTGGTGGCAACGATACCAGAATAAAGGCGAAAACGAGGAAGAGAACAAAGGATTTTCTTGAAAATTTTTGCATATATGCCTCCTTTAAAAAGCTACCCTGTTTTTTCGTTGAAAAAGATTTTGCTATAATCACCTGAAATCGGTATTAATTACTTTATCAGATTTAGACATTTCTTTCAACTAAAGATATTATTGTTGCGGAATGATATGACCTGCCCCCTGCAAGATTGAGGTATGAAACGATTGACATGACCCAAAAGGAAGCATACATCGAGGTTGCCGTTGCCTTGCCTGTGTACCGAACATTCTCCTATGCCCTTGCTGAACCGTTTACACCGCTGGCATCCGTCGGAAAACGCGTTCTTGTACCATTCGGCCCCCGACGGGTAACCGGATATATCCTTCAGACGACTCGAACGGCGGGCATGGAAGATTTGAAAAACATATTCGACATCCTCGATGACATCCCGTTGTTTCCGGAATCCATGGTTCGTTTTTTTCAATGGGTTGCCGATTATTACATGTATCCCATCGGACTCGTCATTAAAAACGCGCTGCCGGGTGGCTTGTATTACACCGAACAAAATATACTCACTGTCACGCATGAGGGGAAAAACGCCCTTGCCCGGAAATTCATCACGCCATTGGAGAAAAAGATACTCACGCAGCTTAGAAAAGACGGTGCCAGTATAAAGTCCCTCGAAAAAAAGCTGGCAACGCAAATTCCTAAAGCGTTGATCCTCAACATGTTGAGTCAGGGATGGCTTTCGGAAAAGCAAAAACTGAAAAAAGATCGAATACAGCCAAAAATGGAACGGTTTGTATCGCTGCTTGAATCGAAAATACCGAAAAAATCGATCTCTGAACCGAGGAAAAAAATCATCGATATGTTGCGTGCTGAAAAAGAGCTGTCGGTACCGCAGATAAAAGAGACGGTCCCAACCGCTGCAAGGTTCATCAAGGCCATGGCTGCAGACGGTTATGTTCAGATTGATCACAAACGTGTATTTCGAGACCCCTTTGGTGAACCTGTTTCACTCAAAAGGCCACCGGAATTGACCCAGGAGCAGAACCAAATCGTCTCAAGCATTAAAAAACGGCTCGGGAAGAAATTTGATACCTTCTTACTGGCAGGTGTTACCGGAAGCGGAAAAACCGAAGTGTATCTTCAACTCGCCATGGAAGCTGTCCGGCTTGATTTGTCGGTACTGGTATTGGTCCCTGAGATTGCCCTCATCTCTCAGATGGAAAGACGTTTTCGGGCCAGATTCGGTGAGCAGATCGCTGTGCTTCACAGCGGGCTCTCACCGGGCGAACGCTTTGACCAATGGCAGAAAATTGCACGGGGAGAGGTGCAAATCGCCATCGGTGCAAGATCCGCTATATTTTCACCGTTCCAGGATCTGGGTCTCATCATTGTCGACGAAGAGCATGACACCTCGTATAAGCAGGAAAATATGCTTCGGTATAATGCACGGGATCTTGCCATTGTAAGGGCAAAACAACTGAATGCAACAGCCCTCTTAGGCTCTGCCACACCCTCTATTCAGTCATATCACAACACAGCCACCCGTAAGTTTACAGAGGTTCGATTAACGAAACGTGTTTTACAAAGAAGCCTGCCGGACATTGAGATTGTCGATTTATGCCGTTTGCGGGACCAGCGTGGCCACCAGCGATACATTTCCGAGGAATTGCACCTGGCGCTCAAAGGAACGCTCGAACGCGGAGAGCAGGCCATCCTTTTTCTCAACCGGAGAGGATTTGCCAATTTACCGATCTGCGCTTCCTGTGGTGAACCCATCCACTGTAAACACTGTGATATTTCACTGACCTATCATAAAAAATACAATGCCTACCGATGTCATTACTGCGGTTATTCAATGGCAGCCAAATCCAACTGTCCCGCTTGCGGGTCGTCGAGTATTCGCCATCTGGGCTTTGGAACCGAAAAAATAGAGACCGTGATAGCATCACTGTTCCCCGGCCGGCATATTGCAAGGATGGACCGCGATACGATCCGCCATAAAGGTTCCATTGTCAAAATTCTGAAGGGATTAAAAAATCAAACCATCGATGTTTTAATCGGAACGCAAATGGTTGCAAAGGGGCACGACTTCCCGAATATTACACTTGTGGGTATCATCTGCGCCGATCTTTCCCTAAATTTTCCTGACTTTCGGGCCGGCGAACAGACCTTTCAGATGCTGGCGCAGGTAGCCGGAAGAGCCGGACGGGGAGACCGCCCTGGAAAAGTAATTCTACAAACCTACAATCCCGGGCATTTCAGCATTGTCTGTGCAAAAAATCAGGACATCCAGGCCTTTTATGAACAGGAACTCGCTTTTAGAAAAGCCCTGAAATATCCACCCTTTTCAAGAATGATTCAAATCGTTATATCGAGCAAAGATAAAGTGAGCGGTGTTAAACAGATCAATGAACTGGAAAACATGTGCCGCGCCATCCTGAAATCCGACCGGGCATTCAAAAGCAACGTGAGTGTGATGGGTCCCGTTGAAGCGCCGTTCTCAAAAATAGCATCACACTATCGGTGGCAAATACTTTTTAAAAGCAGCAATGCAAAACTGCTTCATGCGTTTACGCGTCAGCTTCTTTTTACAAATCCGGCTATCCTGAGTCGTCAACGCGTCAAAATAGCCATCGATGTTGACCCGGTTTTCATGATGTAACCTGAGCTGAGCGATTTTTCCCGAAGAGATGTGCCGAAATCTTGATGGAGGAGGGTTCGCAAAAAATACAGGCAGACCAATGGATCTGTCGAAGCTTTTTGCGAACCCTTGATCCGCAAGAGATCGGCGCAGATCGAGATAAAAATCGCTCAGCTCAGGTGTAACCCTGTTGACATTTTTACTTTATAAACTTAAAGTATTTAGTTCGATGAAGTTACAGCCGAATATTTTTCAGAAGTATCGAAACTTGGATGGAAACAACGAGGGCCTCTATATGAAAGCTATCAATTCATTTTTGATTGCCATTATTTTTTTCGTAATTCCCATAACAATAATCAGCCGGGCTGAGGAAACGATCGACTCACCCGCGGCGTATTTCCCTGAAACGGCTTACACGTTTCAACCGGTGGTCAGCGGAACAGTCATTTCCCATGCCTATGTTGTCCGGAATAGGGGCACGGCCCTGCTTGAAATTCAAAAAGTCGACACCGGGTGAGGCTGTACAGCGGCCTTTTCTACGAGGCAGATCCCTCCCGGTGGCGAGGGAAACGTTACATTAAAAGT
>CAYTAQ010000240.1:0-4127 GCA_964435695.1 uncultured Desulfobacterales bacterium | reverse complement strand
AGAAAATCAGGATAGTTATTTCTACCTATTACCTCTATTGCTTAATAACATGGAAAGCAAGCAAAAATTTAAAGCAGACCCTAAGACAAAATTAAGTTTTGGGTCATTAATATTCAAGATGTTTTTATTCCATCACTTTAGCTAAGGGTATAGCAGTTCTGCGCCCTTAACTTGCTGAATCAAGGGGACATAGGATTCCAGTTCGGACTGAATAGCGGGATCTGTCAAATCGACGGTCTTGCTCTTTTCAGCAGCCATGTAAGCCGCCATGACGAGCTTTGTAATTTCAAGGCAAGGCCGTATGCCTAGGATAAAAAGCTGTCACTACCGCTGCGAAACGATCTTAGGGCATCTTCATTCTCATCGGTGAACCCGTACAGATCCGGTTCGTTGTATTGAACCGTCAAGAGCCCGCGGGATGCGGTTGCTTTTTCCAATGCCGTTTTAGAGTCGGCAAGCGATGTGGCGGCTTCATCAGCGATAAATACCTGCAGCGGTGAATTGAGCGAGTTAAATTCAAATGCATACCCCGGACCCATGGCCTCAATGAAGATTCGAACCCCCTGTATTATTTTTCTGGATATATTTTGACAGCGTCCCGGCATTTGGCAAAGATCGTGAGAAGATCCCCTGAATGTTCAAGCCCCTGACCTGTTTCAAGGCACGTGCGTGAGCAGCAAAGCCTGCTCCGATAAATCCCATCTTTAATGGTTTTCTTTCCTTCAGTTTCTGGATGCCGGAGCATTAAAGCCTGTCCCCGACTTGATCGGGGATCCGGCACGACGGCTGGAGCGAGTCCTGCTTAAAATAAAGCTTATTGATTTTGCCAACCTCTAATAATCTCTATCCTCTGACCTTTGTCTTCCGACCTCCAACTTTTGCTCTCTACCTGCCGATCCAGGCAGCGCCGTAGACACCCGCCGAATCGCCCAGTTTGTTTTTCAGAATGGGTGTTTGAACATGTTCATGAAAGGCGTACTGCCGGACGCGGTCAACGCCCAAGTCATAAAGCTCGTCAATATTGGACAGCCCGCCGCCGATCACAATGGCATCCGGATCCAGCAGGGAGATCAATCCGCCGACAGCCCTGCCGAAGTCGTCGAGAAACTGATTGAATACATTGATACATCTTGAATCGCCGTTTCTGTATCGTTGCACAATCTCCTCAAAAGAAAGCTTTTCGCCAAATTTATTAAAATATTGATGGGACGCTCCCGTGCCGCTGATCTTTGTTTCAATACAGCCGGTATTGCCGCACCAGCATCTGTCACCTCTCGGATCGATGGAAAAATGACCCCATTCTCCTGCAATGAGGTGACGGCCTTGATGAATACGGCCGTTGATGCAGATTCCCCCGCCGCATCCCGATCCCAGAATCATCCCGAAAACAAAATCGTATCCTTTGGCGGCACCTTTCAGGGACTCGGCCAAGGTAAAACAATTGGCGTCATTCTCCATACCGATGGGCCGCTCGAGCAATACTTCCAGGTCCTTTTGAAAGGTTCTTCCCGCAAGGGAAGTCGTGTTGGCGTTCTGTACAACCTGTTTTTCACGGTTGATGGTGCCCGGAATACCGACACCGATGGTGCAGCGATTATAATCCGGGATGTGTTTCATGGTATCCTGTATCAAAAGAAACACGGCATTGCGGATATCCTCATACTCGTTATCACCGCTCCTGGGCGTAGGGACCCTTTTTCTGTGGGAAACGTCCCCCTGTGGGTCCACCAGGATGCTTTCTATCTTGGTGCCGCCAAGATCTATTCCGATTTTATAGGGCGTCATGATCGGGTAATTCTCTCCTCGCTGTCAGGATCAAAAAACAGGGCTTTGGAACTTGTGACGGTTTCCGTCCCAAAAGCGCTTCGATTTGGAGTATATTGGCAACCTTTTTGACGATTCGTTCGATCTCCGGTTTCGCAATCTTCCGGTTCTCAAGCCCAAATGAGATATTTTTTTCGAGGTTGATGCCTTTTTTATTCTTTCGCCTGTTTCCAGAAAATAATTCATTGATTTTTCCCAAAAGGTAACTGCTTCAAGAAATATGTCTTCGGTGAAATCATCAACAAAGTCATTTCCTGCAGGAGAAATGCCTGTATACGTATAGGAGACTTCCACGTATGAGCTATGCCCATCTTTAGGTTTGACAGCAATTTTCAGTAAACACGTTCTGGAATGATTCGTGAAACGGGCAAATTCAACCTCACGTGTGCTGGAATCATGTTTCGTAACGATCCAGATTGTATCTTCCTCACCTTCATATGGTGTACTAAATACCGCCCCTTCTTCAACTAAGCCGGATTCAGAATAGATCATGTTATACTGCCAGCCATCGAGCCATTCAGCCTCGCGAACTGGACACAGGAGTGGGAACACTTTTTCGGGAATTGCATTGATTATTTGACGATATGCTCTGGTTATTCTTTTGGATCGAAACTCTATGTTTTCCACAAATATTTTCCTTTTTCATTGCCTGGCATAACGATTTTCTCACCTGACGGTGTGGAGCGCAGCGGAACACCGGTCAGGTAAAGAAAAATGTTAGCGCAGCAATACAACGCAATTGAACTCCTCCCTGTCAGAATATCCATGGAATCAAACGCCACCGAACCGATTGTTTATATGTCGCATATTCGGCTGGGAATTGTTTCATTAACGCCTCTTCTTCTTTTAATGCGGTTAAGAGCCAATGAATAATCGTCAGCAAAGCTAAAATAGAGGTCATCATAACCCCAAAGGCAAGAGCAATTCCTATATTCATGAAAATAAGACTGAGATATAAGGGGTGACGAATTTTCGAAAAGGCTCCAGTGGTTACAATAGTCTCTATTTCCTGCGATTCTTGATGAGCCTGTTTATGCTTCTTGTGCGTCCACTGATGAAACACATAAGCCAAGAGGATCAGAATACCACCCAACATATGTGATAACGGGAAGATAGGAAATGTTTTCCAAGAAAAAATCAAACCGCATGTTCCTGTTCCAGCTAGAATAGTCTTCTCAGCCATACCCCGATAAAGCGGATTGGACAAAAAAAATGCATTTAGGACATTACGGCTCTTCATATTTTCTTATTCCTATAGGGTCAAGATAAATATCTATCCATTTATGACGAGCTAACACCAGCTTCACGCGCGGCGGCTTTTTGCCGTCGCCCTTAATGCCCTGGTTCGCCTTCCGTTTGCTGCTCTGTCCTGGCGTGGATCCATACAATCTGCCAGCGCCCCCCGCTAAGATTGGCCGGCACCGGATTACCGTCCTCATCTTTGCTAATGGGGGTCGGGCCACGCTATCTTATTAATATTTATGGGCTATTTCTCCAGAAATAGGTGTTTTTAGCGCTTAAAACGTCATTTTCAGGGTTAAAATTGCTATTGTAAGCAACTTGCGTTTCCCGAAGGTGATATAAATCTCGCGACCCCTCAACCTTGCGGCCCTTTGCCCGAATGCCGAGTTTCTCTTTGATATAGTTCAATATACAGAGACCATAACGCTTCTTTGTTTCAAACAACCATTGCAACCATCGACGTCGATCTCTCGCAAATTTAAGCAAAAATTCCTTTTTATGACACCGATGCGTGAGATGCCAAACATGACCTGGAAGGTAATGCCGTTTTGCTCTTGCCATTTGCCAGTACTTTTTCCTTAAAGGTGCCATTTAGGCACCTAAAATGCCGTTTTAAGGTTCTATTTGACGGAAAATTTAGCTATTTAATCAAATTTATCAGTGTATTGTCTTGGCCCGACCCCGGCGATCGTCCCTAACGTGTGCCTGCGGCGCGCCCTTAGGCGTCACCTTCAGGCAATGGTTTGCGTTCCCCGGTCTCTCCCGCTTCCCGTAGAAGTCTGTCTGTCACCGACTCTTCCGCCACCTGCTTCTTCTTTGTGCGGCGCGGAGTTGTTCCTTTTCGATAGAACTTGTTGACCCGCGATAGGGCTGCTTCCGCCTCTTCCCCTTCCACAATCTCCCGCTTGAGGACTTGGGATCGTACGATCCCTTCGACTTCTGCAACGCCTATCTTCATGCCGTCCGCGAGTCTCCTAAGCTCGCGGCGGACGACGGAAAGAACTGGTTCCGCCAGAATCAAGTTGCCGATGACGTAGCGGTTGACGCTCTGGACTTTCTCA
>CAYTAQ010000239.1:0-4147 GCA_964435695.1 uncultured Desulfobacterales bacterium | reverse complement strand
CCTATAAGATTCATAAAACCACCGATATCGGAACGTTATTCTGACAAACGCTCTAAGTACGACCGGTTTTGCTGATTCCTGTCCGTTCGTAACAAATCAAACCGCATTGGAGGCATCTTGCCGATTCGGCGTCTGCCATTTCTTCTGTGAATCCTTTTTCAATTTCGATGTTGTTGGCGAGTTCCCTGGTATCGGCCAGCGGCATAATACGGCGTGGAACCGTCTGAACATTTTCGATTTCAAAGACATTTTGAATCAGAGAGCCCGATTTCAGCACATTGCCCGGATAAGACAGCGGGATGCCGTACATGAGCTGGTGAACGGTGGCTGCCGCTCTACGGCCGGCACCGATTGATTTTATGGCGCCACTGTAATCACTCAACGCATCTCCTTGGGCAAGCAACCCGATTTCATTGCTGGATTCAGGTTGCTTGTTCGCATAGCATGCTTCCCATAGCGTGATGGCCGGTTCATCTTCCGGCACGGATTCAGCCTTGTCGGCTGTTTCTTCTTTTGGGGGTCTGATAAATATAAGTTCAGGAGAACGTCCGGCGGCGATGATCAGCATGTCGGCTGATACCTTATGCGTTTCATGGCTGCCAAGTTCAGCATATTCTATCGCTGTCAGTGCATCTTTGTCGCCGAAAAGTCTGCTGATACCGACATTGGATAAGATGTGGATGCCTTTTGCCTGCAGTTGGTCGATTTCAGATGCCAATCCGAGGTCCTCAGCGGATTCTCTGATCATGATGGTGACGCGTTCGGCTCCCATCTGTCTGCATTGACGGGCTGCATCAACAGCGGATTTGCCGCCGCCCGCAATGATGGCATGGCCCCCGTATTTAATTTTACGACCGTCCTCTGATGCAGCTGCAGTCCGCAAGATATCCATGAGCAGATATATTCCGGGAACGGGAGCTTCGACCTTCCTCCCGGCGCCCCGTGACAGACGACTGTCCCATCCGCCCAAAGCCAGAAAAACCGCATCAAACCCATCCGCAAGAAGCGAATTCGCGCTAAAGTCTTCGCCAAGGACCTTCTCGGTTTGCATGGCGACACCCATTTCAGCGATGCCTTCAATGTCCCAGTCCAAGATTTCCTGCGGAAGCCGGACCGTTGCGATGGCACTCCGTAGAAGTCCGCCGAGTCGCGGCGTGGCTTCAAACACGGTTACGGCATGGCCCAGTCTTGCTGAAAAGAATGCTGTGCTCAGACCTTCGACGCCTCCGCCGATAACAGCGATTTTCTTGCCGGTTTCGGGGGCTTTGTAAGGCTGGGTTCTTTCTCCTTTTTCCTTTTCGTAATCTGCAACAAAGCGCTTTAAAAAATTGATGGCAACCGGCTCATCAATGAGTTGCCGCCTGCAATGGTCTTCACACGGCCGCGGACATATTCTTCCAATAACCGTTGGGAAGGGATTTCTCTCTTTGATCACCTGTACGGCGCGATGGTAATTTTT
This sequence comes from uncultured Desulfobacterales bacterium, assembly GCA_964435695.1. Lineage (GTDB taxonomy): Bacteria > Desulfobacterota > Desulfobacteria > Desulfobacterales > B30-G6 > CAYTAQ01. The sequence goes on along the minus strand of CAYTAQ010000239.1, from coordinate 2,688 downwards.
CTGCTGAATTTGCCGAATATATTCGCAAATATCAATACCCGCCGGGCAGGCTCGCTGGCAGGGGGTTGTGCAATCATCTGTTGTATATTCTCGAATGATGCGACGTGTAACCGAGCTGAGGGTAATGATGTGCTTGGGGCATACACGTTCGCAGGTCCCGCATCCGGTACATTTTTGCTCATCAACGACGGGCAATCCATCCGGACCCATCCGGATGGCATCAAACGGGCATGCTTTCGCGCAGGTGCCTAATCCCAGGCAACCAATCCGGCAGACCTTCATGCCACCGCTCAGGAGAGCCGCGGCCCGGCAATCCCCGAGACCGTCATAGAGGTATTTTATATCCGCGTCCTGAACGCCGTATGTGCATCCGGGTCTCGCAATATCGGGTTCTTTTGCTTCGATGGTGACGCCAAGTATGGCGGCAATGGCTTCCGTCACTTCGGGTCCGGCAGCGACACAGGAATTAGGTGCCGCCCTGCCGGCTACGATTGCCTCTGCGTTGGCGCTGCAGCCCGGCATGCCGCATCCGCCGCAGTTGGCGCCTGGAAGCGCTTCATCCACTTCGGCAACCACCGGATCCACATATACATAAAATATTTTTGATGCTGCAGCCAGTCCGACACCGACAATCAGTCCAAGTCCACCCATCATAAAAACAGCTTCAATCATAATCGTACACTTAACCTCCAATCAACTATTCATTACCGATTCGGATTCCTTATAGCAGGCGATCTGTTTTATGTCTATCGAAATAACCTTCAAACGCGCTCAGTTACCATGATCCGTCCAACCCTCTTAATCCCTGCATATAGAGTCTGCCGCCGGCGATAAAGAGAGAGTATCGGGTCGAAAGAAGGGGGATATTATAGTTCTCTGCGAGTTTGATCACATTGCTTCCCGGCTGTTTGCCTCTGACAAAGGCTACGGCGCCGATTCTGGCGATGATAGCCGTTCGAATGACCTCTTCCGTCGTGACACCCGTCAGGAAAACACACCCCTCGGTGGCTGCAGCCAAAATATCTTCAAGCAGATCGGCGCTGCCGCAACCTGTGATGGTTTTGTCGAGCTGATCGGCGCAGGTCAGCACGGTTGCTTTTAATGTTTCTTTGATTTCAAATAATTTCATAAGGCACTACATCTTTGCTTGGTTCAACCCTACTAAATTCTTTGCCAACCTTGCTGATAGAAATTTGAAAAATTTTGAAAAGCATTTCATAATCATCATAAAATGTCAATCATATCATTATTTTTCATCGATTCTTTTTGATAAAAATCGGATGGTTCTATAAAAATATATTTTCGTGTTTTTTCGTTTTTATGTTACCATGGCGGCCAATTTATTGCCTCAGGCAACATCTTGAACGTGCACGACTGAAAATAATCCCTTGTTTCTCTGTTTTGCGGTGAGGGGAGCAACCTAGTTTCGGTATAAGCCACCTCGGGTGGAGGACCCGGATAGGTTCTACCGATCCGGTGGGAATAAAAAAAAGAATGTCGAATAATAAATAACCAGTATCCAATGATAAAGTATGGAAAGCCTCCTATCCCCTTTGGTAAAGGGGGGATAGGAGGGAGGCGAAGGTTGGCAAAGGGCTTTGAGATTGGAAACAACCTGATTTCACTGCGGGCAGGAGCGGTCATATGCCAGGTTATCGAGAAAAAGTCATGGAATCGGCGGCATTTCTACAGCAAAGAATTAGCGAGAACCCTGAAATCGGTTTGCTGACCGGGACGGGTTTGGGGGCGAGTGGGGGGTCTTTATCGATATCAGAGACATTTGCATATGAAGCCATCCCCCATTTTCCGGTTTCAACGGTCAAGAGCCATGCCGGCAGGCTGTTGACGGGCAGGTTCGGGGATCGTCCGGCAATGGTTATGCAGGGCCGTTTCCACCTTTACGAGGGGTATTCACCGGCGGAGGTTACGTTTCCCATTCGTGTCATGAAGGCACTTGGGGTTGAAACCCTGGTGTTGACCAATGCTTCAGGTGGATTAAATCCGAAATTCAAACCGGGCGACATCATGATCATTGAGGATCATATCAACTTAACGGGCGACAACCCGCTCATTGGACCGAACACGGATGACTGGGGTGTACGGTTTCCGGATATGAGCGAAGGCTATGACAGGCAGCTTGTCCGGCGGGTGGAAGGTGTCTGCAGGGAAATAAAAATTAATGTGCGCAGGGGCGTTTACGCAGGCCTTAAAGGACCGTCGCTTGAAACACCGGCAGAAATAAGATTTCTGAAAATTATCGGTGCGGATGCCGTTGGTTTTTCTACGGTACAGGAAGTGATTGCGGGCGTTCATGCCCGAATGAAAGTATTGGGGTTGTCTACCATCACCAATGTTCATCACCCGGATCACCCGGTTCCGGCAAATGTTGATGATATCATCGCCGTTGCCGAATCAACCGCGCCGGTTATTGATCGGATTATCCGGAAGGTAGTAGCGGATGCCGGTATATAAGCCGAATCTGTTTAAATTCGAAGCACGAAAATGGAAAATTTAGACATACTCATCACAAACGGCACAATCCTGACAATGGACCCTGATGGTCGGGTCATTGAAAACGGGTCCATTGCGGTTCAGGGGGATCAAATCGCTGCTGTTGGGACATCGAAAGACTTTCAAGATGTGCATGCATCCCGTTTGATTGATGCGCGGGGCGGTCTGATCATGCCC
>CAYTAQ010000238.1:0-4290 GCA_964435695.1 uncultured Desulfobacterales bacterium | reverse complement strand
ATCCCCGATTCGATTCGCTTTGCAATTGCCAGCCCCTTGGATAAATCCTGTGTAAACACGGCTGCGGAAAGTCCGTACCCGGTATCGTTTGCCACGGCCACAGCCTCATCTTCGCCGTCCACCCCGATCACCGAAACCACCGGACCGAACGTCTCCTCACACGCGAGAGCCGAGCCGGGCTTCACATGGGTCAGGACCGTGGGGTAGTAGCAAAGGCCTTCGAATCTGCCCCCGCAAAGGACCTTGGCACCGTCACGAACGGCAGCCTCAACATTCTGCTTTACCTGATTAAGCTACTGCCGGTTGACAAGCGGTCCTACAATGGTATCCTGCTCTTTTGGATTGCCGACCTTGAACGCAGAGACCTTTTTGACGAATTTCTCGGTAAATTCCGAGGCAATCGCCCTGTCTACGATAATACGACGCGTGGACATACAGATCTGTCCCTGATGTAGAAATCCGCCAAAGGCCGCCGCGTTTACGGCAGCCTCCATGTCGGCATCCTTGAGAACGATCATGGGGTTCTGCCCCCCCAGTTCCAGGGCGACACGTTTGAGGTGCCTGCCTGCTTTTTCGGCAAGCTTCCGTCCCACCGCACTGGAGCCTGTCAGATTGATCCGGCGCACTTTCGGGTTCTCAATGAATTCATCCCCAATCGCATTACTGCCGCCCGGTCCGTTGGTTACAAGGTTGAGAACACCTTTCGGGAAACCTGCTTCCTCGAAAACCTCGGCGATCACCACACCGCCCGCTGCCGCCGATTCGGTAGAAGGTTTGAGTATGGCTGTATTGCCGTAGGCAATGGGCATGCAGATGGATCGCAGAGAAAGAATGAGCGGCGCATTCCATGGTGCGATACCGGCGACCACGCCGACCGGCTGGCGTATTGCCATATTGAAGGCACCCGGAAGATCACCCGGGATAATCTCACCGACAGCGTCGTGCACCTGAGCTGCTGCCTCTCTGAGGAGTCCCGGTGTAAACATGGTCTGAAACATGGCAAAACCAAAGGTGCAGCCGGTTTCTTCGGCCAAAATTTCGACGATATCCATTTGCTTTTGCTCAAGGATCTCGGCTGCCTTTAAAAACAGGCCCTGACGTTCAGCCGGAAGCGACTGTGACCACCTAGGGAATGCCGCTGTCGCCGCTTCGACGGCACGTTTTGCATCCTCACGTTTTCCAGCGGCCACTTTGGCAAACACCTCGCCGGTATAAGGGTTGAAATCATCATAGACTTCGCCGTCAAGGGCGTTGACCCACTCACCATCAATAAACATCTTGTATTCTCTCGACATCTCGAATCCTCCTTGCTGAAAAGAGACATGGGTGGTTTTTGAAAGAAAAACCACCCATGCATAAACAAGTAAACATTGGGAGTGTGTTTACAGAACAACATATACTAATAAATTTCACATTGTGTCAACATTGATATAATTGTTTTTAAAATATTTCAAAAAGGTAGAGCGTAAAAAAATTATAAAAACCATAGATAACCATAAATAACAATGATTTTATTTAGTTGTCATTTCAAATAGCATCGAATTAAATCTTGAAGTTATCAATCGTCATTATTTATACCCTGCATTAAATGAACGTTGTCTTATTATATCAATTTTGATATATAGCATGCTCTGTTTTAGCATCAGCGTGTTTTACAGGCGCCTCTCTTGAAAAGCCGTCATAACTTTGCTCAGAGCTTTTAAATTTTGTAAGGGCCAATAGTCATTCACCTTAAAAAACAGGCTCTCGTCCAAAGCCTTCGTTAGATTTTTCTGATATGATAACGACAACAAAAAAGGAGAAAAAAATGGACACACACCAAATGCTCATCAATGGAAATTGGATCAATGCAGTATCCGGAGAGTTTTTTGAAGATTTTAACCCCTACACCGGTGAGTTATATGCCCGTGTGGCAAAAGGTGATGAAAGAGATGCAAAACTGGCCATGGCCGCCGCCTATGAAGCTAGAAAACCCTGGGCCGCTACCCCACCGTTGGAACGATCCCGGATTCTGTTCAAAGCCGCTCGTCTGCTTGAAGAAAACATGCAGGAATATGCCGGGGTCCTCACTGCAGAAGGCGGCGGCACCTTTGGCAAGGTCATGTTTGAAATTTCTCAAACCATAGATCTTTTACAAACAGCTGCCGGCAACTGTAAGGCCATTCTCGGCCGGACATTTCAGACCGATCCTGGCAAGCTCTCCATGACGGTGCTGAGCCCCAAGGGTACGGTGGTGGCGATTTCGCCCTGGAATTTTCCCCTGATCCTTTCCATGTATAAGGTTGCTTACGGTCTGGCGACCGGTAACACCGTGGTATTGAAACCTGCCAGCGAAACGCCGGTGATCGGCCTCAAGATTGGGGAACTTTTCGAAAAAGCCGGGCTCATGCCAGGAGCTCTCAACGTAGTGACCGGCCCGGGCAAAGTGTTGGGAGATGCCCTGATTGCCGATAAACACTGTTCCCTGGTCTCTCTGACAGGTGAAACCATTACCGGCCGACAGGTCGCCCGTAAAGCATCCGAAAATTTGAAGGAATACATTCTGGAATTGGGAGGTAAAAACCCGCTTATCATTCTAGCGGACACGGATATGGATTTTGCTGTCAACGCGGCCGCCTTCGGTACGTTTTTACACCAGGGGCAGATCTGCATGACCGTCGGGCGCATCATCATTCCGGAACAGATGGCCAATGAGTTCTCCGAAAAATTGGCGGCAAAAGCGGCAGCACTCCCTAAAGGCGATCCAAGCCGGCCGGAAACCGTGGTGGGTCCTTTGATCAATGACAACCAGGTGAAAAAGGTGGACAGCCTGGTGAAAGACGCCGTCGCCAAGGGGGCAAAACGCCTTTGTGGGGGCAAGTTCGAAGGCCGGGTATATGCGCCGACGGTGCTCGTGAACATCACGCCGGATATGGACATATACCATGAGGAGACATTCGGCCCGGTGGCTTCGATCATAACCGTCAAGGATGAAAAAGAAGCCCTGGCAGTGGCCAATGATACGATTTACGGCCTTTCAGCCGGTGTTATCACCAGGGACATGCATAAGGCTTTTTACCTGGCAGACGGATTAGAGGCGGGAATGGTTCACGTAAATGACGCCTCTATTGATGCAGATGCCTGCTGCCCCTTCGGCGGATTCAAAGGAAGCGGCCAGGGTCGTGAAGGCGGTCGCTATTCCATTGAACAGTATAGCCAAGTGAAATGGGTTACGATTCAAAAAGGAGTAAAAGCTTTTCCGTTTTAGACTGAATCTGCGTCGAGCGTTTCAATTTCGAAACGCTCGACGCAGATTTAATGAAGATATGGGTATCTGTTGATCATGAAACAAAACACAAAATACGAAACACCAAAGACTTGATGAATTCACGTTGTTACGAATTCATCAATATCAGCGCAAAAAACTGCTTTTAAAGTCGGGATCTTCCAGCATACGGCTGACATCCTTTCCAATTTCCACAAACAGATCCCGGTCAAAACAGCACAGGTTATTTTTTATCAAGTACCGGTCCCCTGAAGAAGCTTCCATATACCTTTGCCAGAAATCCTCCGCACCCTCGACCCGCCATGCGCAAAGAAACTTGAGCATATGGACCACGGCAGCCCATCGCATGCGCAGTCCGATAACATAGGTACGTGAAATACACTCGGACTTTTGTAGAAATCTGTAAAGAAACGGGAACAAACCGGTCGTATGTTCCGAGGAACTGTACAAGAGATCCCGGGCGCAATGAAATTCTCCGCAATCGGCGTATTGGCCGGCGCAAAGCAAGGTCAGCTCCGTCAGCCGTGCTGACAGCAGCCAGTACAACTTGCAGGACTTATCCTGAATTTGCTCCAGCGTATCCCAATAGGATTCGATGTCCGACCGATTGACCATAAAAGGCACGGCCAAAGCGTCCATGGACCGGTTCAAATTCTGATACAGCGAGATATCAGGATCGCACATATCGCCTGTCGGTAAATCCCTATCTAAAACATGTTCGGAGTCAGCGTAAAAATTCATTCTTCGTTCAATAAGTTATAATGGACGTCCCGTGGTTGTCATAATAGGTTTGTATTCTCTTTTAATTGATGCTGCCTGCCCTGCTGGATTGCCATCAAACAAAAAATATTTATTATCTGTATCTTAATTGATATAGATCATATGGATAATCTAAACTAAGCCTGCTGTCAAGCGTTGAGTTAATTCCTTTGAAATTATGTGATTCAAAGATAGTTTTCAGGGATATTATTTTTAGTTTTTTTGCGACATTCAATCTTATTTATATCTTTTATGATATTTTAGAA
>CAYTAQ010000237.1:0-4325 GCA_964435695.1 uncultured Desulfobacterales bacterium | reverse complement strand
CAAGCCTTCGAAACTCATTAAAAGCGCTGTTATATTCCTATGAAAAATGCAAAAATATCGGTGAAAAAAACGAATATGACCTGGAGGAGCAGGAAAGTTTTGAGGCCCTTACGGCAAGGTTTGCGAGGACATCTGACATTTTAACCCAGAAGGTTTTAAAATCTCTATTTATCATATTACAAGAGGATATCAAAACCATCATCGATGCAGCCAATTTATTGGAAAAATTAGATATAATAAAGTATGCAGACGATTTGCTGAATATACGGGAAATTAGAAACCAAATCGCTCACGAGTATATTGTGTCAGAAGTTACGACATTTTATGCCGATGTTATGTTGTATCTTCCGGCTTTAGAAAAACTTATTGCAAATGTTGAAGCATACTATCGAAAATTGAGTTGAACGATGACTATCCGACCAGGGACGGAGCCTGTGCACGCGACTACATTCATATCTGCGATCTGGCTCAAGCGCATCTGCTTGCAATGAGTTTCATTCGGATATACAATTGCATTTTAGGGACGTCCGTTACATATTTACATTTGAAATGCCGGACGATGAATTGATTTTAACAGCTTAAAAACATAGCGCCTTGGCAACCCGGCGGCCATTGAGTAATGCGGGAACAGCATTGCGTTTTCATTCTATAAAGGAAAAATCTGCCAACCAATTATGTGCTAATCGTATTTCTGTTCCGTCCGCATACGTTTTCTCCCGGTCAAGGTTTTTAACGATCTGTACCTTTTTTATTCCTGAAAAACGCCTGCCGAATATCGAAAAATTTCTGCTTGGGGTGCTGTCCGCCCATTTTATTTCTATCATTATATTCGGGGTTTCATTTCTCGTTACAAAAAAATCAATTTCTCTGCCGTCTTTCGTTTTAAGATAATAGAGCTGCACCTGTTCCCCATAGCAATCCTCAATATAATTAATTTCTTTCATTAAAGCACAAGCAGTCAAGTTTTCCAGTTTTATGCCTGAATCTCCGATAACCTGACCTGTATCATAAAAATAATACTTGGGCGCTTTAAGAATGGATCGGGCGATATTAGCATGAAACGGCCCGACCCTGAAGATGACGTACATGTTTTCAAGTATCGTCAGCCAGCGCTTCACTGTCTTATCGGAACACTGGAGATCCAGCGCTAAGGATCTATATGAGACCGGGCTGCCGACTCTTTTGCGTAACAATTGGATAAGCGTTTCAATGGATAGAATCTCCTGAATGTTTTCTAGCTCGACAAGGTCCTGTTTCAGGATGATATCCAGATGTGATCGTTTCCACCTGTTATAAAACCGGCTGCTTCCCTCCAGATAAGGTTCGGGGAAACCACCGGTAACGAGCAGCCGATCTAGAACTGCCTGAAGGTTATCAGGGTTATCTATGCTTTTAATTTCCTTCAGATCAAGCGGATGCAACCGGAACTGAAAAAAGCGTCCGGCAAGAGAATCTCCTGCTTTCCTGTATGTTTCCAGCTTGGCGCTGCCTGTGACAATAATTCGGGGCCGGACACCCTCTGTGTCATAAATGCCCTTGAGCCATGATTTCCAGTTCTTAAGTTTGTGAAGTTCGTCAAATATAACAAGGTGTTTTGACCGGTCCCATGATCTTTCAATCAAACCTAAACGGTGTTCCGGATTATCAAAATTGAGATAATCAAAGTGGCTGCTAAGCATTTTTGACAACGTTGTTTTGCCGGACTGTCGCGGCCCGGTTAACAAGACAATTTTTTTGTCCAAATCGTTTAAAATATATTTTGTCAGATACCGTTCCATTGTGACTTTTTAATACACTATTCCGAATTAGTCAAGACTTTTTCGGATTCTTGATCAAATTGGCCGAGGTTATTGTTCTTTTAGACATCTTGGGGACATCCGGATAATTATTGACCAAATCCTCTGAAGCCACCATCAGCCAATATTCGGAGGGAAAACGACCAGTAAGCAGATTTATCCGGCAAGAGCGGTTGGAGAAGTGGGAATTTAACGGGATACAAAGGTGTAAAGCTCGCCCCTGTGAAATGGCCGATGAATTTTAGAAATGGGCTTTGCCAGTTATTTTCAGCTTCAAAACAAGCTTACCCAACGCACTGTAAAATTTCACGGGGTACCCATTAAAAGCAAATTATTTTTTCTTGGTCGCAAAGAGCGCGCGCGACCAAGGACAACCATCACCACTCTCTTCTGACAATATTCTTTTTAATCCTCATAAAGTTAAATCATTATTCCATTTATGATTGACATCAACGATATCATTGATTACATTGATATCATAATAATCTAATAGGAGATCGAGAGCTATGGCCAGCTTGACTGTCCGGAATATCGATAAATCATTAAAAGAGCATCTGCGCATAAGCGCAGCAGCCAATGGCCGATCCATGGAAGAGGAAGTCAGGCAAATCCTAAAAAAATATTTGCTGGGGGAAAAAAGCTCTGTGGGCATCGCTTCCAAAATACACCGGCGTTTTGCCGCTGTCGGCGGTATTGACTTGCCGGAGGTGCCTCGGTCTTTGCCGCGTCAACCGCTGGAGAATGCTCTGGATAAAGTTCAATGATTCTGCTGGACACCAATGTGCTTTCAGAATTGATGCGGCCTGTGCCGGAACCTCGAGTGATCCGCTGGCTGGACGACAAACCAGAAATGGAGGTTTGGATCAGCGCCGTCACCGTAGCTGAAATCCGTTTCGGGCTCATATTGTTGCCTGAGGGCAGGCGCAAGGCATTGCTGATCGACCTGGCCGAGCAAATGTTTCAAGAAGACTTTGGCGAACAGTGCCTGCCTTTTGATTGCGATGCTGCAATTGAATATGCACAAATAGTTGCAAAGAAAAATCGAGAGGGGCATCCTATCAGTGTGGAAGATGCGCAAATTGCCGCCGTTGCCCGGATCTCCGGACTTACACTGGCAACCCGCAACACAAAGGATTTTTCAGGCATTGAAGGATTGGCGCTGGTAAACCCATGGACGGATTAACACATTTTGCACATTTTAGGGTACGTCCGTTACATCTTCATATTTGATATTTGTTGATATGGTTTAGCGCAAAGAAAAAAACCTGCCTGCGCCCTGCTACATACTGCCTGCCATTCGTCACAGCTCTTTTAATCCCCATAATCTTATCCTTTATGCATTGACATCAACGATTTTACTGATCTTAAATGGATGCCTGGACCAGCGCGGCCAAAGTTGACGCAATTCGTTTATATTTCAAGCTGTTGCTCAAAGCAAGCGGCGTATGTTAGGGACATCCGTTTTTTGTTGATCCTTTTTCAAAAACATATTATCAATGATCTTAAATGCATACAAAACAAAGAACATTACGGTCATCGGCTTCCTGCTCCGGCATCGGCATTCACTCCGGCAAGGAGGTCCATTTAACCATTCATTCGGCGCCGGCAAATCACGGTATCAAATTTGTTCGAACCGACCTGCCCAACAGTCCGGATATATCCGCTCACTTCAACCAGGTCGTCGATACCAGTCTTGCGACCGTTATCGGTTATGATGGATTTATTGTTTCAACCATCGAGCATCTGATGGCGGCCTTTGCCGGTCTTTCAATAGACAATGCCTTGGTTGAAATCGATTCCTATGAAATGCCGATCATGGACGGCAGTGCCGGTCCGTTTACAGACATGATTTTAAAGGCGGGGATTGAAACCCAGGGAGATCCCCGCTGTTATTTTGTTATAAAAAAGCCGATTGAATTGAGGGCGGACGGTAAATTTGTCGGCCTCTATCCTGCGCCAACGTTTAAGATTTCCTGTACGATTGAATACGATCATCCCTTGATCCAAAAACAATCCTTCACTATCGACATTTCCGAGAAAACGTTTGCGGCCGAGGTGTGCAGAGCCAGGACATTCGGTTTTCTTGATGAATATGAAATGCTCAAACGCTTTGGGCTGGCGAAAGGCGGTTCCCTGGATAATGTTGTGGTTATCGATAAAGATAAAATTTTAAACCCTGGCGGCCTTCGCTACCCTGACGAGTTTGTTAGGCATAAAATTTTAGACAGTATCGGCGATTTTTCGCTTTTGGGCATGCCGATTATCGGGCATATGGTTTTGGACAAATCCGGCCACGCCTTTCATCATGCCTTTCTCATGAAAATTTTTTCTCAGAAGGAATCGTGGGAAACGCAAAGCAACCTTACAGATTGCAGCACACCGCTTCCCCAAAAATCGCGCACCCTGGGTTCAACCAACCTGAAATAGCTTGCCATTTATTCCGGTATCCGCTATAAATCGCTTGAATATTTCATGAAATAAAAAGCAATGACCCTATCGATCGACAAAAAGTTTTTAATTTGCCTGCTG
>CAYTAQ010000236.1:0-4427 GCA_964435695.1 uncultured Desulfobacterales bacterium | reverse complement strand
TTCTGGTTGGATCGCGCTCGGTCAATACGGTCGTGTGGGGTCTGCTGTTTGTTGCCATCTTCGGTCCAGGACCACTTGCAGGTATATGGGCGATCGCGTTCCGGTCCATCGGCTTTGTCGGCAAGCTTGTTGCCGAGGCCATCGAGGAAATTGACGAAGGTGCGGTTGAGGCAATCGAGGCTACCGGCGCATCGCGCCTGCAGGTCCTTTGGATAGGCATTCTGCCCCAGGTGTTGCCGGTGATTTATGGCACCCTCGTATACCGATGGGACATTAATATTCGGGAATCTACGGTTCTAGGTTTCGTCGGCGCCGGGGGCATCGGCATTCTTCTCTATTCGTCCATTAACCAGTTTTTATGGCGGGAAGTTACGGTAACGCTGATGATGGTATTCTGCGTGGTCTTGGCCAGCGAGTTTCTCTCTGCTAAAATAAGGCAGCGAATCAGTTAATCCAGATTTCTCGCCGCTATCAGGATATTTGTGTTATAATACCTGCAGGATGCTTTGAACCTATTCGGTGCCTTTGTAACTGTGAATTAAGCTGATAGCATGGCACCAGCCATTTCATAAACCTTTTAAATTTATAAGGAGAAATTATGCTGAGTGAAAAAATGATACAAGCCTTAAACGAACAGATAAACCGAGAAATGTATTCAGCATATCTTTACATGTCCATGTCGGCACACTGCAGCAATGTCGGGCTCAAGGGATTTGCCAACTGGTTCATGGTCCAGTATCATGAAGAAATGCTGCATGCCATGAAGATCTACGAATATATTTCGAGACAGGGAGGGCAGGTACACCTGAAACCCATTGAAGGCCCACCGGTTGATTTCGAATCCCCCATGGACATGTTCGAGAAAACACTCGAACATGAGCGATTCATTACCCGATCCATCAACGAATTGATGGAAACGGCCATCTCCGAAAAAGACCATGCTTCTCAAATTTTTCTTCAATGGTATGTCACCGAACAGGTCGAAGAGGAGGAAAACGACAACGATATCATCATGCAGCTAAAACTCAACAAGCAGAATGCCCAGGGGTTACTGATGCTGGATCGGGAGCTCGCTTCACGTATGACAACAGTCCCAACGGATTTCAGCAAAGGGGTGGAAGCCGCCATGGCAGCCGCAGGAGCCGCCGCCTAACGCCTTGAAAAAACTAAAATGAATGACAGAATTAAAATTCCGAAAAAGATAACGGCCATTCTGGTTTACTCGCGTCCGCCACTGGTTTTCGGTGGATTGATTTGCGCCATTGCCGTGATGTGGAACCGCAGTTATGCGTTTTACACAGTGGGTGTGGTGCTGTTGTTCACCGCAATGGTATTTGATCTCGTGGATGGATGGTTTTCAGCTCGTTTCCATCCCGATCTTGCCTTGACCCAGCTTGCAGACCGCATCATGAACAAGGTGGTCTATTCTATTATCTTCCCATTGGTGGCCGTGGGTGTCATGTGGCGATTGATTTTTCTCACCCCTGACTACACGCGTGCCGAACTGCTGCATGCCATTTTCGTTCTTCTGCTGTGTGTAACCGTTCTCGCCCGTGATAATTTTGCCCATTTCATGCGGGGATTCGCCATCCGGATGGGGCATGAGCCGGCGTTTAGTGAATTGAATCGGCTTCGTACAATCGTTGCGGCTCCGGTGGGCGCTATGTTGTACGCCTATGCATTTTATGTCCCGGAAGACACTTCATCTCACATCTATAGCCTGATTTCCGAATTGAACAATATCCCCCTGCGTGTCTGGTTTCTTATTGAAATTCTTTTTTTAATCATTAATCTTGGATCCATTGCCGGTTATTGCCGTAAATACGGCACATACTGTCTGGATGAACTCTGCCTGGGTGAAGAGGGTCTGCGTCGAAAGATTCTGACCTTCTTCCCCAACGCCCTGACCGTCATGAATGCCATGATGGGGCTGCTGGCGCTTTTTTTTGCGTATCAAGGGCGCATACGGGAAGCCTATCTAATACTTATCGGCGCGACGGTCTTTGATAAATTAGACGGCGCTCTTGCACGCAAACTTGGATTGGCAGAGCCTGCGGATGACATGGGCAATAAAAAGCGTATTCATCTGGGGAGTCTTCTGGATGACGTATCGGACGCCGTAAGCTTTTGTATCGTGCCGGGATGGATCGTTTACATCAGTGTCTCGGAAGCGGCCACCACTTCGTTCATTGGCCTGCCGGTCGGTCTGCTGGCATTGCTGTATTCTCTTGCGGGCATTGTGCGCTTGATTTATTTTACGCTGGATCCCAAACCGATTCCGGGATTTTTCAAGGGGCTTCCGACACCGGCTGCGGCTTTGATGGTTATTGCCCCGCTGATGGTATTTGACCAGGCAGGCGACAGATTAATGAATTGCGTTCACTTCTGGGGACAATTTACGCTTGGCACCATGATCATTGCATCGATTCTCATGAATGTGTACCCTATCCGATACATCCATTATGGACGATTTATGAACCGCCATCCGTTATTTGCCGGTCTCAATGCTTTTGTGGGCTTTGTGTTTTTGTTTACACCCTACTTCGCTTATTTTGCGATGTTTTGCGGGGGGCTGTATCTGCTTTCCCCTCTGGTAACCGGCAGAATTGCCCCGGAGGTTGCAGCGCGGGAAACCCGGCGGGCAACTGATAAATGAAGCTCCCCGCCGCAAGCGACGGGGTATTCGGAAGGTAAATAAAAATCCAGGCCCGCCACCAGCGGTGACGGATTTAGATCAAAATGAAGTGTGCAGTTGCTTGCCGATGCTGAAGGCTTTCCCGAGAAACGGCCCGATGCCGTGATATCGCTGGACGGCCGGGCTGAAGATGATGGGTTTTATTGCTTCAATGTCGGGATTCCCTGTATCATCCAACATGCCTTCATCCACTTTCACATCTAAAATCTCACCGATAAAATGGGTATGCAATCCAATTTTATAATGGTGAATCACTTTGCATTCCAGGATCATCGGGAACTCTTTCACATAAGGTGCATCGATAATTTCGGATTTGACGGGTGTAAGACCGGTTTTTTCGAATTTGTTCTCATTCCTCCCCGAAACGATACCGAAATAATCAACCTCTTTAACATACTTCTCAGTTGGTACACTCAGCGTATACGCTTTTCTCGCCATCAAATTGCCATAGGTATAGGTTGCCTCGCGGAGGGAAACGGTCACGCACGGAGGCGTGGAACAGCATATCCCCCCCCAGGCAATGGTCATGACATTTGGTTTATCCTGTGCATCAAAGGTTCCCACACACCATACCGGTGCGGGATAAATGAGTGTTTTGGCGCCGAATGATTTTTTCATGGGTTCTGTCCCTTTCTTTTTTTCACATGTTATCTAATTTATATAGCCGAAATCCAACAGCATTGAATTTCAGACAGACTAATTGTTAATTGTCAATTGATAATGAATAATTGTCAACGAAGACCATTATTCCAAGCAACCCCGGACATCAACCAAACCTCGTTTGCAATTAAAAATTAGCATCGGTTATGGGCGAGCCGGCCGGATTCCTGACGGAATTTCTCTGATTGCTTCCGGATCTCCAAAGTGGATGCAATGTCCCAGACAGATATTGTCTGCACATGCAGGCAGCAGGCCGTTGTCCACGCGCTGGTAACAGAGATTGCATTTTCGGGCAACACCGTTTTTCTCGTCAAAGGCAATGGCATCATACGGGCAGGCTTCCAGACACACTTCACAACCGGTACACTCAACATGATCCAGGATAACGATACCGTCTTTCCTTTTGGTGATGGCCTCAATCGGACAGACTGGGACACATGGTGGGTCGTCACAATGCCGGCAAATGTTCAACCGAAAGATAACATCGAGAGTACCGTCCTTTGCTTTGCGGAATTCTTCTTTGAGGGTGATGAGTTTGACGCCATCCGGCACGTTATTTTCCTGCTTGCAGGCGACTTCGCATGCTTTGCATCCCCAGCAAAATGCCTCATCAATCCTCAGTGTGTGCTTTTTCATTCGTTTCCCCCTTCTGACGGCTCGGGATATATCCTGCAAAGGAGTGTTCTGACACTGGTAGCGCCCATGGCCGGATCGCATGTATCATATGCATTATCCGTCAGGATATTGATATTTGACTGATCCCATCCGTGGCCGGGATCCTTTTTCTCGGGGAACCACCAGCCGTGCTGTGCGGAAACAATTCCGGGATCCATTCCGGCAAAGAGTTTTGCGCGTTGTTTCACCTTTCCGCGAAGCGATTCGATGACGACCCAATCCCCTTCCCGAATTCCCTCTTTTTTTGCGGTCTCCGGATGAATTTCCACCATGGGATCCGGGTGCAGTTCCCTCAACCAGGGGATCTGGCGATTTTCCGTGTGAAAAAATCCGGGAGATCTGGCTCCGGTAATAAGGATGTACGGATAATCCTTATAGATATGTGGTGTTCGGACCG
>CAYTAQ010000235.1:0-4440 GCA_964435695.1 uncultured Desulfobacterales bacterium | reverse complement strand
ATAGGTTTTACCGGTGCCGGTTTCCATCTCAACGGTAAAGTCACCGCTGGCAAGTGAGTCTGAAGGGCGCAAGCCGTTTCTAAGCTGGATACTCTTAAGGTTTTCCAGGAGTTCGTCATCCAGGAGTTGTAAGCGGTTGCCAATGCCCAGGGTGGACTCTTCCATGCCTGCTAACTTTAACTGACCGGTGGGGTCCACCAGCTTTGATACGGTAAATTCCGTGCGGTTGATATCCTGGCCGCAAAACAAGCCGGCCACGGCTTCAATGGCCGTCTTCTGATAATCGAGGTTGTCTTCAAAATGGAGTTTCATTGATCATCTTCCCCTTAAAGACTGCGAACATGGGCAATCCCATGCTGTTCTAAAATAGCAGTCATGTTGGTCTTGGCGATGTCGTTGGCAAAGGCGCTGTCGCGAAACACCACCTGTGTGTTGCTGGCGGGTTCCAGTCCTTTGTGCCAGTCGATAATTCCCATAGCGAGGTCTTCTACTTCCTCGCGGCTTATCGCAGTATCAAGGCAGGCAAACAACACACCATAGCCGATGCTGTAAACGGTTTTACCTGTTATGGTTTTTTCCTCAATGGGAACAGTCAGGTCAACGCCCCGTTTCAACAACAGTTCATACAGGACATCTTCTTCGCTCCGGCCTTCGACCAGATGTTCCATGTGATCCAGAAGCGTCTGTTCCAGATCGTTCCGATCCGGATTCCAGGCGCGAATATTGCTGCTGTCCAGTTTGAAGACTTTGAAGCCGAGATCGAGTGATTTTAGATTTTTGATTTCTGATTTCTGATTGTCGCCTTTGAACAACAACGGCTGTTTTTTTTCTTCTTTCAACCCTAAACCATCAATCTGCAATCTCAATTTCTTTGTCACGCGGCGTATGCGTTCTTTGCCTATTTCTGCGATTGTTTTATAGCCAGCCTTGAACGCCTCGGATTTTTCCTCGCACGGTTCGGGCAACTGGACCATAATGAACTTTCGCTTGATGCCATCTTCTTTATTAAGATCAAGGACGGCATGAGCTGTTACGCAAGAACCAGCGAAAAAATCAACAACAATATCCTTTTCGTTAGTACATAACTGCGGTATTAATGTTTTCAATAATGATACTGGTTTGGAATAATCAAAAACATTTCCTCCCATAACTTCTTGAATTGTGCGTGTGGCTTCTGTATTAAGTCCTACTTTATCCATCAGCAGCGTTGAAAGAGGGTTATGAGTACTCTTAAGCTCGTTTTTAAAACGCTTTTGCATAGGACGTTTAGAAGTGTCTTTTGGGAAAAAAACCCCTCCCTCTTCTATCATTTTATTCATAGTTTCAGGAATGAATGCCCATACTCGGTTTGGGTTGAATGGATACACATCACCTGTCTCAGGATTAATCAGGTCATAAGCTTGATTTGGACGCATTGAAGCAGTCATCCCAACTGTTAGATCTCCAAGCACCCAAGGACCTCTTGGGTCACTATCTGGATTTGAGTAATTTTTAAAATCTTTTTCGATTCCTAAAAAGCCTTCAAGTTGCCCTTTTTTAAAACAAATTACGTAATCTTGATCAGCGGATACGTTATTGTCAGACATTGCGGAGGATGCACGACGCTTCCAAATGAAGGAACCAACAAAATTCTCTTCACCAAAAACATCATCACATATTTTCCGAAGATTACTTAATTCATTATCATCAATAGATATAAAAATTGCACCATCACTGTTCAGAAGATTCCTCGCCAACTTCAGCCGAGGATACATCATATTGAGCCAATTGGTGTGGTAACGACCAGAGCTTTCCGTGTTGGAAGAAATTTTGAAGCCCTCATCATCCTTCTGTCCAGTGTATCGAAGATAGGTATCCAAATTGTCCTGAAACTTATCCGGGTAGATGAACTCTTTCCCCGTATTATACGGCGGATCGATATAGATCATCTTGACTTTGTTGGCGTAACTCTTTTGCAGGAGCTTCAGGACTTCCAGGTTGTCGCCTTCGATAAACAGGTTCTGTGTTGTATCCCAATCAACACTTTCTTCCGGGCAGGGACGTAGCGTCCCAAGAGAAGGCATCAAGGCAATCTGTCGCGCCTTTTTCTTGCCATACCAGTTGAGGCCGTATTTTTCCTCGCCCTCATAAACCGAATCACCCAAAAGTTGGCGGAGTACTTCAAAGTCAACGCCGTCTTCTATGAAGGCTTCGGGGAAGATGGCTTTGACCGCGTCCAGATTCTCGTTCACCATATCGAGGCTGCTGCCATCCTGTTCTGTCATTTTTTTCATGTTTATCTCCTCACAATCCGCTTTTGATCGCCTCAATGCGATCTTTGATCTGCTTGATTCGAGTGTTCAACTGAATCTGTGTGCCCAGGTTCTTCTCTTTCTTTAGTTTGCCCTGGATTTCCGATTTTTCCTGCTGGAGTTTTTCAACCTGGTTCAGTTTACGCACCTGGTCATCAACCGAGAGACCATTCGGAATTACCAATGAATAATGGCCGCTGTGCTCGGCGCACGCCAAAGCGATCACCCGGTCCATAGCAGCTTTGTAAAACGCAAAGAAATGGGTATAAGGCCATGTCGATATGTCCAGGCTCTCCAAGAAGGCTGCCTGGTTTTCGGTCGGATTCGACAAATCCAGCCAGCCAGTCGCCTGAAAACCCTCAGCGACAATAGCTTCTTTCTCCGCCTGGGAAAATCGCTTGTACGCAAGGCTGATTGAACAGGTCGTATCGGAGACAAAAACAACAAAGAGCGGGTAAGGGATAGTCCGGTGTACAATCTCGGCCAACCGATTCACCCTGCCAGTCTGCTTCAGATTCACCTGAAGAAGCGTGACTTCGTGATATTCGCGCTGGTCGTCCTCGTATGGCTGAATCGGGATCGTGGTCGGCTTGAAGGTGTACTGCCAGAGAATGGTATCCACGTCATCGCGCAATGCCTTCTTGTCAGTTGCACTCAGTTTGGCGTTCTCATAGAAAAGCCTTTTGTAAACACGTTTGCCAAGCCGACAGGATTCGGGAATCACCATTTTCTCGTACAAAGCCTCAATCATGCCTCGGTCGCCGCCCCCAGAATGATGAGATAGGAGACCACTTCAAAGTCGTCCATGCCCTGGAAAGATTCCTTGCTTAGCGCTGTCCCGCCGCGATGGAAGAGGCTTTCAACACCTTTCTCTTCGGCCTTGCCGGTGATGGCCGAAACAGCCTTGGCCAGCAGCGTCATGTATTTGCTCATGTCGGTCGCGTCATGGGTAGCGATCTTGAATCGAGACACAGCGCTTTCGTCGGGCTGGGATCGACCGAGAGACAGCTTCTTGAGCATGTCCAGAATCTTCTTGGCCTGCGTGAAGTTCATCTGTACCTCTCCGGATTCAGAAACCCAGACAAGATAGTGCGGCGATAGCGGATAGGTGCTGTCTGTACTCATCTTTGCCGACTCGCTGCGGAGACAGAAAATAACGCCGGGCTCCATGCCTTCCTCTTCAATCAGATCGTCGAGGCGGGTGACGGCGAAAGCCCCGGGCGGCATATGTTTAAGGAGGTCGGCGTGCTCTTTCAAATACTCGGCAAGGTCCATCCGGAAGTCATTGAGCGTCATATCCGTAATAGAGATACCACCCCCGATATCCTCCAAGTCTACCACCTCATTTTGGAGTTGTTCGAGCTGACGACGACGATACTCCAGGTCGTTCATTTTTCCGGCATCGGCAAACTCGATGATATTTTCCTCACCCGTTGCAGAAATATCGAGCAGGACCATACGTCCGGAAACCCGGGCTTCGAGGTTAATATACTCGTCCAGTTCCATGTTGGGCCAGAAATTGACAAGCTGGATAATATGGTTTTTCGAGCCAAGACGGTCGATGCGCCCGAAACGCTGAATAATTCGAACGGGATTCCAATGAATGTCGTAGTTCACGACATAGTCACAATCCTGAAGGTTCTGGCCTTCAGAAAGGCAGTCGGTGGAAATCAGAATGTCAATCTCCTCTGTAAGAGACTCGTCGATCTTGGCGCGTTCCTTTGAAAGGGGGGAAAAGGAAGTGATGATGGTGGCGATATCCTTGCGAAGTTTCGGCATCGTGGTCTTATTAATACCGGTGCCGGTTACCAAGGCAGAATGGACACCGAGTCTGCCCTTCGCCCATGCGGCGATGTTCTCATAGAGGTACTGGGCTGTGTCTGCAAAAGCAGTGAAAATGAGTATCTTCTTGTTTCCAGGATTGATAGGGTTCCCGCATTTGGCGTTGATGAGTTCTTTAAGACGGCGGAGCTTCTCGTCGCGCGGAGCTTCAATCTCCCGTGCCTCCCGTAGTAACTTGACCAAGAGCGCCTCATCTTCCTCAAGCTCTTGCCTCCATCGCACGCGGTCCACATCCTGAAGGAGCACCTTAATTTTGCTGCCAATCAAATACGGTGCAAAATCGTCATCGTCGATTTCGATCTCCTCG
>CAYTAQ010000234.1:0-4460 GCA_964435695.1 uncultured Desulfobacterales bacterium | reverse complement strand
TCCCCAATTCCCCTATCCCGGTTGTCATGATCCCCCCCTGGCACCGAGAACGCATCCAGCCCATTCTAAGGTCGTTGCGTGAGCTTTTGGGCTAATACGTTGCCATCGTAATCAGAGCATTTGTCAGAATAAGGTTCCGATACGTTAACGGTTTTCGTTGACAATTGTTTATTAGCCATTGACAATTGACAATTAAAAATAAAAAGATAGCATATCCACATTTATTGAGCACTTAGAGGATAGCTATGACATTTCAATGTAGATTATTGTTTCATGCTTCGTTGTGCGCGCTTGAGCATGAAAATTTATGGACTCAGGGATAAAGGATCGAAAAGTGAAACAATATGGTTATGTTATCGTGTTCATGATTCTATTTTTATCCACACCGGCCCTGTCGGCACAGGAAATAGACGAGGGATTCCTCGGCATCCCATGGAAAACCGGCATTGATGATCTCAAAGGGTTTACCCATCTCAGTGACAATGGACCGGTTTCATATTATACCAATCCCAATGAAATCCACAGGCTCTTTGAAGAGGATGTACCGGGCGTTATCTACGGATTTTACAATGGCGAGCTCTTTGCGGTTTTTATCAAAATCGATTCATTGGAAATGTTCAGCAAAATCAGGGCGCATCTGACATCCAAATACGGCGACCCTGAGAAGTCAATGACCATCAAGGTCGAACAGACCATCTACAAATGGAAAAACGGCAAGGTAAAAATTAAACTGAAACTCTTGGAAACCGAAGGCACCATGAAGCTGGCATTTTATTACACACCGCTTTCCAACAAGCTCAATGAAGACGATCTGGAGACGCAGCAAAGAAAAACCCCGCGGCTGTTTCCCATCAAAAAGGGCAAGGTGCCGGATGTGGTTCCTCTGTTTGAATTCTAAGCGCATCATAACCCCAGCAACTCCCCGGCATTGCCGCCACAGATATCGGCAAATTCATCTTGCGTGAGTCCGGTGTTACGGAGTTCGCTGAAATAGCGGGCCGGTTTGATAAGCGGATAGTCGGAGCCGAACAGGATCTTTTCCCTACCGATAATGTCGATGGCATGACGGTATATGGCAGGGTCATACAAAAACGGGGATGCCGCCGTATCGATCCAGACGTTTTTTAAAGTTTCCCTGACTTCTTTTTTCAACAGACCGTAAAAAAATATTCCGCCGCCCCAGTGGGCCAGAACGATTTTATTCAATGGAAATTGTTTGATAAATTCGTATATCTCGGACAGCGTGTTTTCGGTCTTGCCCGGATATGCGTGCCCCACCGGCTCGTTGGTATGGATGAGGACAGGCAGGCTCTTTTCCTGACAAATGGCCATGACCGGCGCCATGCTGTCCCGTATCGCGCAGACAATGCCGGACTGGTAAAAGGCCAGCTCTCCCACGCCGCAAAGCCCCCCTTTCAGGCATCGTTCCACCTCCGAAGCCGCCATTTCATCACATGGATCCAGGCAGCAGAACCCCTTTAAGCGGTCCGGGTATCTGGCCACCGCCTCCATGATATAATCGTTGTGCAGGGCTGCAGATACAAGATTTTTCCATGGAAATCCGAATACAACCGACACATCCACCCCTTCTTCGTCCATGGCCTGGACCATTTCTTCGGCATTGACCAGCCGTGCCCTGGGGGAGTTGTAAAGCAGCTGAAAAGCCGGTTCGTTCGCAAAGTATTTTTCCCGGTTAGCCTGAACCACCCTTGGAAAGATATGCGTATGAAAATCGATGATCATATAGTTGTTCCTTATTCATGCTTCAAATTATGTTCCTTGAGCATCCGACAATTGTCATGCCATTTTTCGGCAATCTCGACAATCTCTTTTTTAAGCGCTCCATGCTGCACTTTGCAGGATTCCGGTATCTCGCCCCGGAGCTGCTGGCTCGAATTCTCCACCAGTTGAATCAGCTCGGTGGCGATCACCGCGTTGATCTTTATCATGTCTTTCAATAAATTAACCAGTTCCGTATTCTCATGGGCCATGGGATTCTCCTTTGCATATAAAATTTATTCGTTTAACTATGTAACTTCTCATGCTACAAAACTATCCTGTCATCTGTACCTGATAAAGAACGGTTCTTCAACTCAAGTTTAGCGATAAAGGAAAGATAATGAGCTCAGAAAAAATTTCATGGGAAGACTGGATTCCTGTTCTGGAAGGTGAGCTCAAAAAGGAAATGCAGAAAGCGCCTGCAATTTCACAGGTTCATGCGACGGATCATATCCATCGGGTCTGGCACCGATGCCTTGGAATCGGGCGGGACCTGGGCGCTGATCTAACCGTTCTGGTAGCTGCGACCTATTTACATGACCTCGGCCGCCATTATATCCAGGATAAGGTCCACGGTGCTTTAAGCGCTGAGAAAGCAGAACCCGTGCTGGAAAGAATCGGCTTTCCCCATGAAAAAAGAGCGGCGGTATTACATGCCATACGGGTTCACGATGTTTCCGCAACGCCCCAGGATAGAAAGACCCTCGAAGCCCGCATCCTCTATGATTGTGACAAACTGGAGACCGTGGGCGTCATTGGGATATTGCGCTATATCGTCCATTATTACGGGAAAGCTTCCATCGATTACATGCTGGAGGATATCGACGCCCGCTGGAATGGACTCAGCCTGCCTGAAACGCGCGCATATGCGCTTGAAGATTACGAATACATTAAGAATTATTTCAAGCGCCTGAAGAAAGAGCTGGATGCTTAGTACCTGAGTGAATAAAGAGCATTTACCGCCCGCTTCGCTTAAGACGCAAAGATCGCCAAGATGGTATTTTTTATCGAATCGGAACGCCGGGGAAACAAAAATAAATGTGGTTATATGAAAAGCACAAGCTTAGCTCTGGTTCCCGCGCTTGTATGTTTATAAAATGTGGCAAAGGCTTCCAGCCTCTGGAAACCAGCGGCAAGATGCCACTGCCACCTTGCTTTAGGTTCAAATAAACTCGAGGCGTTTTCCTTGTTCCCATGCTCTTCGTGGGAACAAGGAAAATCGGAGACATGGCAAATAATGAAACAAAATAGCGCAGCAAAAAGAGCCCAAATTGTCTATTTCTCCCATGGCGGCGGTCCCTTGCCGATTCTCGGAGACCCGAGCCACGATTCCATGGTGGCCTTCATGCGCCAACTTCCATCGAAACTTAGAAAACCGGATGCCATCCTTGTTATCAGCGCCCATTGGGAAGAAAATGCGGCAACGCTGTTGGGCGCAGAAACACCTGCCATGCTCTATGATTATTATGGATTCCCTGATGAAGCCTATGAAATCGTTTACCCGGCTCCGGGGAGCCCTGATATAGCGAATAGGATTGTCGAAATACTGCGTAAAAATAATATTCCTGCTCGCATTGATCCGCAGCGGGGCTTTGACCATGGCCTGTTTATCCCTTTGAAGCTCATGTACCCGCAAGCCGATATTCCCTCCTTGCAGCTTTCGCTGCTTCACGGTCTGGACCCGGCCGCGCACATTGCCCTGGGCAAAGCCATGCATGAATTGATTCAGGAGAATATCCTGGTGGTCGGCTCCGGATTTTCATTTCACAACATGAGCGCATTTTCCTGGCAGGGCATCAACACGTATGACTCGGCCAATGATGACTTTCAGAACTGGCTGATCGAGATATGTACCGGCCCATTACCCCAGTCCGAGCGTGAACAACGCCTCATCGACTGGGAGAAGGTACCTTCCGCCAGGTATTGCCACCCCCGCGAGGAGCATCTGCTGCCGCTCCACGTGTGTATCGGCATGGCGCAAAAACCGGCTGAAAAGATATTTGATGACTATATTCTGGGCAAGCGCGGACTCGCATTTCTTTGGTGAATATTCTTAAAATTTGAACCGCTCACTTTAGGTATTATTTACCGCAGCACTTCTTATACTTTTCCCGCTTCCACACGGGCAGGGCTCGTTGCGCCCGACTTTCTTTTCGGCCTCGGTCGGTTTGGGCCAATTCAACAATAATTCCAAATCGGTAATGTCTTCCGGTTTGTCCTTGTCCAATTCAATTGTATATTTCCAGCCGTTATCTTCAAAGATCTTTGTAACTTCCGCCATTCTTTTCTTTGTTTTTACCGTAACGGCAGCCGGGTTCTTTTCGGTTCCCAGTTTTGTCTTCTTTTGACCATCAAATATTTTTGCCATGTTTTCACCCATGAACCATTAAAGGATAAATCCGAGCCATAACATTCCAGGGAATGTAATTTAAATTGAATAGTGCTTCAGGCGCATGACGTCCCGAACTTCATCCAGCAGCCTTTTTTCTTTATGTCTTGACATAAATTTAATTTATTTTTATATGAAGATTAAACTATTCCTGCGCTGAAAATTCCCTGGTATCTATACCTGATAATAGCCTATTTCTCAAGTTATCAAGTCAATAAGCACTTTTAATCAATGGTTTTGGCGCGCAGGAAATAAATCAAGAAAATGGCGAAACAAAAACAGCTATCACCGA
>CAYTAQ010000233.1:0-4506 GCA_964435695.1 uncultured Desulfobacterales bacterium | reverse complement strand
CGAGTCGGGGTCGGGCCAAGATAACTTGTCGATATTCCTTTTTATTTATTCCAATATAATAGGTTTTCAGCCTCTATATCATTCTTTTTGGGATCGAAAAATGGCTTATAGGATGCCTGCGACTCGCGAAGTTCGAAACCTTCCTTACCTTTACGAATACGACGGCCAACCGCTAGGCTGCGCATCTGTTTTTTGATATCCTCGACAAATGATCGCCTTCCGAATATAACCATTTCAGCCATCGATGACGATCTTTGGCAAATTTCAGCAAAAATTCCCTTTTGTGGCACCGGTGGGTAATGTGCCAGACATATCCAGGTATGTAGTGACGTTTCGCTCTTGCCAACAGCTTTAACTTCTCTATTTTCGTTATTTTAAGGCAATAAAATCAATTATAGCCCCTTTTTAAACGCATTTATTGCTAATTTATCGTTTATTATCTATTTGTTAGCTTGGCCCGACCCTCTCGGCTCTCGGGAAACATGCAATTTTATGCCGAGTGCTCCCATAACTTTAAGAATTGTTTCGAATGCTGGGCTTCGTTCCCCGGAAAGTGCTTTGTAAAGGCTTTCTCGGGACAGACCGGCATCACGAGCTACCTGTGACATGCCCTTGCACGGGCAATATCGCCCAGGGCCTTAGCGATGAATGCAGCATCTCCATGCGCCTCCTCAAAGCAAGCTTCAAGATAAGCGGCCATTTCCTCTGGGGTCCGAAGATGCTCAGCGACATCATAGCGGGTTGTGATGGTTTTAGCCATGATACGTGCTCCTATAGATTTCTTGCTAAGCGCAAAGCGGTTTTGATATGAGATATGAGCCGGATGAGCCGGGGTCGTGAGCCGGGGTCGGACCGAACTATCATTCTGAATATATGTCATAATTTCTTATTTTTAAGCTGTTTTTCGGTCTTAGCGTGCTCATTTCGCCTGTAAAATTGGCCCTGTAAGGCACCATGTTTTCTTTAAGCTCAAATTCATCTCCCGTGCCGGTTACCTTTCTTCCGATAGCCCTGTATCCAAGTTTATCCTTCATCTGCTCAACAAAATATTTATCACCAACGGCAATACTCTGCGTCCATTTAGCCGCACGTGAATTATCATCTCTGCCGAGGGCGTCTGCCACCCAGCCCTTATATACTTGACTCAACCTGTCGCTATCATCGATACCGAAAAACGTCATCAACCGTTTGCGGTCAATCAAATTATACCTCTGAGAAGGCGCCAATATTTCATTGTAGCCGCAAAAAAGCCATTCTGATGGATGCTTAACCACTCCGGCTCTGACCATGTTTAGATCGATATATACCAGACATCGGATGAGATGGTTGTCATCCTGAACAGCGGTTGCGTGATAGCGATCCTCCCAGAACGCACCTTTTCGTTTCTTCCGTATGTTGTATTCCTGGGCCGTGCGGCCGGCGATCATTTGGATGGTTTTGGGCAGAGTTTCCCGGTTGCCACCATCTTGAACAAGAAGGTGGATGTGATTCGATGTGACGTTGTAATTCAAAATCCGAGTGCCAAATCGCTTCTTTGCTTCATACAGCCATCGTAACCAACGCCTGCGATCCCTTGCGAATTTCAGCAAAAACTCCTTCTTGTGGCATCGATGCGTTATATGCCAAATCAAACCCGGTATGTAGTATCGGTTTCCCCGCGGCATAAGTATCCTGAGCTACATTATTTTTCTTAGAAGCGTGTTTTTGATATTAAAATCATCACGCTAAGACTCAAAAAACCCTCATATTTTATTGCTTTTCCTGTTTTATCAATATATTACCTCGGTCCGACCCCAGGACAGAGATGTAGGACACCGCCGGAACAACCTATTTTCGAAGCGATACCAGCACTTCAGGGAGCGCGGACTCTCCTGCGGCCTGAATGATTCTCTATGTACGCTTCACCTGTTTTGTTTGCAGGAAAGAAAATCTCCTGCTCCGCCACAGACGCAATACTCGATACGGGTGGGTGGCTAACCCTTACCCGACGGGAACTTGCGCCCCGCAAGATGCACCAAGCTTCGCTTGGCGCGCTAACGCAGAATTAAAATGCGGGCAGGGTTATTGGCAGAATAGATACGTAAGCCTGATGAAACATATCGAATTTATATACAAAAAAGGCCGCCCGCCCCTGCCCGTCAGTCTTGAATGACATGTTCGCTGCTGAGCACCGAATCTTGCTGATGAAGTACACTTTTAGGAAGAGTCCTTACTTTTTTCCACTCTTGCGATTCTTTTTCAGCATGCCACAAGTCGTAATTTTTCTGTAAATTCAACCAAAAATCAGGAGTGGTATCAAATGCTCGGGATAAACGCAGGGCCATATCCGGTGTAATAGCACCTCGTTCATTTATAATTTTGGACAATGTTTTTCTTGAAACACCAAGTGCGTCTGCCATATCCTTAATGGTAATGGATAAAGGCAAAAGGTAATCTTCTTTTATAATGTTGCCCGGGTGAGTCGGGCGTCTTATCATTTTTCTCATTTTATTGACTCCCTAATGGTAACCATCGTAATCGACAATGTAGGCATCACCATTTATAAATTGAAAAAATATACGCCAATTACCAGATATCCGTACTGAGTGAAAACCCTTCTTGTCGCCACTTAACTGATGCAGGAAGGAACCTGGGTAATTCATATCTTTTATGTCACTTGCCGCATTAAGCCGATCTAGAATTCGTGCAAGCCTATTCGCATGCTCTGGCCTGATGCCTTTCTTGCTCCCTGTATAAAAAAATTCCTCTAATCCTTTGTGGTTAAATGATTTAATCATTGATCATATGTGTAACCCAAAAGGTTGCATTTGTCAAAGTTTTTGCACAGCGAACGGTTGAACTGTGTGGCACGCCCTTTGCTGGCCTCTAGGGTGGCCTCTAGGGTCGGACCGAGATAACAATCTATAATAACATGAAAAGAGACATAAATTAGTCCCCAAATTCACCTTAAACGACAGTTTTTGGCGTGAAAAAGGGCCCTTTAAGACAAATAATAATTTCATAATCGCTTAGAGCCGCACTTTTGCTACCAAAATGATATGTTTAAGACCAGAAAACGGTTATTTTTCAGATTCTTTTTATATGTTTTCAATTAGTTATCTCGGTCCGACCCCAGGACCACCCAGGACCTGAATATATCCTTTTTCGATTGCAACTAGACAAAAACGTTTTTCATAATGCGCATTGTTTTTAGCCCCTTCTGACATGATATAATATCCTTTTGGGTTCACCGACATCCTATTTTTTGTTATACTTATTATTTGACTGCTAACGAAAGACGGATATTTATTCGTGACGCAGCGCCTCGATGGGGTCAAGCTGAGCGGCCTTACGAGCTGGAAAGTATCCAAAAAGAACTCCTACGGCAGCCGAAAACAGAAAGGCCAGCAACACGATGCCCGGGTTGAAAATAAAGGGAACGCCCAGAAGCCGGGCTCCGATTCGGGCGGCCGTCAAGCCGAGGGTGATACCTGTTATCCCGCCAAAACAGGATAGCACCACAGCTTCCACCAGAAACTGCATCAACACTTCCCGTTCAAAAGCGCCGATGGCCAATCGGGTACCGATCTCGCGTGTACGTTCAGTCACCGAAACCAGCATAATGTTCATGATGCCGATGCCGCCCACCAGCAGGCTCACCGCCGCCACCGCGCCCAACAGGGCCGTAAGCACTTGCGTGGTACCGGTCAGTGTGCTGACAAGTTCCTTCATATCCATAACATGAAAATCATCATCCTTGCCTGCCGGAATGTGACGGCGCTCGCGCATCAGTTGTTCGATATCCGCTTTGACCTTTGTGGTGGAAACACCATCCTGCGCCGAGATAAAAATTGCCTGGATATCTTTGTTTCCCGCCATCCGCCGCTGGAGCGTGCGCAGAGGGATAAGGACCAGGTCGTCCTGGTCCGAACCGAAACTGGACTGACCTTTGGGTTCGAGCACGCCGATTACCTGGCAGGTCAGTTTTCCCAGGCGGATAGCTGTTCCCAGGGGATTTTGATCGCCGAAGAGTTTTTCACGTACGGTATCTCCGAGAATGCACACAGCCAAGCCGCTGTTTAGTTCTCCGGCAGTAAATTCTCGTCCCTTTTTAAGCTGCCAGTTCCTCACTTGAAGGAATGCATTGGTGCTGCCGCTAACCGTTGTCGACCAGTTCTGGTTACCGTAAATGGCCTGTGCGCCCTTTGAAGCGACGGGTGCGACCCCAGCCAGTCCGAAGATCTCACGGCTGATGGCCCCGGCATCAGTCACGTCCAGATTTTCCGCAGTTGAACGCGTGCCGCCGGGTCCGCGTGGCCCCTGACCGGGTCTTACCTGCAACAGATTGCTGCCAAGGCTTGAGATACTGGCGGTCACCTGCGCAGTGGCTCCGTTTCCTAAAGTCACCATGGTGATAACAGCAGCAACACCGATAACGATACCCTGGATGGTCAGTGATGAACGCAGCACATTGCGACGAATTTCCCTCAGCGCCAGTAAAACGGTTTCCCAAAGCATTATACTCTT
>CAYTAQ010000232.1:0-4549 GCA_964435695.1 uncultured Desulfobacterales bacterium | reverse complement strand
CACGCCATTTTGTCTTCTTTCTTCTATATATACTATTTTCTATAGACATCAAAAGCAATATATTGCATAAATTAACAAAAGCCTGATTTATAACCCTTATCACAAATTTAAATTCCCCGCTACAATTAGACATGGAATTTTTAAATAAAGCACCGGGAAAATTCAGCCGCAGACGCTTTTTGCTGAGCAGCGTATTGGCGTTGGCCGGCCATCTGACGGGAGTCATCAGGATACCGGCGGCGGCTGCCATGCAGGGCGATGCCCCCCTGCAGAATCACCTGCCCCGGATTGCCCTGATTGTCGATGATATCGGGAACAGCCGTTCCATTGCAAGGCAATTTGTTCAATTGAATCTGCCACTTACGTTTTCAATCCTTCCCCGTCTGACCTATTCCCAGGAGCTGGCTGTTGAATTGCATGCCGAAGGCTATGAAATTATGCTGCACCAGCCCATGGAGCCCTATGATCCCTGCTGTGATCCCGGTCCGGGTGCTCTTTTTGTCGGGGATAATTTAGAAATAATAGAACAAATTCTGGATGAGAATATCGGCAGCATGCCTTTTGCAACCGGCATGAACAATCACATGGGCTCCAGGTTTACCGAATCTCCCGAGGAAATCAGGAAAACCTTGATGTTTATCAAAACCAAGGGGTTATTTTTTATCGATAGCTATACGTCCAGCAATTCAATCGCCTACGCTACTGCCAGACAATGCCGGTTGTCGACGGCCCACCGGCATATTTTTTTAGATAACATCCGCAATGTACCGGATATCCTATTTCAGCTCCACCGGCTCAAACAACATGCACTAACATATGGTCGTGCCGTCGGGATAGGGCATCCCCATATCGAAACCGCCCTTGCCATCAGCTATTTCGCAAAAAGATTGAAACGTTCGAATATAGCCCTCGTCAATGCCTCAAAAATCATTTATTGAGACTTATTTTTGCTCAATTCCTTTTCGATCAATTGGCTCAACCCCTGGAAACTGCGGTTTTTGACGAGTTTGCCGTTTAAAAACAATGTCGGCGTACCACGGACATCAATCGCTTGACCATTTTGAAGGTCTCTGAAAATTAAATTTTTAACAGCCGGCGTGTCCTGATCTTTAAAAAATTTTTCCATATCAAGGCCCAGCTCTTTGGCAATTTCTTCTATTTTCTGGTCCGTTAAGGATCTGTAATTTTCGAAAAGTTTGCTGTGAAACTCCCAAAATTTTCCCTGATTATGGGCAGAAAGGGCTGCAAGTGCAGCTTTTAAAGACATTTTATGGCTCTTCAAAGGAAAGAATTTAACCACCAATTTGACATCCTCGGGGTATTTCCCCAGCACCTGCTGGGATAGCGCTTCCAACCGCGCACAATAGGGTCACTGGTAATCGTCAAATACCGCCAGCGTGACCGGCGCGTTCTCCGGTCCTTTAAAAGGTGAGCCTTCAATGGAAATCTTTTGGACCAAATCGATTTCCAGGATTTTAATTGTATTGGTGATTGAATTTGTCAGTATCAGGGCGCTGATGGTGTCGGAATATGTCAGGCGGTCAAAATTTTTATCAACGGGTATTTGATTGAAGGGCTTGTCCGCAAAATCTGAATAGACATCCACTTGTCCGGGGGTGAGCACAAAAAATAGTTTTCCATCACCGGATGCGGCAATATCCAAAGGTTTGGCGTTAAGTTGAAATTGTTTCAGCAATGTCCAATCAATGTCAACAGCTTGTGCCTCCAAATGACTCCATGGGAAAACGATGAAAAGCAAGCTGCAGAAAACCATTAACTTCAACGATTTTATCATACGTTGCATCCCTCCTTTTCAGAATTGCTTTGCCACCCTATACAATTCGAACCAGCCGGGTCAAATGATATTTTGATAATCCCACTTGATCAAGTGTTTATTTTTATTTAATATCGATATTATGGGTTACGTATTCACTTTTAATGATGCAAAAGCGTATGAACAGTGGGTGTGCAAGAACCGGAACCGGAGGACTGCTGAGCTTGAAAACCGACTGATGATCGATATGTTGAAACCTATCCGGGGCGAGTCCATCCTCGATATCGGCTGCGGCACCGGTGCCAGCGCAAAACCTTTTCTTGAGATGGGACTGCAGGTCACTGCCATCGACCCTTCGCCCTATATGCTGGATATTGCCTTCAGGCATTTCGGGAACCGGATCGAACTCTATCGCGGCTACGCAGAGGATCTGCCCTTTGACGACAATTCATTTAATCATGCCAGTATCGTGACAACCCTCGAATTCGTAGATGATCCCCGAAAAGTAATTGAAGAGGCATGCCGGGTTGCAAAGGATAGAATTTTTGTCGGTGTGCTCAACCGATATGCCATCAAGGGCATTGAGCGGCGCCTGAAAGGCATTTTCTCACATACGATTTATAATCGTGCCCGATTTTATAGTGTCTGGGAACTCAAGCATATCATGCGAGACATGCTGGGCAATCACGTCCCCATTTCGTGGAGAACGGTGAGCCAGTTTCCCGCAGCATCCGGGAAGGTGATGGTCGGCTTGGAAAATTCTAAAATCATTCAACGATTTCCCTTTGGCACGTTCGCCGGAATTGTAGCGGCATTGGTTCCTCGATTCAGAACCAAACCGATGACGTTGCGATACACCCCTAAGCAGGCTTCAGAGGTCGTAACCGGTTGAGCATTTCGTCTGAAAAATGGATACGAGATGACTGAGGTAGAGGTTAACAGGTTTCAGGTTTCAGGTGTCAGGAGGGTTGATGGTCGAAAAGAGGCATATGGTTGTTGAAGATCTGGCTGTATATCAAAAGCTTTGCCAGTTGCATATTGATGTATGTAATCTAACACACCAATGGCCTAAGGAGGAGAGATACGAACTAGGCAGTCAGGTAAGACGTTCATCGAACAGTCCACCGGCACAGTTAGCAGAAAAGAACGATGACCGCCATGTGCGGAATAACATTGAAGGGGTTAATCGAAGTAGGGGCGAGGCGGCTGAGACCATTCACCATCTGTATATGGCAAAGCTAAAAGGATATGTCGCCGAAAAGACATATGTCGAATTTCAAGACCGATACAAGGAGTGCATTCGGATGCTGAATGGCTTGGAGAAGACCCTGGAGAAAAAGTTGCCGGAAAAGGAACGGCGCTGGGGAATAGCCGAATCAATCCTTGAGTATAGCGATAATAATAATCCTTGCATTTTTGGCTGGCCACCGTTTGATTACTAAACAGGTTTCAGGAAAATATCTCCCTCGGTATTTGACACCTGACACCTGAACACTGAAACCTCAAAAGGGCTTGTATAATGAAAGCATATCTTTTTGATTCGCTGACGGAAAACAAGGTGCAATGCAACCTTTGCAATCATCGCTGTTTGATAAAAGACGGTAAACGCGGAATATGCAACGTGCGTGAAAACCGGTCGGGCGTTCTGGAAACACTGGTATATGGGCGTGTGATTGCCCGGCATGTCGACCCCATCGAAAAGAAGCCGCTTTTTCATCTTTACCCGGGGAGTCTTTCCTATTCCATCGCAACCGCAGGATGCAACTTCAAATGCCGATTCTGCCAGAATGCCGATATCGCCCAGATGCCGTCAGACCGCGACGGGATGATCATGGGAGATCCCATAGGGCCTGAAGCCATCGTTGCGGCGGCGATCAAGCAGAATTGCCGGACCATTGCCTACACATACACGGAACCGACGGTTTTTTTCGAACTGGCTTACGATACAGCCAGACTTGCTAACGAAAAAGGGCTTTTAAATGTATTTGTGACCAACGGTTATATGACCAGGGAAGCACTGGAGATGATACACCCCTACCTGGATGCCGCAAATGTGGATTTAAAAGCATTCAGTGATGACTTCTATAAAACCTATTGCAGTGCGAAGCTGAACCCTGTGAAAGACACGCTGGTTTACATGAAATCTCTGGGTATTTTTGTTGAAGTGACGACGCTGATCATTCCGGGATTGAATGACGGCGTTCAGGAACTGACCGAATTGGCTTCATTTCTGGCGACATCTCTCGGCGCCGAAGTTCCCTGGCATATCAGCCGGTTTCATCCAACCTACCGCTTGATGAATCACCCCCCGACACCCGTAAAAACACTTTTAATGGCCCGCGAAATCGGTATCAATGCCGGTTTGAAATATGTGTATACCGGAAATGTTCCCGGCGAAGCGAGCGAAAAGACGTTCTGCTATTCCTGCGGAAAGGTGCTCATCGATCGGTGGGGATTTTCTATTAACAGCTACAGCATTGAAGACGGTCGTTGCCCGGATTGCGGAGCGGTGATCGATGGGGTGTTTTAAGTTTAGGTCAGTTAGGTTTGAGATTGAAAATAGATGCCATATTCGGCTGTTTAAAACCCAACCTGGATAAACCGTAACCACAAAGGCACAAAGGTTTTTTCTTTCTTTTATCCTTCGTGTCTTTGTGGTTGAGAAAAATTTGCCATGAAACACAGAAAACAAAACCGTTTAGGAGAAGGCCACTACTTTAGAGTTCGAACGGGCAGCGCGCGATACGCCCGGTCATGCGCCATTCTGTCCATGTA
>CAYTAQ010000231.1:0-4838 GCA_964435695.1 uncultured Desulfobacterales bacterium | reverse complement strand
CCATGCTCCGCATGGGAATGCATATCTGAGCTGGTCACTGGATGCTGTATACTAGCTGCTCGTATGAAACTTCATAAGTTTCATTCTCGTTCAAACCGGCAAGGCCGGCGGCGCCGCTGGATACTGGATGTGAGTTGCCGGAATATTGATGCCATGAATGCGAAAGGTTTTTTTGAAAAGTAACCAGAATATACATTTAAAATAAGACGTTCTGTCAAATCAATTAAATCGAATATTGTTGAAGGATATGGGAGGAGACGATACAAGCAGGATTATATGCGATTCTTAACATACTCACTTGCCTCATGTGATGAAACAACCGATCATCTGGAAAATTTGTATGAAACTGAATCCCTAAAGGATGATGCTTTATATGGTGACCTCCATGACCGATTTCAAATTTTAGGGAAAAAAATTAATCGCTTTTTACAACCTGTTGAAAAAGAACATATATCGAATCAATGATGCTGGATGAACAATTTCTTTAGCCGTGTAACCGAAAACCAGAATATAGTATCTGATATCCAGTATCAAGTAACCAGTATCCA
Organism: uncultured Desulfobacterales bacterium; assembly: GCA_964435695.1. Taxonomy (GTDB): domain Bacteria; phylum Desulfobacterota; class Desulfobacteria; order Desulfobacterales; family B30-G6; genus CAYTAQ01. Next base: position 4,290 of record CAYTAQ010000231.1, on the reverse strand, counting down.
GCATCGAGTAACCAGCATGAACATACACCTTGTCAGCCTTGGATGTGCAAGAAACCTCGTGGACAGCGAAACCATGATGGGTCGATTGGTTCAGGCCGGTCATTGCATGACGGACGATCCTGCTGCCGCGGAAGTGATTATCATCAACACATGCAGCTTCATTGAACCGGCAATCAATGAATCCATCGACACCATTCTCACGTTGGCCAAATATAAGACAACGGGTTCCTGTCGCCGCATGATCGTTACCGGTTGTCTGCCGGAACGGTTCCAGGAAGAAATCGCCGGCGAATTGGCGGAGATCGACACTTTTTTGGGCACCGGCGCGTTTGATAAGATCGTAGAAGCCGTTGCCATTGAAAAGGCATCGCAAACATGCATATTGCCGGATCCTGACGTCATAGGCCTGGTGGAGGATGGTGTCGAACGTATTCGAAATACCCCTCACATGGCGTATCTGAAAGTAGCAGAGGGGTGTGACAGGCGCTGCACCTATTGTATCATCCCGCGGCTGCGGGGCAAACAGAAAAGCCGCCTGAAAGCGCATATTCTCACCGAGGCCGCGACGCTTATTCAGTCCGGTGTCAAAGAACTGGTGTTGGTGGCGCAGGATACAACCGCCTATGGCCGGGATCTGGGTTTGGAAAGCGGATTGTCCGGCCTGCTGCAGGACCTTTCCGGCTTGTCTCAGGATATCTGGATTCGGGTGCTGTACGGCCACCCGAACAGCATCGATACGGATGCCATCAGAACCATCCATGAAGCATCCAATATATGCAGCTATTTCGACATTCCCATCCAGCATGCCGCTGGTGCTGTTTTAAAACGGATGGGCCGGCACTATTCTGAAAAAGACCTTTTCGATTTATTTAAAACCATTCGCACCCTATCGCCGGCGGCTTGCCTGCGAACAACCCTCATCGTCGGGTTTCCCGGTGAAACCGACACGGATTTTGCCGCCCTGTTACGTTTCGTAGAACGCGTTCAATTCGACCATCTCGGTGCTTTTATGTATTCGGATTCCGAAGATTTGCCTTCCCATAAATTGTTCGGGCATGTATCAGAAGGTGTTGCAAAGAAGCGCTTCGATACGATAATGTCACGCCAGACCACGATTTCTCTTGAAAACAACCGAAAATACATCGGACGCACGATTCGGGTTCTTGTGGATGAGATGCCTGAAGCGAATGTGTATATCGGCAGAACCGCGTTTCAAGCGCCCGAGGTTGATGGTGTTACGTTCATTCACGCCAAGGAACTGCATGTGGGATCCTTTACGGATGTTCGCATTACGGATGCGCTTGAATATGATCTCATAGGAGAGGCTTGATGGCCGACTTAAAAAATAAGATTTTGGAATTGGTACAAGATGACCTTGAGGCCATAGAAGAGGCGCTTATTGAAAATCTGAAGCCATATCTCGAGCTTGTGTCTGAGGTGGCCGGTCATATTCTTTTCAGCGGCGGCAAACGCTTACGGCCTTTACTGATGGTGCTGGCCGCCAGGTTGTGCGGCTACAAAGGCGGTTACGACAAAACCTTTTCCACTGCTTTTGAGTACCTTCATGCCGCCACACTGCTTCACGATGACTTGGTGGATGAGGCGCACCTGCGCAGGGGGAAGCCGGTGGCACATTCCATATGGGGCAATTCGACGGCGGTTTTGGTGGGCGACTTTCTTTTGGCACGGGGACTATCCATCGCAGCGGCCGCCGGAAACCCGATCATCATTCAGGTGATTGCCGATATCACGGAAAATATGTCCCAGGGTGAACTCCATCAGCTGAACCGCAAAGGGTCTTTGGACCTGACGGAAGCAGAGTATATGGATATTATCAGGCGTAAGACCGCAGTGCTGTTCCAAGGGGCGTGCCGTATCAGCGCCATCCTGGCGGATGCCGACAAAGAAAAGGAGTCGGCTCTGTCGGACTTCGGATTTCATATCGGCATGGCATTCCAGATGGCGGATGATTTGCTGGATTATACCTTTGATACCAGAGCATTAGGAAAGGCGGTGGGGGCGGATCTCAGAGAAGGAAAACTCACCCTTCCGGTGATTTATTCACTAAAACATGCGAGGCCCGCAGACAGAAAAAAAATGGAAGCGCTCATTCAGAATGGCGATTTTTCCGTTGAAAACTTTAGGTGGCTGGTTGAAATTCTCAAAAATTCCGGCGGGATAGACTACACGAAAATGCTTGCCGGCGACCATGTTGAAAAAGCCAGACAATCGCTTTCAATTTTTAATGATTCAAAAACCAAAAATATCCTGCTGGGTATTGCTGACTATGCGATTGTAAGAAATTATTAGGTAGAACTGCCATATATTATTCCATGACGATATTAAGCGAGGGTGAACAACATGCGTAGTATTTTGAAAACAAAAATCATATTTAAGTTAGTTGTCACCTTTTTTGTCCTGTTTTTTGTCTGCTTTCAGCCGTATCTTGCAGAGGAAGATGATTCCGTCAAGGTAGTGGAAGCTATCGGCGCAGGACAAATTTATGGGGACAATCTGCCGGCTGCACGCGAGCTGGCCATTTCCAATGCATTGGTTTCCGCGGTAGCCAGGATATCTTTAGAGGTGTTTCCCCTTTCATCTCAAATAGACCATTTCCAGCAGGTCAACGAAGCGCTGTACAATGACATCGACGCGTATGTTCAGGATTATAAGGTGCTCACCGAATTCATGTCCGGAAAAAGCTACAGGGCGCTGGTGCAGGTTACGGTCATGCAGAACAAAATAAAAGCAAAACTTTTAGCGTCGGGTTTGGTGGTTGAAGAAAAGAGTGTGCCGAAAATTCTTCTTTTTATAGCTGAGGAGAATATCGGTGATATTTTGCCGAATTACTGGTGGGGTGAAGATCTGGTTTTTGTTGTCCCATCTTCTGAAGAAGCCATGGCCCAGACGCTGAAGGATCAACGGTTTAATATTATACAACATGCTGATATTACAGAACCACTCAATTATGACCTGCCCCTGAAGATAGAAGATGCTGTTACCCTTGGAAGTCACCGCGCCGCCGACATCGTTGTCATCGGATCGGCAAAGGCTGAGAAGACAAGCAATGTGATGGGAGCGAGCATCAAGTCCTTCAACGCCAATGTGACGGTAAAGGCCTTCCGGACCGATACCGGGGCAGAAATCGCTTTTGCGACCCGCACGGCTGTTTCCTCAGGCGTAGATGAACGGGAAGGTGGCCGAAGAGCTCTGTTTGACGCAGGCATGCTGGCCGGCAAAGACATCGCCATCGAGATATCCTCCGCATGGGCGAAACAAAACAAAGATCGTAAAATGGTGCAAATTGTCGTTCAAGGCACGAGCGAGCTGATAAACTTTGTGAAATTTCGCCAGATACTGGGAAAGATCAATGGCGTCACCGCGATTCATATTTTGGAGATGAAACCGAACGAGTCGAGCCTTACGGTTGATTATGACGGCACGGCACAATCCCTTGCTGAAGAATTAATGCTCAACACATTTGAATCATTTGGTATTGATATTTATGAGGTATTGCCGGGAAAACTGGGGATCGAGCTAATCGGCGGGTAAGTCAGGGTCAAAGAATACAGAATACAGGAGACAGAATACAGAATACAGAATAAATAGAGACGAAATCCTCCATTCTGTTTTCTGAATTCTGTCTACTGACTTCTATTTAAAAAAAGAAGTATAACGATTTGATGTTGTGAAGCCGGAAAAATTGAAAACACAGAACTGAATATCCTCTATGCCCAACCTACCAAACTTATTAACGATTATACGAATTCTCCTGACGCCGTTTTTTGTTATTTTGCTGCTGAAAGACCTGTTTGGTTTGGCATTGGCGGTTTTTGCCATTGCGGGGGTAAGCGATGCACTGGACGGCTTTATCGCCAGGTGCTACAATCAGCGGACCGCGCTGGGCGCTTATCTGGATCCCATTGCAGATAAGATTCTCCTTTCTTCGGCGTTTATCGGCCTGGCTGTTTTAAAAATCATACCGGCCTGGCTGACCGTTATTGTAATATCCAGGGATGTTTTAATTTTTATCGGCATCGCTATTTTTACAATTACGGAAAAAAAATATAAAGTCAGCCCGAGTATCGTCAGCAAATGCACCACCGCCGCCCAGATTACCACCATATTTGTCACCCTTCTTCATGTGAATATTACCGGGCTGATAATGTTAGGGGAATTCCTATACTGGATAACGGCCGGTTTGACCGTTATTTCCGGCTTCCATTATATCTACATCGGCATGAACATTTTGCAGAATAATTCAAATATCAGTGATGAGTGAAGCGTAAC
>CAYTAQ010000230.1:0-4842 GCA_964435695.1 uncultured Desulfobacterales bacterium | reverse complement strand
GTTAGGCCTCCAGGGCGAGCAACTTCACATAGCTGGAGGAAAGTTCGACATCGATCCCAATGAACAGGTGATTCTGAAAAGGGCTATATTCCATCTGGATCTGGGAGAAGCAGGGGTCACTATTCGCCTTGATTCCACAGAGAATCAGAGGCTGAACATCCATTGCAGTGAATGCCCCATGCCCTGCGTGCACCAGGGGGCAGCTTTATCGCTTATCCTTGAAGAGAAGCTGGCATTAGGTCTCTCAGCCCCGCCCATCGAGAGGGCGCCCATTGAAAGTCTAAGCGATAAACAGATCGTTGCTCGGGCCATAGAGGATAGGGCGGAGAGAGCGAAAAAGGAAAAGATGCGGCTGACTTCCATGAATAAGGAATTGCTGTGGACCGATTATATCCTCACCAGTGCCGTTTCCGGAAAGAGCTATCGCCTTGCGTTGCGTGGTTGGAACAGGGGTGAATCCTACTGCTCATGTCCGGATTTCAGGAAAAATACCCTGGGCACATGCAAGCATATTATTTATGCCCTGGAAAGGGTAAAAAGCTTGTTTAGCAAATCGGTCCGGCAAATGCCTTATGAAGCCCAGGATCTTTGCGTATACTTAGCATATGGGGAAAATCTGGAGTTGCGTCTATTGGCACCCATGGGGTTGGACAGCCGCGTGAGCAAGCTGGTCCGTCCTTTCAGGGACAAGCCGATTACCGATATCCGGAATTTAATGGACCACATTCAAGAAATTGAAAATCTCGGTGTCAGCACGACCATTTATCCGGATGCCGAGGAATACATTACCGCGTTGCTCTATCAGGAACGGGTAAAGCACAAGATGGAAACGATACGGAAAGATCCCGCCAATCATCCGTTGCGGCGTACGCTGTTGAATGCGGAGCTGCGACCCTACCAGTTGGACGGCATCGCCTTTGCCGCGGGTGCGGGGCGGGCGGTTCTTGCAGACGACATGGGACTGGGGAAGACGATTCAGGGCATCGGTGTAGCCCAACTCCTTTCCCATGACGCAGATATATCAAAAGTCCTCGTGATCTGTCCGGCCTCGCTGAAATCTCAGTGGCGATCGGAGATCATGCGGTTTGTAAACCGCAATTGTCAGCTCGTTCTCGGAACAGCACAGGAAAGGTTTCAGCAGTATGATAATGATTGTTTTTTTACCATATGCAATTACGAGCAGGTGCTCAGGGATATTCTGGCTATTGAAAAAGTAAAATGGGATCTGATTATTCTTGACGAAGCGCAGCGCATAAAAAATTGGGAAGCCAAGACGAGCCGTACGGTGAAAGCATTGAAATCACCTTTTGCCCTGGCGCTGTCCGGTACGCCCCTTGAAAACCGCCTGGAGGAACTTTTTTCCGTGGTGGAGTTTATCGATGATCGCCGGTTGGGCCCTGCATTCCAGTTTTACAATCGACACCGGGTCACCGATCAAAAAGGCAAACTGCTTGGGTACAAGAACCTAAATGTGTTGCGTGAAAAGTTGAAGCCCATTTTGCTTCGAAGAACCCGGGAAGAGGTTCTGGACGAATTGCCTCCTCGAACCACCGAAATTATGAGGATACCGCCAACGGCTGAGCAGCTTGAGCTTCATGACGGCCACAAAAGAATCGTCCAAACGATTATCAATAAAAAGTTTCTTACAGAAATGGACATCCTTCGACTCCAAAAAGCACTCCTCATGTGCCGAATGTCAGCCGACAGCACCTTTCTGGTGGATAAGCAGGCCCCTGGTTATTCAAGCAAGCTCAACGAGCTGAAAATCCTGTTGGATCAACTCATCGGTGAAGAAAATCGGAAAATCCTTCTGTTTTCGGAATGGACGACCATGCTGAATCTCATCGAACCGCTGCTGGAGGAGAGCCGGGTAAAATATGTTCGTTTGGACGGTAAAGTTCCTCAAAAAAAACGTCAAGGGCTCGTACACCGATTCAGGAAAGATCGCGAGTGCAGGCTGTTTATTACCACCAACGCCGGCGCCACCGGTCTTAATCTACAAGCGGCCAATACGGTGATCAATGTGGATTTGCCATGGAACCCGGCCGTTCTTGAACAGCGTATCGGCCGGGCACATCGGATGGGGCAGAAACGACCTGTTCAGATCTTTGTTCTGGTTACGGAAGATACATTGGAAGAGAGCCTTCTGGGGACCTTATCCGCCAAACATGCGCTTTCTCTAGCGGTGCTGGATCCTGATTCCAAGGCTTCGGAAGTCGCGCTTGCCAGCGGTATGGATGAGTTAAAGAGGCGCCTGGAGGTTCTGATCGGCAATAAACCTGATGCAGCAATGGACGAAAGTCTGAAAAAGCAGGTTGAAATGGAAGCATCGGTTTTGGCTCGAAAAGAAAGCGTGGCCAGTGCCGGCGGACAGTTGATCGGCGCTGCGTTCGCTTTTATCGGAGAATTGTTTCCCGGGGGGAAGGAATCCGAACAAGCTGATCAACTTGCTGAAACATTTAAAGCCAAACTATCGGAAGGGTTGGAACGGGGAGAGGATGGAAAATTAAAAATGACGATTTCCTTTCCCGACGAATCCGCCATCGAAAACCTGGCGAGGTCTCTTGCCAGGATGGCAGGCATGGGCCGATAGTGCCTTTGGTCAGGGACATGTCTGTAGGCCCTTTTTGATTTTATGTTGAAGCGTTATCGAATCAGCAGATTCAGCATTATTTATCGCATATCTTCAAAACATGTTGATACCGATACGGATGTATTGTAGCATGGGATACGAAGCTAGAGCGTTTGTCAAAATAACATTCCGATTCAACTACCATCGGTATCCAATATTCAGCATCCGGAAGCCGGTATAACAGTGTAAGAGATTTGTATGGTGGCTATCATCGAGGGATACTGTCTTAAAATTTGCAGTGAATGCGTTATCTACCAGGCGACCCAGAGCGATGATGATAAGCGGCGCATTGCCATCGCCAACACCCTGTCTGAAATATACGATAAAAAATTAAAACCTGCGGATATAAACTGTGATGGATGTCGCTCAGATAGCGAAAGATTGTTTAGAAATTGCCTGGACTGTTCGATAAGAAACAGGGAATTAAGCGCGCATCATAAGCCGAAATAAAGGGCAATGTTAAAGTCCTGTCTCATTATATCCGAAAATTAATTCAGCGGGTCATAACATCCTGCACCCCCTCATTCCCCTTCTTTATGGGTGGCATAAAAGGTCACTCTTTCTTTATGAAAAAAACTGACCCCGCCGACTGTCGGCGGGGTCAGTTTTTTATAAAGAAGAGCGCTGGATTATTGACGTTCACCCACTTCAGAATGCAGCCGGCTTAATCGGCAATCATTTGAATAAAGCAAGGACCACTGCTACTGCTACTGCTGCCGTCATCGCTTCCGCTGGTGTCTCCGCTGGTCTTTGAACCCGAAAAAGTGCCTTCTGCCCCGTCATAAGAGTACCAGTGGCCGCTGATGGAGCCATTTGAGGAGGCTGTTCCTTTGATGGCGGCTTCACCGCTGGCGTCGAGGATGATATTGCCGGCGTCGTCAACGCCGCCCTTTATGGAAGTTGTATCTCCCTCGGCGATTACGGACCCAGTGACATGGCCGCTGCTGTACAACGTGAAGCTGAAGCTGCCCGATGCATCGCCGGAAATGCTGCCGGTGTAAGTTCCGGCCAGGGAGGACATTGTGGCGTTATCGCACTTATCGCCGCTAAGGGTTCCGTTCCCGCCGCCACCTGTCCAGGTCCCGGAAACCGTTCCCGACGGGTCAACCGTGATTTCGACGTACCCGCCGTTGTCAGTCCCACCGCTGATATAGCCGCTGTCGTTGATTGTTAAGCTGTCCGTACCGTCTGTTTCATAAGCAGAATTAGACCAGCTGATGAACGCAACATCTCCGTCGGATTGGACCAAGGCGATCCAAAGTCCAGTGTCGTCACCTATATAGCTGCCGCTGTATGTCCCGGCATAATCGCTGATCGCACAGGGGGCGGATGTGGCAAAAAAGAGGATGGCCGCAAAAACGACCAGCCACCTGACCGCTTTTGTTGAAGGCATCCGGGTTGACACTTCAGTTGTAACGCTGCGCATGATTCATCTCCTTTCGGTAATAGTAGTGTTAGTAAAAGCATAATTCAATTCCGGCCTCTTTTAATACAGATTGCTATACTACAGGGCGACTGAAGTGTAAAGGTGGACGTGATTAATAAAATGGATGATAAGATGAATGTCCGATTGACAATTTTCCTTATCTCCATTAACTGTTGGTAACTCAAACCGAACGGAACATATTCATGGCAAGCGGTATAAGTAAAAAACAACGCGACATGATCGCATGGGGCCGGGCAGCGTATGAAATGGGCTTTTTATCCGGCGCCAGCGGGAATCTCTCCATACGACTAAACAGCAGCCAAATTCTGATCACGCCCAGCGGTATTTCAAAGGGACGCCTGGTCCAAAAGGACCTCGTCCGATACGATATAGAAAAAAATAAGCAGTTAGGGAAATCGGCCCATAAACCATCAAGTGAAATCCGAATGCATGCGTTTATCTATCGGCATCGCGAGGATGTAAGCGCGGTACTGCATGCGCATCCGGTGTATGCCGTGGCGCTTTCAGTTGCAGGCATATCCCTTAAAAAAGCGATGCTTCCTGAGTCTGTTTTTGCATTTGGAACCATCGTAACCTGTCCCTATGCCACACCGACAACCCCGGCAGTGGTTGATTCCATCAAAGCGTTCATTCTGGCAGGGCATCAAGCCCTCATTCTGGCACGGCACGGCAGCATTACGCTGGGGAAGACCCTGGAAGAGGCATTTCTGCGCCTGGAGACCCTGGAGCACGTGGCAAAGGTCACGGCCGCTGCCCATTCAAT
>CAYTAQ010000229.1:0-4856 GCA_964435695.1 uncultured Desulfobacterales bacterium | reverse complement strand
CTGCGGCAATAAATTTTTCTTTCAACACATCGGCAATATCCCCCACCGGTACGAGTACGGATCCGGAGAGACATCGTTGGCCGGAACACCCGTAAAAGGACGTGATAAGCGATGGCATGGCGGCCTCAATATCGGCGTCGGCGGTAACTGCAACGATATTCTTAGCGCCGCCAAGGGCCTGGACCCGTTTGCCGGTTTCTCCGCACCGCTTGTAGATGTATTTGGCTGTGGGGGTTGATCCCACAAAGGATATACCTTCGATATCCGGGTGGTCCAGCAGGGCGTTGACGACATCGCGCGATCCGTGAACCATGTTGACCACCCCTTCCGGAAAGCCGATTTCGTCCACGATCTCAAAGATTTTAGTCTGGGTCATGGGCACTTGCTCAGAAGGCTTCACGATAAAGGTATTTCCGGTTACAAGCGCATAGGGGAGAAACCACCACGCGACCATGCCGGGAAAGTTATAAGGGACGATGGCGGCAAATACGCCCATGGGTTGACGGTGACCGTAACAGTCGATATCCTTGGCAATATCTTCGAGGGTATACCCGCACATGAGGGTGGTGACGCCGGTTGCATGCTCGATGTTTTCAATCATGCGGCGAACTTCGCCTCTGGCTTCGTCAATGGCTTTTCCCTGTTCGGTGGTAAGGGTGCGCGCGATATCTTCAAAATTGTCTTCGAACGCATCCTTCAGGCGGAAAAGGTAGCGGGCTCTTGTCAGGGGCGGCGTGGTGCGCCATTCCCAGTATGCGTCTTTGGCGGCCTTTACGGCCTGATCGACGTCTTCGCTGTTGCCGTAAGCAACTGTGGCAATTTTTTCTCCTTTTGCAGGGTTCCAGACATCGCCGATGGTGGGTGAAGTCGATTCCACCCATTCACCGTTAATATAATTTTTCATCAATGGTAAAGACATATAAATCCTCCTTTGAGCTATGTTTGGTTAAGCTTTAGAGCGGTTGTCAAAAAAAATAAATTGTTACACAGATACATCGTTGACGGTTAGTAACCCAAGTCAATCGGAACATTTATAACAACCGGTATAATCATCCCCTCCGTATATAGCAGATTGAAGATTCAATCACAATCATTACGTTTCTATTTTTAGGCAACGCCAACTGCTTCTGACCTGCCTGCCGCAAGGAATTATTACCTGAATTTTGCACCGAACAAAAAATTATAATATAGCGGTTGTCATAAATTTTCATGCTTATTATTTAGAGGATAGCTATGACATTTCAATGGAAATTATTGTTTCATGCTTCGGTGTGCGCGCATGGGCATGAACATTTATGACAACCGCTATAAGGGGATCAAATGGTAAATATCTTCTTCAGAATCCAGAAATAGAAGAGGCTTGCCCCGAGAAGGGCGGCGACTGCAAATTCTTCATCCCCGCGCATTCCCTTTGATATGACTTGCATGAATTACAGAAATTCCTGACGCAGCGGCGTGAAGGTGTCAATCAACCGGACATGGGGGGATACCAGTTGGATGTAATGGGGAGCGTCGGGCGGGACGGCCACCATATCACCCGCACTGAGCCGTTGCATTTCTTCATCCAGGAAAAAAATGACCTCTCCTTCCACGATATAGCTCACCTGCTCATGGGGATGAGCGTGCGGCGGGTCCGGATTTTCCCAGGGGCCGCCTGCAAAGTCCCAGACCACCACCATGAGATTATCGGTATGGATGAGGCAGCGCCTACGTCCCGGCTCAACTTCAACTGCTTCGAACTCGGATGTTTTCTGAATTTTCATGAGTTGTCCTCTTCTGTTTGGTTAAGAATTAGCGGTTGAATAAGGTTGCAGGCGGATGTCGATATAGATAAAAGCTTTCGGGTGAAAATTTTAGCTTGCAGTGTCAGAAAAAATATGTGTAAATTCTGTCTATTAGAACGATTTTCCGAAAAACAGAATATTTTTTCAATATGGTTTTGTCAACATTTTTATTACCTCATTTGAGATTGATAGACTAGGAGATCGGCGATGCAGCTTGACGGCAAAACCAAACTATACGGCATCATGGGAAAGCCGGTTTCCCACAGCCTGAGCCCGGTGATGCACAATGCCGCCTTCCAGGCCTGCGGTCTGAACAAGGTTTATGTGGCTTTTGAAGTGGAGGATATCCCTCGGGCCATGGATGGATTCCGAGCGCTTGGTGTTGGCGGCGTCAGTGTTACCATCCCTCACAAACAGGCGGTCATTCCACTTTTAGACGCCATTGATCCGCTGGCTCAGAAAATCGGGGCGGTCAATACGCTGCTGATCCATGACGGCCATATCCATGGTTATAACACCGACTGGATCGGTGCCAACCAGGCCCTGGAAATGATCGTTGACCTGCCGGGATCCACTGTGCTTGTAGTGGGTGCGGGCGGTTCAGCCAGGGCCATTGGTTTCGGGTTACAGGAGAAAGGAGCGACAGTGATTCTGGCCAACCGGACCCTTACCAGAGGGCAGGCGCTCGCCGGAGACTTGAATTGCGAATGTTATCCGCTGGCGGAGATCAATAATTTGAAGGTGGATGCGCTGGTGAATGCCACTTCTGTCGGTATGACGCCGAATGTTGATGAAACACCGGTGCCCAAACAGGTGCTGAAGAACATTCCGGCGGTCATGGACATCGTTTATGCACCTTCAGAAACCCGGCTCCTGAAAGAGGCCAAAGAAGCCGGGTGCAAAACGGTTAGCGGCACCTATATGCTTCTCTTCCAGGGCGCGGCTCAGTTCGAATTGTGGACCGGCCGCAAGGCGCCGGTTGACGTCATGCGGGAAAAACTGTTTTCACAGTTGAAAATAAATTAGGCTTGGGAACTGCTTCGATATGATGAAATTTTTCCAACTATTTCGCCAGAAGATTGAATGATGAGTAATTTTGCGAAAGGCAATGCATTGCTTCTTGAAGATGAGGCGCTGAGAGACGGACTTCAGATGGAGTCCCGCATATTCAGTTTCGAGGAGAAGTTGAATCTTTACCGGATGTTGAAAAATGCCGGAGTAAAACGAATCCAGGTAGGCTCCTTTGTTCATCCGCAGGTCGTGCCCCAGATGGCCGATACCGATGAACTGATTCGAACCATCGGCAAGCAGGAAGAATGCGTGATTTCGGCCTTGATCCTGAACGACAAGGGGCTGGAACGGGCACTCGAATGCGGTGTAGCGCACGTCAGCATGTCCGTTTCGGTCAGCGATACCCATAGTCGTAAGAACGCCCGGCGCCCGGCGGCCGAAGCTCTTGAATCGATGACCCGACTGATCCGCGAAGCCCTTGCCGCCGGCCTGAATGTTCGTGCCGGATTGCAGTGCGCTTTCGGGTGTGTGTATGAGGGCCACATTGCAGAAGATGCGGTTATGGCTGCCGCCCATGAAATGGTCACGGCGGGCGCAGCAGAAATCAATCTGGCGGACACGACTGGAATGGCGACCCCGCTTTCCATCCGGCATCTGGTCCGCCGCTTCAGAAGGGAATTTCCCGATACATCCGTGTCGCTGCATCTGCATGATACGCGGGGGTTGGGACTTGCCAACATGTTCAGTGGATATGAGGAAGGTGTGCGCTCATTCGATGTTTGTGCCGGCGGTCTGGGGGGATGCCCCTTCGTGAAAGGAGCTGCGGGAAACGTGCCCACCGAAGACGCCGTAAACATGTTCGAATCTGCGGGAGTACCGACAGGGATCGATTTGCCTGCCCTTTGTGAAGCAGTGGCGTTTCTGGAAAGCATTTTAGATCGAACCCTTCCGGGAAGAATGAGTCGGGTGATGGTACACCAAAAGGACATGCGCGGTGCAGATATCCTGAAAACGTAGGCCACGATAGGGATGGCCATGAACGGTCAAGGATTAGGTGATGCTCACAGATAGTTCTCCGGTTCGGCTGGCGGTGATCGGCGCCGGACTGATAGGCCAAAGACATATTCAGCATCTATGCAGAATCCAGCAATGCGATACGGCACTATCCGGTAGAGGATACCGCCGTTGTCTCGATTCGGTTCCACAGCGGTGTGCTGGGCACCGTGGTTGTATCGGATGTCGTGGCCTCGCCGTATAACTTCGAATCGGCGACCAGTGAAAATCCTTTTGTTTACAGCGCCGGTCAGGATTGCTACCGGATCTTCGGCACCGAGGCAACACTGAATTTACCCGAAATGACGATTTGGCGCTACATCGGCGAGGGCGAGCATGGGTGGAGCGAACCGATCTCCCAAAAGCGTACAACGGTCGAAGTAACGATTCCTTTTGAACGTCAGTTGCAGCACTTTTGCGACGTAATACGCAATGGTGCCGCACCCCGCTGCTCCGGTCAGGAAGGAATAAAGACTCTCAAAGCGGCCATGGCCGTCAGAGAGTCGGCAAGCACTGGGGCGCCGATTATATTTACCTAAACTGAGCGTTTAGTTAATTTGATACGATATAATTAATTGGAGCTTATGGTGAGACTTCAAAGTGAAATCAAAGTAATGGTAAAAGATAAAGTGATCGGCGGACCGGCCCCTCTTATTTGTCTGCCGTTGGTGGCCAAGGAAAAATCGGATCTTTTAATGCAGGCCGAAGAATTGAAACAACTCGCCCCCGATCTGCTCGAGTGGCGAATCGACGGCTACGACCAGGTGGAAGACATCGGTGCCTGTCTGGAGGCTTTGAATGCGTTGAAGGAGGCCATGGGATCTGTTCCTTTGATCTTTACCTGCCGAATCCATGCGGAAGGCGGTTTTAAGAAAATATCCCAGGAGGCGCGATTGAAGCTTATCACCGCGTCCATTGGGTCAGACGGGGTCGACATTGTCGATATAGAAATGTGCAATGAGCCCTCATTTATCGAAACGGTCAAAAAGACCGCTAAAACAAACAACA
>CAYTAQ010000228.1:0-5043 GCA_964435695.1 uncultured Desulfobacterales bacterium | reverse complement strand
TGTCCTCATTTGACGGATCGCAATTTCATTGAGCCGTTTAAGACGTTCACCCTGGATCAATCCCATGTGGATGAACTCGGCGTTCATCCCTTCGATGTTGGCCAGAACCAGCAACTGTTCGATGCTTGCATAATCGCGCATGTTGCCTTCGAGCTTGGGATTGGCATCGCGCCATTGCCTGGCGGTATGGCCAAACAGTGCCACATTCAGGATGTCCGCTTCCGTTGCGTAAGTCATAGCAACCTGATCCGGCGTGACGATGGCTGGAATGAGGTGTGCCTTGATGGCGTCGGTGTGGATACGGTAGTTTAGCTTGGACAGGGTGCGATTGAGGTTCCACGATAGGGAGAGCCTGCGGTTTTCATCGTCTTTGAGCCGCTGGAATTCTTTGATCAGGTAGAGTTTGAACTCGGGGCTAAGCCAGGATCCGAACTCGAAAGCAATGTCCTTGTGGGCATAGGTGCCGCCATAGCGACCAGCGCTGGCGATGAGTCCTGTGGCGCAGGTGAGCTTGATCCACTTTTTGGCTGATAGATAGAAGCTGTTCCGGCCGGCCTCGTTTTTAATTCCCTCGAATTCGAGGGAATTAAAAACAGGGTTATTGAGCTGTTCCCAGATACCGAGGAAAAGAACCGTGTCTTTGTTTTTCAGCCACTGCTCAATAAGGGCGTTTCTGCCGTCAAAATTTCTTACCATGTCGGTGAGCGAGATAAAATCTCCTTGTTTTTTGGATAGAATCGCAATATCAGTGCCTTGGACTTCAATGACGGTTGTTTTGCCTTTGCTCATTTTATGCCCCCCTTTTCTCCTCCATGCCCTCTGGAAGATAACCAAGAGCTTTCAAAAATCTATCCAGTGTCATCAGGGTTTCAGCCCGCTGACGTTCCAGTTCGCGACTGGAGAACGCGTATTTATCCCAGAGGTTTTCTACCAGGGCAATAAGGTGTCGTTTTTCAGCGTTGAGGTAGCGGTTAAGCTCATTGGCCGCCAGATCGTAGATCTTTTTCAGGATGAGATCGCGGGACTCGGCTTCGGTAAGCTGTCCGCCGATGGCAGAGAGGATTGCGTCGATTCCGGCCAAACGCGCCTCCAGGGCTGTCTTGTCCTTGCTTAAAGCGGTGATCTTTTTCTTTTCAGTCTTGTTTTTGGGGTCAAGCCCGGCCAGTTGGGCGTCCACTTGCTGGATTAGTTCCAGGCTTTCAGCCTTAAATTCCTCGCCGCCCTGACGTTTGAGCTGAATCTTGAGGGCCATCTCATCAGCCTTGTTTTTCAGGGCGATTTTGGCATCCCTGATGCGGTTTTCGATGGCTTTGATCGCTTTTTCTTGGGTCTGGAAATTTTTCAACTCTTTGCGGGCGGAGTTTCCTGCGCTCCCCTTAAGATCGTCAATGAGTTCCTTGAGGGCTTTTTTGATAACAGCGGAAGTGACTTTTTCATCTTCCCCGGGTTCATAGCCGGCGACCTCCTGGGCGGTCTCAACAGCTTCGGCCAGATCGCTCTGGGCCTCGCTGATTTGGGCTTCCAGCGCTTCGATGCCGTCAGCCTCAGCCTGGAAAAAGGTGGCGATCAGATAGCCATCGGGAATCAGGCTGTGGTGCCAGCCGGTAGAGATGATGGTTTTCAGATCAAAGCGGATCCGTTGCCACCAGTTGACGAAGACCCCGGCGCTTTTAAATTCGTCCAAAACGCCCAGAGGGATGAGCTTATTTTTTAAAGTGGTCAACAATTCGTGACGAACTTCGGGCATTTTTTTGCCCCCATTGCGGGCGTAGCGCAGCTTTGCAAAGTCGTCGCGGGCAACAGCCCACCAGGATTCCAGCGTATTCTGGTGGATACTGAGGGTCTTTTTGAGCCCAGGGGCGGTTTCCAGGGTGCTCCTGATGGCGGGTTTGGCTTCGATTTCCGGGACAAAAGCAAGATAGCCGGGCCGATCGGCCTGAAAGAGCAGGGTCGATTGGATGCCGAACCTGTCAAGATCATTTTGTCTGGCCAGCACTTCGGCCTCGGGCACGCCGCCGATGAGATGGGCCTGCACATCCTCGGGTTCCGGGTCGGGCGTATTGTCCACATAGCGGCGGATGTTCAGATTGTAGTCGTGAGATTCGACAATTTCGGACTTGTCCACCAGGCGGCTGTATTTGGGGATCTCCCGTTTATTGGTAAATACAAAATCGATTTTCTCGATGTCTTCGGGGCGCAGCCTGTTCTGGGCCTTGCCTTCGGCATATTCGCGGTCGGCGTTTATGAACAGAATTTTGTCCCGCAGATTGTCGGCCTTGTTTTTATTGGCCACGATCACGCAGGCGGGAATGCCGGTGCCGTAAAAGAGGCCGGGCGGCAGGCTGATGATGGCTTCGATCACATCATCTTCGATAAAGATTTCGCGGATGAGCTTTTCCTTGCCGCCCCGAAAGAGCACGCCGTGGGGCATGATGGTGGCCATATGCCCGTCGGACTTGAGGCTGGCCAGCATATGCTGGACGAACATGAGGTCGGCTTTCTTGCCGGTCTCCGGACACCATTCGCGAAAACGGTTGCTAAACTTCATGTTGGCCCGGCTGTAATTCTGGGAAAAGGGCGGATTGGCCAGCACGCGGTCAAACTTGCGGATCTGTCCGTTATCCAGGATGAGAGGGTCCTCCAGGGTGTCCCCATTTTCAATGGTAAATCGGGTGATGTTGTGTAGGATCATGTTCATGTTGCAGATCGACCAGACCGTGCCGTTGGAGTCCTGCCCATAAAGAGCCAGATCATTGGGGTCCTGGCCTTGTTCTTCGACATACTGGTGGGACTGGATGAGAAAGCCGCCGGAGCCGACCGTGGGATCGTAGATCTCATTGCCCGCTTCCGGTTTTGTAAGCTGCACCAACAGCCGGACGACTTCGGCAGGGGTGTAGAACTCGCCCCCTTTTTTACCGGCGCTGTCGGCAAAAAACTTGATCAGATATTCATAGGCTGCCCCCAGCAGATCAGGAAATTCGAAGTTGTCGTTGACCAGGACAAATTGAGGCTGGTTGAAATGGTCCAGCAGGTCTTTCCATTTCTGGTCTGGAATTTTGGTCTTGCCTTTGACGGCATTAAAATCGATGTTGTTTTTCAGCACCCCGGCCAGGGCATCGTTTTCATCTTCCACGGCGGCAATAGCCTTGTTGAGCATGTTGCCGATGTCATGTTTCAGGTGTTTGAGCGGGGGAACCTCATCGCTGTTTTCATCGATCCAGGCCTCGTGCCAGCGGGCGCGGATCGGGACGAAAAAGGTCTCGCCGAAGGAGGTTTTATCTTCAAGGAGCTCCTTTAAGCGCTCAGGATCTTTAATGTGAGCGAAATCTTCTTTGCGAAGCTTTTCGCGCTTGCGGTCGAATTCGTCCGACAAGCGTTTGAGAAAGAGCATCCCGAAAATAAATTCTTTAAACTCAGAAGCGTCCATTTTGCCGCGCAGAATATCGGCCGCCTTAAACAGAAACGATTCGAGCTGGGAGAGGGTGATTTTTTCAGATTTCATTCAATGTTCCTATTGCTCCGCAAATCCGAACCGCTTAATTTTTTTATGAATATTTTCAAAATAATTAAACGGGAGCGCGGAGAAAACTTTGAAGTCAGGATGGGAGTGCATGCGGGAAGCGATCTTGTGTCCTTCTTCATGATGAAAGCATCCCCGATCGGCTGTCAGTAACGAATCGGTCAAATTTCTCAAAATGATTGATGTTAACGTCTTAATTCTAATAGCAAAAACAAAAAAAAGAATCAATCACAAAGTGTACCTCCGGAATACAAAGAATAGGACATAATCTTTTACAGGGAGAGTAAATCGGACAATCTCAAGATTCAATGACATTTAAGTCAATCTAATCAGAGCTTCGAGATCATATTCGTTTGAGATCATATATTTTATATCATCAAATCACCAATCCAGCGGGTGCAAGAGGACTTGGGGACATTGAAAGAGAGATCCGCATGCCGCTAAGCTGCGTTGCGGATCAGGCTTTCAAAATTGCTGGTGCCGGTGGCGGCGTACCGGTGTTCTCCCACCTCAATTAAATCCCGGCTGGCCACCATCAACTCACAATGGCTGATAATTTCATTGGCAGCCATAATCTTTCCGAACCCTTCCAGAAGAGAAGCCTCGAAATGCTCCCGGGCAATTTCATCGGCGGTTTTGGCTCCGGTGGATAAGATATCCAAGATGGATGCACAGCGCTGGATGTGGTGTTCGAGCAGTTCATGCAATCTTTGCGGGAGTTCCATCCACTGCCATTGTCCCTGGTAATAGAGCCTGTGCGCCGGGAGAACCGTCATGCCGGGACTGCGAATGGACAGATCCTTTAACTGCTTGAGTGATGTGATATACCGGAACAGGCCGTAGATTTTTCCGGCATCCGGATAACGGGATACAAGAATGTCCGTCACTTCGTTGTAGAGTTCCACGCTGGTCGGCCAAGGGGAGATATCCGGTAAAATGACATCGCCGGGGACCAAGGCTTCATCGTTTATCTTTACAACCAGAGAATCCGGAGAGTGACCCGGCAGATGCAAGGTGTGAATATCCGGAGCCAGCAGGTTCACGCCGTCCCCGATGGATTCTACGTTCAATGTCTGTAATACACGGTGATAATCAAGACAGTTTTGCTTAAAAAAAGATTCCGGCATAGGACAGTGCCAGCACTTGGCAGGGAAGTTCTGTTTAACCCCTTTGGGTGCGACATCCGGGTATTGTCTGATCAGGAGATCGTAAATGACATGTGCCTTTATTTTTATGCGGGTTAACCCCACCAGTTCGGCCAGGCCCCCGTCGTGGTCTTCATGACCATGACTGATCAGAACAAAATGAAGACCCGAAGGATCGATGCCGGCTGTTTTCATCATGTCCAGCAGGTTTTTTCCTTGACCATATCGCCCGGCATCCACCAGGAAAGGCTCACCGGCCATTACAACATAGTTCCAGGTGGGACCGAGATCCCAATGCCCGCCATAAAAGTTTTTTGTGGGTAGACCGAAGATTTCCAGCCCCGACGGCAGACGGAATTTTACCACCATGCCGTTTCC
>CAYTAQ010000227.1:0-5050 GCA_964435695.1 uncultured Desulfobacterales bacterium | reverse complement strand
GGGATATACGGATAACGGTTATATCATCGGTCATTTTGCAAACGGGAACAGCAGCGGTACCATGGCAGAGATCTATCATGAACTGTCCCCCGAGCTTCATATTTATGCCGGCCTGGGTTATTTCAGCCACCGGAGCTATACGGCAAAGGATTACCAGATCGAAAAAGATTTCTTTGCCGGTATCACTTACTTTTTCACGGACTCACTCTCCATGAACCTCAAGGGCACCTATAACCATTTTGATAAAACAGATACGGACCCGTCCCCTATTGCAAGCTCGTTTGACGATGAGGAATACTCCAACACGATAATGCATTTAAGCCTGGATTATCACTTTTAAATACGAAATCAGGTGCTGACGCACAAGCAGTGTTTTGACATGTTCGTTTTAGAAAAAAGCGGGGTCCAGCCGTTGTTCAACCTCGACCATCTGTCATCCGACATCGGGTGGTCTGCAACCCATACAAGTCGACCACCCTTGAAGGGAAGTCGCCGAGCAGGAAAATGAACCGAGCCGATATCGTACACGCGATGAACTCCGTTTATGGGCGGCGCAATCTCTACGGAGCGCGCAGTGCCTATATCGCCGGCTCTACCCCGTCGGACATGACGCTGCTGGCGTACTGCAAAGATATCGAACCGCAGACCTGTCGTCCCGATAATGTTACGACCACACGGGTCAGGCTGTCCTTCTGTTACCGAGCCAAGCGCTCCCTGATGAAAAGAACAGGGCGCAAGCATGGAAAACTGAGGGCATCCTGGAAAGGGTTTGACGTGTCGACGGCTCGAAAACTGTCGAGATTGGACAGCGGTACCATAAAGGTTTTTCATAGCTGGGAGTGGATGCCCAGGACCTTCGCGACAGTGCGGAACCAACATCCAGGTGCGTCCATCGTGAGAGATGTCACCATTGCCAGCCGCTTCGACTATCACAGCGGTGAAGATATCATGAACGAGGTTAAGCTCGTGGATTGTTTTCTATCGCCTTCCGCCTATGTAACGGGGTGTCTTCAGGATTGGGGTATCTCCGATTCGATGATCATCGAAATACCCTTTGGCGTCGATACGAGGCTGTTCCGGCCGGCGCCGATCCAGTCAGGAAAGCCGATCCGGTTCGCTTTCACGGGGATGGTTTGCGCCAGAAAGGGTATGCTGCGGCTGCTGAGGGTCTGGAAGCGGCTCAGCCTCAGGAAAGCGGAGCTTCACCTCTACGGAACGGTCAAACCCGATGTTCGGGAGAAGCTCGCCGACGTTACCGGAGTCTATACCTATGGTTTCATGGACATCACAGGTGAGCTCGCCAAGAACCATGTATTCGTGTTCCCCTCTTCTTTGGAGGGGTCGTCAAAATCCGTCTTCGAAGCATTGGCCTGTGGGCTGCCGGTGATCACCACGCCTAATTCCGGATCGGTGGTAAGACATGGAATCGATGGTTACATCGTCGGGCCGGAGGACGAAGAGGCGCTCGGCGAAGCGATTAAAACATTGTACGAGAACCATCGTCTGCGTAATAAAATGAGTGCGAATGCAAGACATCGAGCTGAAGAGTTCACTTGGAATGCTTATGCAAGCCGGGTCTGGGAAACTTATGCTTCACTCTCAGCAATGAAGCCGACTTCAGCAAAGACATAAGGATAGCCGGCTTGACGATCGTTAAAAAATTCTGTCGAGTATTTTTTTTTGCTCGATCATTTCAGGCGTATCGACATCCAGCCAAAGGTATTGGCCGATATCCAAACCCAGCATCTTTCCATTTTTTGCAAGAGAATTGCAGGAATCCGACAACGAATCTTTTCCGGATAGAATTGTTTTTTCAAGAATCTCAAAAAAATTGTAATTCAATTTAAACATTCCAGTATCAATAGCAGAATATTCTGTTAATTTTTTCCCAAAGTTGCTGATTTCAAAAATGTTATCATTTTTTCTAATACATTGGATTTTCATTCCGTCATTGAGATCTGGGATTTGATCGATTTTAAAATCAATAGCCAAAAGAGCTTCGTCAGTATTGATTTTCGTATCGACTATATGCTGCAACATTTGTTTGTCAAATATATGATCACTCATCAACAAAATGAATTCTTCATTCGGTGAAATTTTCTTTTTAGCTCTGAAAATCGAAATGCCATTTGCTTTCCGCCAATCGGCGTTATGAACAAACTCTATTTTAATATTCGTGTTTTTATAATTATCCAGACCGGATTCAAGAAGGTGATTTTTAAACCCGGTAACTACAATAATATTGTTTATGCCGCATTGAGAAATTTTTAAAATGATATTATCAATGATTCTCTTTCCTGAAATTTCCAATAATGACTTGGGCATTCCCCGATGCTTTTCTATCAACCTGCTTCCACAACCGGCAGCGATAATAACAGCTTTCATTATTTTTCTTCGAAAGCCGAATCATAATAATCAAGGCCCAAATGGGTGATCATTTCTTCTCCCATGATATATCTGAGCGTGTTTTTAAGTTTTGCAAGCTGAACAAACAAATCGTGTTCAGCATACAACTCAGGTAAATGCATTGGACTTTTGAAATAGAATGAAAGCCATTCCTGAATTCCTGAGAAACCGGCTCTTTGAGCAAGGTTTAAGAAGAGGATCAAATCAAGAACGATAGGAGCTGCAAGAATACTATCCTTACATAAGAAATCAATCTTGATCTGCATCTCGTACCCGAGCCATCCAAATATGTCGATATTGTCCCAGCCTTCTTTATTGTCACCACGCGGCGGGTAATAATTAATTCTGACTTTATGATAAAGATTTCCATATAAATCCGGGTTTATTTCCGGTTGAAGGATAGAATCTAACACGCTTAATTTACTAACTTCTTTTGTTTTAAATGAATCAGGATCATCGAGAACTTCACCATCTCTGTTGCCAAGAATATTCGTCGAAAACCAGCCTTTTATTCCGAGGACCCTTGCTCTTAAACCAGGAGCAACGATTGTTTTCATCAAGGTTTGACCTGTTTTGAAATCCTTTCCACATACAGGAACTTTATTTTGTGCAGCGAGTTCTAGGATTGCAGGAATATCTACGGTAAGATTTGGGGCACCATTGGCAAATGGCACTTTCATTTTGAGAGCAGCATAAGCATAGATCATGCTCGGCGCAATTGCCGGGTGATTTTCTCTCATCGCTTTCTCAAAAGCGTCTAATGAATTATGAATTTTCTGAGGTTCAATATAAACTTCTGTTGAAGCACACCAAACCATTACAACTTCTTGAAGGTCATTTTCTTTTTTAAAGTTCTTGATGTCATCCATCAGCATTTCTGCCAGCTGCATTTTAGTTTCAGCTGTTTTTGTATGGGGCCCACTTATTTTTTTTACATAATTTCTATCAAAAACAGCTTTCATTGGTTTGATAGCTTCGAGTTTATCCTTTACCAATTCTATATGCTCATCTTTTAAAACCTGGGCCTTTTTGGCGGCTTCGTAAGCAGAATCCTCAAAAATATCCCATCCCCCCACAACCAAATTCCCAACCGGATGGATAGGCAGGAAATCCTTTAATATCGGTGACCTGTCGTCAGTTCTTTTTCCCAAACGGATGGTTCCCATTTGAGTTAAACTGCCAATGGCTTTTGATTTCTTAATCTTGATCAATTCGATTCCAGCAATAAAAGTGGTTCCAACGGCACCCAATCCGGGAATCAGAACACCAAGTTTTTTTGATTTATCTTTAATCGTCACCGGCATCGCTATCTCCTTAAGTGTTTTATTAAAACAGATACGTTCAATTAATTACCCGAATTTAAGCATAAAACCAATAATCAGAATCCGGAAGCAAGAATGATTAACACAAAATCTTAATAGTTCAAAGATGAAATTGAAAATCACCTAAAATATCGGCTAAATTTTATCGAAACCGGTAGTAGCCCAACCGTCTTCTTACCTGAAACTTTCGATATAAATTCATTGGTTTTTTCTTAAGTTGCCCCCTGTCATGCGCCACAAACGCATCCGTTGCGTTCAGAACCCGCTCACTCGACCGTCCATCGGTGTAGGGGTGCAGCCCGTTAATGAATTCCCGGGCAGCTTCCCGTATCTTTGCGGGATTTTCCAAAACAAATTGAATGGTTTTTTCAAGATCCCCGGCATCGGTGATATTTACCATATGGGCCGCCGGTGTTTGCGTTCTGAATGTAATAACCGGTTTGTCCAGCATCAGAAACTCGGCCGCCACTGAAGACTCGTCGGTCAACATGATATCGGCGGCTTGCAAGTAGGGAATGATATCCGCGTCCTCCACAACTTTGAGGTTTTTATTTTGCAGGTTACGGTAGGCATTGATTGTCTCCCGATCCATGAGGGGGTGGAATTTTATAAGCCAATAAAAGCCGCCTTTGCGTGACATATGTCGGATCGTCTCCTCCAGGGCAGGCGCCGAAGTAAAGGACTGGCTGAATGTCGGTGCGTACAAGATGACCGGCTTGTCCACGCAGTGGTTTTTTTTCCAGCTTGTTTCCGGTTTGTACTGAAAAAGCGCATCGACCTTTGGCCAGCCGGTCTCCTTTACCTGAAAAAACCCGTGGCGCTGAGCCAGTTGCTGAAATGGTAGGGTTGTCACAGGACCATGGGTGCAGTAAAGATCAAAAAAACCCCGGATATTGAAATGGTTTTTTTTCCAGATGCCGAGACCGTGAAAAATCTGGACTTTGACACCCGGGAAAAAGTCTGGGACCCAGTTTCCCGGTACAAATACCGCTTTGGGATTGAACCTTTTGACTTCGTCAACGGAATGTAATAAACGTTCGTCAGCTTTGAGGTAAGAAGAATCCAAGCCATGCAGAAACCAGCCTGTTTTCCCGTTTCTTTTTCGGATCTCGTCTTGTAGCGGCCTTAATATGGAAAAGGAATATGAAACATTGAAGAAAAAGAGATAATGCGTCGCCATCAATCGTGTCCTGTATTTATTTTAACCTGGGCTGAGTGATTTTTCCCGAAGAGATGTGCCGAGCCATTGCTGGAGAAGGGTTCGCAAAAAATGCAGGCGGACCAGTGGATCTGTCGAGACTTTTTGCGAAACCTCGATCCGC
>CAYTAQ010000226.1:4851-5131 GCA_964435695.1 uncultured Desulfobacterales bacterium | reverse complement strand
GACCTTTCATGGCCTGCACTTCCGGAACATAAGGGTTGTCCACCCGAACTCGGTCTGCATCGCCGTTCTGGAGCATGAGTTTACGGGTGCTCCATTCCTTGATATACTTGATAATGGCGGTTTTTAGCTTGGGTTTGGGGCCCCAGTATCCGTCGAAACGTTCGAAAACGAATTCTTTGTTCGGTTCCCAGGATTTCATTTTGTAAGCATTGGTGCCGTTGGTAATTTTTTGAAGCGGTTCGTGACCCGGTGCCGGGTTGTTGTATTTGGCCGCGTTCTT
>CAYTAQ010000226.1:0-4841 GCA_964435695.1 uncultured Desulfobacterales bacterium | reverse complement strand
ATGTCGCCGTCCCAGCATCCATTGGCGATACACCATTCCTTGCTCATGATGATGGAGGAGGAATAGGCCAAAATTCCCATAAATGGGGGATAGGGTATGGGAAGATGAAACACAACCTTGTCCCCTTTGGCTTCCACGCACGCATCGATTTTTTCCATAATGCCCGGAATGATCTTGCCATCGTCCCCGCGTGTGGAGCCTTCACCTGTCAATGCTTCCAGCAGCATCCACATGGGGCCGCCGTCCGGGTCCGCTACCATATTACGCTTAATGCTGTACACCACGTCTTCGGGTGTCAGGGTCTGACCTTCGTGGAATTTGACGCCCTTGCGAATGATAAAGGTATAGGTTAATCCGTCCGCTGAAATACCGCCGTTTTCCAGTGAAGGAACTTCCACGGCGATGAGCGGAATGTACTGGTCGGTGTAGGAGCCCTTGAAAAAGATCAGGGGTTGATAAATGTTCCAGAGCCGCTGGGAAGAGGTTACATCGTAGGCGACACTGGGATCAAGGGTTCTCAGGTTGCCGTAGTTGGCGAGGATAAAGGTGTCCGGATTTTTCACTTCTGCATCCGCCGTCATGCTCCCCATTAGAAAAACCACACTCAGACATAGGATAAAAAATATTTTTTTCATGCTATCTCCTTTTTTTGATGGTTTAGAATCAAATGGCCACACAGGCCTTGAAAAACATATATAAAATGAAAGTGAAAAGGTAAAGAAAAATTAGAAATAAGTCCACATTGCCTAAGAGAATTTTAAGAACCAGACCAAAACATCGTAGTGGATTGAAGCAAGGTTGACACACATGTAAAAATTTCCTAAACTCGCCAAACTGTTTTAAGATTATGCAACGATAGCATAGAGCCTGCCGGCGCATTGAAGGATGAGGGGGAGAGATGGCAGTGGAAATAACCTTAACAAAAGCAAAACTGTTGGCGGATTTTGAGGAACGGTTTGTCTCCTATTATAACGCTTTAGGTGTAAATAAAACATATACGGATAAAAAATGGCGGGACTGGGAGGGCGATCCGGACATTGTCGTCTATCATGCCGTGAATGATTCCGGGACTATTGGATGGATTGTTTTCAATCAGAACAACAGCACCATCGAGGAGTTTCTGCCTGCAAAGGGTTGGGATGAAAAGGGTATGGAAGCCCTCATGCTGGATGCCCTGGTTATAAAGGAAAGCCTTGTCTCTGCTGAAATTCTCCAGGAAGATTCAGAAAAATATCAATGGCTGGTGGATTATGGATTTCGGCCCACACGGCATTTCAGACGTCACGGATTCAGCTTCGTGGGAATGGAATTGAGCACATCCGTTTACCTTTCGAAAGTCAGGGGGCGGGGACCTATAAAACCCTATTCCGACCAGGAACAGGTGGTTGTGGAAAAAGTTCCGGCAGCCGGATCGCCCGGCGAAATCAAAACCGCCTTGATGAACGTCCTCGATGCATTGGGCGGTGTTGAAAGGTATGTGGGAAAGGGCCAGGCCGTTGTCATCAAACCCAATGTGGTTGCTGATCACGGTCTTCGGGACGGCGTCTACCATGGGGGCGTTGTGACGGACATCAGGCTGCTAAAAGCCCTTCTTGAAGTTCTTTTGCCGGTGGCGGGAAGCATCACCATCGCTGAAGGTTCTTCCATCAACAGGGCTGAAACCATGCAGCTCTTTAAACATTACGGTTATGACAAGTTGGTGGACTTGGAGCCTGAAAAGGTACGTCTGGTGGATCTTCACAAGGATGACCTGATTGAAAAGCGCGTGCCCCGGGGCAAACGGATGGGGTCCCGTAAAATTCCCGTAACCTTTGAAAAAGCGGATGTGATTATCAATATGCCGGTTATGAAAACACATTTTGCAGCCCTGGCATCGCTGAGCATTAAAAACCTCCAGGGTGCGCTGCCACCGCTTGAGAAATACATGACCCATTTTTTCGGCCTCTGGCAAAACCTGGTCAATATCCATTACCTGGTGAAACCAAACCTGATTATTATGGACGCCTTGACGGCCCAGGAAGGCTTCGGACCGGTATACGGTACACCCAAGGAGATGAATCTAATTTTAGGCGGAACCAATGCGGTGGCTGTCGATGCCGTCGCCATGAGAATCATGGGACTGAATCCAGTCCTTTCCCCACCGGTTCAGATAGCCTATTTACAGGGGATGGGTCCCATCGAACCTGAAAAAATCAGAGTGGTGGGCGCCTCAATTGATGACGTGAAGCGTTCATTTAAAGAAGCTGAAATCGATTTGAGCGGCGGTAAACACTTTAAGGTTCATTCCGACCAGGCCTGTTCAGGCTGCAAAGGGTATCTGCATTACGTCCTGCACAAATTAAGAAGGCCCGATCCGATGGATCCTGAAAGACTCCTGATCGACCGGCCATTTGAGAAAAATGTGAATGTTTTTCTGGGACCTGTTACAACAGCCGCTCCGGACCCCGAAGAAACCAATGTTTTCATGGGCATCTGCCAGCAGCATCATGCCGACATGGGAAAACACCTGGCCGGGTGTCCGCCCCATGCAGAAGCGATAATGAAAGGCATTTTCAGTCTTTTCCCTGATGTGGAGCGTCCGCAATACGCGGACCAAAACGCCGAGGATAAACTTGAGGCCATGCTCAAGGAAGTGCTGTCGGGTGATTATGTCGAGGCATAAATCATAAGGGCGGCCGCTGAACGGCCGCCCTTATGATTTATTAATGAACCGTAATCTGCTTGGGTTTGATTTCTTCAGGTTTGGGGAGGCTGACTTTCAAAACACCGTCTTTATAGTCGGCCGTGATTTTACCGGCATCTACATTTACCGGCAATGTAAAAGATCTTTCAAATCTTCCGAAGAATCGTTCCTTTCGATAGTAGTTTTTATCTTTGACCTCACTGTCGGCAGACCGTTCGCCTTTAAGGGTAAGGACATCGTCCTTGACATCGACAGCAATATCCTTTTTATCGACTCCCGGCAATTCAGCCTTGAGTACGATATGGCCTTCTTCTTCATAAATGTCGACTTTGGGATTCCATCCCTCCATGCGCCGGTCTGTTTCTCCGAAATTCATCGGGAAGAAAAAGTCATCAAAGAAATCATTCATTTTATGCTGCAAAGAAAATATTTCCCCTGCGGGTTTCCATCGCATAAGCTCCATAGTACACCTCCTGTCGGTTTTTTAATCGTATATGTTTTATGCACACCAAGTTTGACTTCTTGTTCTTGTTTAAGGTAATAATAATTACTGAATAATTGATGTCAATATTATTTCATTACTTTAAATATTAATATTATTTAAGTAATGATTTTTGCTTGCCGTATAGCGGTTTAGGTTACCGGCCGTCTTGACTTAAACGCAAAACCGGTATACCGCTTTTATTATGAAAATATTGCTGATTTCGCCCAATACCGAATTTTTACCGGACCCGATTTTTCCATTGGGCCTGGCAAACATTGCAGCGGTATTGAAAGAAAACGGAATGTCGTATCGCATTCTGGATCTCTGCTTTGTGAGGGATTACGAAAAGGCCGTTGGTTCTGAAATTACATCGTATCAGCCGGATCTGATCGGTTTGTCCCTGAGAAATCTGGATAATGTGAGCTATCCAAACTATATATCGTACCTTCCATTTTACCGCAGGATCGTTCAAATCATTCGCAAACAGACATCAAGCCGTATCATCGTCGGCGGGAGTGCATTTTCTTTGATGCCTGAAGCGATCTTAGACTATTTAAAGGCCGATTTCGGGATTGCAGGAGAAGGCGAGCGTGGTATTGTTGCGTTGATTCGGAAGATTCAGGCCGCCGATAAAAAGGGGCTGCGGGTAAAGAAGCGTATTGTTTGGGACAGGGATGTCGGTGTTGTTGAAAACCTGGATGATCTTCCTTTTCCCGATCGATCCGGATTAGACAATGAAGCCTATCTTCAATACGGAGGGATGGGAAACATTCAGACCAAGCGGGGATGCCCGTTTAATTGCATCTATTGCACCTATCCGATTATCGAAGGCAAAAAGGTTCGGTTGAGAAGTCCTAAAAAGATCTGCGATGAAATGGAAGCTGTCATGGAACTGGGCATAAAAAATCTGTTCATTGTGGATAATGAGTTTAATTTTCCGGTGGAGCACGC
The DNA here is from genome assembly GCA_964435695.1 of uncultured Desulfobacterales bacterium. GTDB lineage: Bacteria > Desulfobacterota > Desulfobacteria > Desulfobacterales > B30-G6 > CAYTAQ01. The sequence continues at coordinate 723 of CAYTAQ010000226.1, read as the reverse complement.
TCAGTTTGTCTGCCATGAAATCATTCGCAGGAAATTGAAAATTAAGTGGAGCGGGTATGCCAACCCGAAATTCATCACGGCCCGGCTTGCGGGATTCATGAAAGATTCCGGGTGTACCGGCATTGAATTCGGAAGTGATGCAGCCGATCCGGTGATGCTGGCCAATATGGGGAAGAACTTTACAGTGGACGACATGGTCAAGGCATCGGAGATCTGCGCGCAGGCCGGGTTGTCTTTTTGTCATTCGTTGTTGATGGGCGGACCCGGTGAAACCATGGAATCGGTAAAGCGGTCTTTTCATCGTGTTGCGGACATGTCGCCCACGGCCGTGATTTGCATGATCGGCATCCGGGTTTTTCCGAAAACCAGATTGTTTCGGATTGCAATGGAAGAGGGAAAGATTGACCACAACCAGGATCTGTTAGAGCCGTTTTTTTACATTTCGCCGGCGATTGAAGATAAAATATTGCCGTTTATTGCATCCTTTTCAAAAGATCACCCAACGTGGATATTTCCGGGGATGAATATCAACATCAACCGGGTGCTTCAGGAAAAGATACGCAGATTCGGCGCAAAGGGTCCTTTATGGGAGTATATGCGGTTGGGAAAGCGCTTCAAAAAAACCTAAATAATAAGTCCTATAAACCTTATTGGTCCTATTGCTAAACACCTAAAATGTAAAACAGCTGTTAAAAGGAGAACGATTTATGAACGAATTTGTTT
>CAYTAQ010000225.1:0-5150 GCA_964435695.1 uncultured Desulfobacterales bacterium | reverse complement strand
TATCAGTTCCAACGACGGATTGACGGGCGATCCTGAAGCCGCCATATATTGCGCATCGAAAGGCGGTGTGTGTCTCCTGACCAAATCGCTTGCAGTCGAGCTGGCGCCGCGAAGGATCAGGGTCAATGCCGTCTGCCCGGGAGACGTCATGACACCCATGTTAAAGGGTCAGGCCGAAGTTTTCAGCAGGGGCGATGCGGATGGATATTACAAAAAGCTCCTGTCCTATTACCCCCAGGGTGAGCATGTTCGGTTTATACGCCCTGAGGAGATCGCCGAAGCGATCTGCTTTCTTGCATCTTCCAAGGCCTCACCCATCACCGGTGTTTGTCTGGCTGTCGATTTCGGCGCGACTGCCGGGTTTTGAAGCGAAACATTTTCTATCCAATGATGACAGGAGAGCGGCATGAAAGTTGGAAAACGTTTTTGTGACCGGGTGGCGCTGATCACGGGTGCCGGCAGCCAAAAGGGCATCGGCTTTGCTACTGCCCGAATTCTCGCTGACGGTGGCGCAAGACTGGCGATTACGGACATGACGGACCGGATTCATGATCGCCGAAAAACCCTGGCGAAAAATGCACCCGGAGTTAAATCTTACATTGCGGATCTGACCCGCCGGAAACAGGTTGCGGCAATGGTCAACTCGATTTTGAATGATTTCAAGCGTATCGACATCCTTGTGAACTGTGCGGGAATGGTCGAGACCGGCGACGCCTGTGTTGAAATCAATATGGTCGACCTCGACCCGGCAGTTTGGGACAAGGATATCGATATCAATCTCAATACGTGCTTTAACGTGACGCGAACGGTATTGCCGAACATGATAAACAATCGTTATGGCCGCATCGTCAATGTCGCGTCGGTGACAGGCCCCCTCGTCAGCAATCCCGGGTCAACCGGCTATAGCGCTGCCAAGGCCGCCATTGTCGGCATGAGCCGGAGTCTGGCCATTGAGGTCGCCAAATTCAACATTACCGTGAACAGTGTTGCCCCCGGGTGGATCGCTACAGCCTCAACCACTGAAGAAGAACGGACAGCGGCCCAAAACACCCCCATGGGCCGCGCCGGGACCCCATCGGAAGTCGGCGATCTCATCGCCTTTCTGGCCTCCGGCGAATCAACGTATATTACGGGCCAGATGATCGTCATCGACGGTGGAAACACCATTCAGGAATACAAGGGTCCGAGCGAACTTTATTACTGAAACCTAAGGGAGATTTGATTATGGGGAAAAAACCCTTTGTTCACCCGTATATTCCCAACTCGGTGCCGCAGATTCGGGAAGAGATGCTGCGGGAAATCGGTGTCAAGAATGTTGAAGCGCTTTATGAAGAGATACCGCATCGGCTGAGATTCCGTGGCCGGTTGAATTTGCCGGAGCCGATACGGTCCGAGGCCGGTATTAAAAGGCATGTGGAGGCAATTCTGTCGAAAAACAAAACATGCAAGGAATATCTGAGTTTTTTGGGGGGTGGCTGCTGGCAGCACCATGTGCCTGCAGTGGTCGATGAAATTGTCAACCGATCGGAATTCCTTTCGGCGTATTGCGGCGGAAATTATTCTGATTTCGGAAAATACCAGGCCAGGTTCGAGTTTAATAGTTTGATGGGTGAGCTCCTCAATATGGATGCAGTGAGCAACCCGATATACGACTGGGGATCGGCTGCCGGATTTGCCATCCGGATGGCGTCCAGAATCACCGGCCGTAACCAGGTGCTGGTCCCCGAAACCATCGGGCCGGACAGACTGGCACAGATAAAAACATTATGCCAGCCTCAAATTATGCCAACCCATATTGCGGTCATCACCGTCGATTACGAACCCAAAACCGGACGGCTGGATCTCGAAGATCTGCGGCGGAAGGTCAGCGAGAAAACCGCCGCCGTCTATTTTGAAACCCCGTCCTATCTCGGATTCATCGAGGACCAGGGAGAAGCGATTTCAAGAATCGCCCACGAGCACGGCTGCCTATCGATTGCAGGCGTCGACCCCATCTCTTTGGGTGTACTGACGCCACCGGGCGATTATGGTGCGGATATCGCCTGTGGCGATCTCCAGCCCCTCGGCATCCACCTGAATTGCGGTGGCGGTCAATCCGGCTTTATCGCATTTCACGAAGATGTGACCTATCTGTCGGAATGCCCGCTCGAACTCTACACCCTCATCGAAACCGAGTCTGAAGGCAGATTCGCTGTGGCTGAAATGATCGCCGAGAGAACCTCATACGGCAGCAGGGACAAAGGAAAGGACTGGGTTGCCACCGCATCCGGTTTATGGACCATAGGCGCTGCAGTATATCTGTCTCTCATGGGGCCTCAGGGAATGAAGGAAATCGGTGAAACGATCATCCAAAACACCCGCTATGCCATGACCCTGATGAAAGACATCGAAGGTGTGAAGGTTCTGTTCGATACCTCGAATTTCAAGGAATTCGTGTTGAATATCGACGATACCGGAAAAACGGTTGTACAGGTCAACAAAGCCTTGCAGGCACACGGCATATTCGGCGGCCAGGATTTGACGGTGTCCTTCCCACAGCTTGGAAACAGTGCACTTTATTGCGTCACCGAGATTCATACCCAGGAAGATCTGATACGACTGGCCAAGACCCTCAGGGAGGTGACGAAATGAAGCATGTCAAATTGAGAAGATACCATTCAGCGTCATGGGACGAGCCCATGATTATGGAAATGGGCAGCAAGGGCGAACGGGGGATCGCGGTACCGGAAGCCGATCCGGATATCGTCGAGACCGTGGGCAATGCCGCCGACCTGATACCGATAGCCATGAGACGCCGGGAGCTGCCGAATCTTCCGGAAATCTCCCAGTATCACGTACTACAACATTATCTGCGACTCTCCCAGATGACCATGGGGATGGAAACAGGCGTCGATATCGGCGAAGGCACCTGCACCATGAAGTACAGTCCTAAAATCAATGAAGCGCTGGTCCGGCTGCCGCAGATGACCGAATTGCATCCCAGTCAGCATGAAGATACGCTCCAGGGCCTGCTGGAAATTGTCTATCGACTGGAAGGATTTCTCAAAGAAATTTCCGGCATGGATGCATTTACGTTTCAGCCGGGCGGAGGTTCTCACGCAACATATACCAACGCCTGCACAGTGAGACAATACCATGCATTGAGAGGCGAACTGATGCAGCGGGATGAGATGATCACCACCATCTTCTCTCACCCGTGCGACGCCGCCACACCGGCTACCGCCGGATTCAAGGTGATCAACCTGATGCCGGACGCCAATGGGTATCCGGACCTGGATGCTTTGAAAGCCGTGGTCTCCGAACGAACTGCGGGAATCATGATGACCAACCCGGAAGATACGGGTCTCTACAATTCCAGTGTGGGAAAATACGTCAAGGTGGTTCACGATGCCGGCGGCATCTGTTTTACCGACCAGGCCAACGCGAACGGCATTTTGGGAATTGTCAGGGCGTTTGATGCCGGATTTGATGCATGTCACTTTAATCTTCACAAAACCTTTTCATCGCCCCATGGCTGTGAAGGACCTGCAAGTGGCGCATATGGTGTTCGCAAAGAGCTAGCCCGCTTTCTTCCAATACCGGTCGTTATTTTTGACGGAAAAAAATATCGTCTGGACTACGACCGGCCGGAAAGCATCGGAAAAGTCCGCAGCTTTCTGGGAAACCTCGAATGTGTGGTCAGAGCCTATGCCTGGATCATGAACATGGGGCCTGACGGACTCCGGATGGTGGCCGAAACGTCCGTCATTAATCACAACTACCTCGACAAACTGCTGATGGAAATCCCAGGCGTCTCCCGCCCTTATGGTAAGGATAAACGACGACTGGAGCAGGCCCGGTACAGCCTTGAAAAATTGTATCAGGATACAGGCGTGGGTACCGAGGCTGTCCGGGACCGGATGGTCGACTTCGGCATACAGAGCTACTGGATGAGCCACCACCCCTGGATTGTTCCCCAGCCCTTCACTCCTGAAGCCTGTGAAACCTATTCAAAGAAGGACATCGAGTACTGGGCTGCCGTGATCAGAAAGATCGCTGAGGAGGCTTACGAAAGTCCTGAGAAGGTGATGACCTCGCCGCATTGCCAGGCCGTTAAAAAAATAAAAAACCACGAGATGCTCGAAGAATCTGAGAAATGCTCACTGACATGGCGAGCCTATCTCAAGAAAAAGGTTTCGGCAGAACACTCCAAACCCCTGAAACCTGAAATCCGTCAGGATTAGGCCGTATGAACGCCACGGGGAGAATGCAATGACCAAAAAAGTGGGTCTGATTGTCAACCCGGTTGCAGGTATGGGCGGAAGAGTGGGATTGAAGGGAAGCGACGGTCCCGACATCCTGCAAAGAGCTCTGTCCCTGGGAGCAGTCCCCGAGTCACCCGGGCGAACAAAGGAAGCGTTAAAAAGACTCAAGCCGATTGGAAAAGATATTGACATGTTGACCTGGTCGGGCGCCATGGGAGAAGAAGAAGCGCTGTCCGCCGGATTTGTCCCCCGCGTGATCGGTTCGGCAGCACAAAAGATATCAACACCAGAAGATACTGAGAATGCTGCCCACCGGCTTGCGGATCTCGGCGTGGATCTTCTGCTTTTTGCCGGGGGTGACGGCACGGCCCGAAATATCTGCCATGCTGTCGGAGACAGCGTCCCGGTTTTGGGAATTCCGGCAGGAGTCAAAATTCATTCCGCGGTCTACGCGACATGCCCGGCAAATGCAGGTCTTCTGGCGCTGAAATTTTTGAATAGAAAGGGAAAGCGCCACTTGAGAGATGCTGAAGTCATGGATATCGATGAAGACGCATTTCGGGACAACAGGATTTCCGCCAGACTTTACGGGTACCTGAGGGTTCCGTACGACAGGCTTTTGGTTCAGAGCGCAAAAGCCGGAAGTCACTCGAACGATGCAATAGCCATGGATGACATCGCGTCCGACATCATTCACAACATGACCGATGACCACCTTTATGTCATTGGTTCCGGAACCACCACCCGGGCCCTTATGGACAAGCTGGGACTTCCCAACACCCTGCTGGGAATCGATGCCGTCTATCGGAAAAAACCGATGGGATCGGATCTCAGCGAAGCCCGTCTGCTGAATCTTTTGACAGCGCGTAAGGGAAAGATCGTCGTTACGGTCATAGGGGGCCAGGG
>CAYTAQ010000224.1:0-5247 GCA_964435695.1 uncultured Desulfobacterales bacterium | reverse complement strand
AGCGATTTGATAAAGCCTGGAAAAATGCTTGTAAGGATGCTGGCATCGGAAAAAGATTGTTTCATGATTTGAGACGGACAGCGGTTAGAAATATGGTCAGATCCGGGATTCCTGAAACGGTGGCAATGATGATATCCGGGCATAAAACAAGATCGGTATTTGATCGTTATAATATTACGAATGATGCTGATTTGATAGCTGCTGCCAAAAAACAGGAAATGTATCTGGAATCCCGCGCGGGCACAATTTCGGGCACAATCCACCAAATTGACGAATAAAGGGCTAACACTGATGAGCGCTAACCCTTTAATATTAAATGCAATTTATTGGTGCCCCCGGCAGGAATCGGACCTGCGGCACATGGATTAGGAATCCAATGCTCTATCCACTGAGCTACGGGGGCTTTAGATAAGAATAACAGCTACTTAAGACTCACAATTCGCCTTAATTTTTTCGTCAAATTGGTGAATTGTGCCCAAAATTGTGCCCGCGACGGATTTTAGGTATTCATCCTGCTGTTTGGCAGCACGTTTGAGATCGCTGTCATTGACAATGTTATAGCGGTCAAAAACAGACCCTGTTTTATGTCCTGAAATCGTCATGGCTACACGCTCGGGAATTCCAGCTCTGACCATGTTTCTTATAGCGGTCCGTCTGAAATCGTGGAAATGTCTTAAGCCAATCTTGGCGTCTTTGCAAGCCTTTTTCCAGGCTTTATCGAAGCGCTTGATCCGGTCATCCCCATGCGTATTCAAGAAAACAAATGGCAAAAGATTTGGCCTAGTTGCCCAGCGATCCTTAATAATTTGTTTTAGCTCAGGATCAAGATAGACTGTTCTGGCTTCATCATTTTTCGTCTCGCCGACTTCAAGCCGAACTATGCCTTGCTCTCGGTCAACCTGTTTCCAGGTCAAGGTGGCTATTTCCGAAATGCGCCAACCCGTTTTATAGGCAAAAGTGATAAAATCTTTAAGATGATGGGGTACCTTACTGTCCCTTGATGCACGAATTTCGATTTTCAATCCAGTCAATTCAAGTATAGGTCAGGACAATTTATTCTAATCTTTGCGATCCTCTTCAATAGGAACACAAAGACGGTAGGCACAAATTAATCAACAGTATTTTTGGCTATCAGCGTGCTCAGAATATCCGCTTTGCCTACAATACCCACAAGCTTACCTTCCTGTAACACTGGAATAGTATGTAAGCCACTATCTACCATCAGACCGGCTACAACCTGAATACTCATGTCTGGTTCTACAAAGACTGGATTCGGTGTCATTGCCTGAGCAACCGTAATGGCGGCGATCTTCCGAATCTCTTTTTTGATATGTTTGGCAGATGATGTTTCGAACAAGCCATCCATAAATGTGAAAAACGATGGGATTGGCAGTCTTTTCTGTTGAGCAATCAAATCACTTTGGCATAAAAGCCCTACCAGCTTTCCTGCTTCGCCCACAACAGGAACTCCATTGATGTGGTTCCCTAAAAGGACCCTTGCAGCTTGCAAGATTTCAGTCTCTGGAGAAACCGTTATAAGTTCTGTTGTCATAATATCTTTTACTTTGAGCATGGTACCTCCTTTATTGCATCGTACCGCACATATCCTCGCCACAATATGCACACTTCGTGTTCCCTTCACTCTGCAGCAGCCAACAACCGCAGCAGACAGTCCCCGAAACCGGAAGCCTCAGATCATTAAGATTCACAAAAACACATTCCAATCTGTCATCATATTCAAATAGAGCTTTGCACTCATCAACATTCAGCTTCAGATAATATCTGAGGTACTGGAGACTGTATTGCGGGATAACACCTTCCTTGTCAAGATAGCTGGATTGCGTCCTCTTCTTTCCCTCTTTTCATTGACACAGAACTTGCCAAATCCAGAGATCAGAACATCCTCGCCAGATGCAAGAGTGCTCTTAATGATTTCGAGGAGGGATTCGATGATATCGGTAGATTGATTCTTTGGAAACCCGAGGATCGCAAGCACCTTCGGTGCATGGACACCATATATTCTTTGAGTCAAGATGATTTGTGTTACTGCGGACTGATTCGCTTCGATGGGATTGAGCAACGTCGTAGATCAACCAGCGCTCGATCGATCATAGGCCTTTTGGCGCCGGACCATTTACCAATTTAAAAATCGACTCTTTCTTTCAATTCTTTACCGCATTTGAAGAAGGGAAGCTTTTTGGGTGTTACGTGAACAGTCGTACCTGTTTTTGGATTCCTGCCCACATACTCTTTATATGATTTGACATGGAAACTGCAGAACCCTCTGATCTCAACCCGGTAGTCTTTTGCCAGGGCATCTGCGATTTCATTGAAGAAGAGGTTGACGACCTTTGTAGCCTCTGCTTTGGTAAGTCCGTTTTCATCTTTGAGTGCATCAATCAAGTCCGCTTTATTCATGGGTTCTCCTTTTCGACCGGAAAGTTTTTGTTGGTAAGGATGTCAGGATACTCGCAATTATTTTTATTTACAGACGGTTGAAATTATATCAGGCATCTATCACAACTTCAAGCCCCTTTGCAATTTTTTTATTATCCGTTTCCAGCGGCCTATTCAACGGTCAGCAACTGGCCCGGGTATATTTTGCTTCTGGGGGTAAGGCCGTTAACGCGGAGAAAATCCCCGAGAGACATATTGTGGCGTGTGGCTATTTTGTAAGGACTATCGCCCCGGCGCACAAGATACTGGTTCTTGTCCGCGCTGTCCTGGCTTTGATCAGAGCGGTATTCGGGTATAATCAAATTTTGCCCGATGCTGAGATTTGTCGTGTTCATTCCATTGAGGCTCTGGATTTTTTGCGTGGTTGTTTCATACCGTTTTGCTAAATTCCAGAGAGAGTCACCGCTTCTTACCACGTGGACAAAGGTATTGCCGGTGGAAACCTTGAGCGACGTGTCGGCACGGGTGATGATGGTGCCCTTCTGCGGTATTTTCAATTTCTTTCCTGCTACAATGTAGCTGGATTTTCTTAGGTTGTTGGCTTGCATGATGCTTCTGATGCTGGTTCGATATTGTTCGGCGATGCCGGAAAGCGTATCGCCTTTTCGAACCTTGTGAACCACATAGGCAGGTTTTGGCGGATAGGAGATCGGGATGGTGTCAATTGCGGCAAGCAGAAGATCCGCTTTGGCGGGCGGTACCTTCAAAGCATATTTTTCAGGTGGCAAAATATTGTATCGCAGCTGGGGGTTTAATTCCTTGAGTTCTTGGGTCGAAACCTTAATTTTTGCTGCAATATCCGTGACCTGGGCCTGCCTGTTGACTTCTGCGATTTCATATTCAAGCGGTTTTTCCGGTATGTATGAATCGATACCGTATGTTTCCGGATTCTTGATGATGTGAATGGCAGCCAGGAATCGAGGTACATAGCGGGCTGTTTCACTGGGAAGTCTTTCATATAAGTCCCAGAAATTATCGAGGTAGTTGACATTCTGCGATCGGATGACTCTCAGGACCCGGCCTTCGCCACAGTTATAGGCGGCCAGGACCGTTATCCAATCTCCAAAGATGCTGTGAAGCTCTTTGAGGTAAGCAATGGCGGCATCGGTGGATTTTTCGGGATCGATGCGTTCATCGATATACTGGTTGCGTTTCAGCCCGAATTTATATCCGGTAGAAGGGATGAATTGCCATAATCCCAGGGCCCTTGCTTTTGACATGGCCTTAACCTTGAACCCGCTTTCAATAAGCGGCAGCCATGACAATTCTTCAGGAATTCCTGCTTCTTTGAGTTTTGAAACGAGCAGGGGGCGATATTTACCCGAGCGGATGAAAGATTCTTTAAAAAATTTTTTTTCGGCGCCTGTTGTAAAAAGGCGTACCTCCGCCTGGACATATTTGTTCATTTCATCTGGGATGGCATTATAATTTCCATTCACGACAATATTTCGGGACGCATAAATTTCAAGAATTCTTTTAGAGATAAGGAACCTGATGTCTTCTCTTTGCTGTATAATCTCAGGCAGTTCATTGACGTCGATTTCTAAAATCAGCGAGTATGCCTGGTCCAGTGCTTCAAGGGCATTTTCCAGTTCTCCCTTTTGCCAGAATTCCTGAGCTGCCTGACAGAAATCAAGGGATTCATCGAGAATCATCTGAGCCGATTTTTGTGGCGCCTTTTCTTTGGGTATGGTTTGTTCTATCGGTTCAGAATTGGTTTTTTCCAACGGAGAAGGTTCAGGTTTTAGGAATGTCCGGTCCTTGCCGGAATGGTTTCCAATTGCAGGATCCCGAGGCAATTCAATATCTGAGATATTTTCCTCCATCGGCAGTTGGTTTCCACCGGAAACCGCCGGCAGCGGGTTTATGGGGGACGTTTCAGCGGCATCACGCTGGGACGTTTCATTGGATGGCTCCGTTGAATCCTTCACGATGATGCTTGCAGGCGGGGTTGTGTCGATGTTGCTGAGCTGGTTCGATTCATTGGAAGATGCAGGGACTGCATTCGTTTGGTCGTCTTGAGAAACTGGTGATGATTGCACTGCCGGATAATGGCATCCATATAAGTTGAATAGAATGATAATGAACAGATAAAGGGAACGATAACGCATAAAGAACGAATCCTTTGTATGTGTAAGTCCAAACCTCATTTATGGAATGAAACTAGTTAGGCACGCTTACACAAGAGAATGATTTGTTGTCAAGCCTTTATAAATATATCGAATGTATTCACAAGACCCTGATATGTACTATATATAGTATAATATTTTGGTTAAGTTAACTTGATATAGTGTTTGTGTGGGTGTTGTCAAGCTAAATGACCCGTCGAGGGAGATGGATCCGGATATCGCTCCGAACCGATTTCCGGATGCATTCTAGTAGGGGATAAAAATATTCGGTTTTGAGTGACGAAAAATGTGATATAGCGCGATATCTGAAATAAATTAGAATTAATGGTAAAAGAAAGGCATATTTATTAGCTATTCTGGTTTAATCATGAAAAATAGTCTCTAATTGTTTAAAATAAAGCTTGATTAATACAGAAACTGCCGATATAAAGTATTGTTTTAAATTTTCAATAACGGATCTTTGAACAATTTGACGTTAGGCTATATATGTACCTGAAAATATGGAAAATGAGCCAGCGTAGCTCAGCCGGCAGAGCTACTGATTTGTAATCAGTGGGTCGGGGGTTCGAATCCCTCCGCTGGCTCCAGTGTAAACAGCTGCTTATATGGTGGGGTTCCCGAGTGGTCAAAGGGAACAGACTGTAAATCTGTCGGCGAAGCC
>CAYTAQ010000223.1:0-5282 GCA_964435695.1 uncultured Desulfobacterales bacterium | reverse complement strand
TTTAAAATGTAATCATCGTCATCCCAGGTGAAATCATTGGTCAAAGCAGGATAATAGAAAATGGAGGTGAAGAGAACGATGGCAAGGATGTGAATAACAATCGGCTTATGTGTCTTCATACTCAATAAAACTGCAGTCTTGTTTCAATGGATTGTTGTTTGATTGGCTCAATGCTAATAGAACTTTATAAAAATCGCAATTACAAAAAATTAAAAAAGCCCGCCGCAAGGCGGGCTTTTTTATTACAAGAAGTCCGAGAGAAACTGATGTGCAGTGCAAACGTGAATGCCGTCTCTTGTAATAAAATCAGCATCACCCTCAAGAACAACCTGGGTTGCGGCAACCTTCGGAAATCGTTTTTTTAAATATTTTAAAGAAAGGCTGACCGATCTGTCAGAACGTTTGCATTCAATGAAATGAATCGGCTTTTTGTTTAAAACCAACACAAAGTCAACCTCTCTTTTATCCACATCTCTGAAATAACGAAGCTCCATATCGTGTCCTTCGGTATCCTGTTCATAATAAATCCATTTCAGCAGGTGGCAGGCCATCATGTTTTCGAATCGGGGGCCTAGGTCGGACACGACCGTCCAATCGAGATGGTAATGCTTGGCTTCTTTTTTCACGGCTCTGATTTTAGGCGCACCAAAGGGATAGATGCGAAAAATCATGTACAGGTTTTCCAGCATACTGATCCAGCGGGACACGGATTGATGAGATACCTGGAGATCTTCACGCAAAGCATTGATAGAAAGCGGTGATCCGACCAGATCCGGAAGGCGGAGGGCCAGGTTTTCGACGATGCCGAGATCCAGGACATTTTCAAGGTCTGCAAGATCCTCCTGAATCACCCGTGAACGGTATTCCCGGCTCCAGCGCCGGGTTTCCTTGTCCGATCGTAGCAAACAGGGCTCCGGGAATCCGCCATAGGTCAGCAGATTTTGAACGGTAGATGGGTTGGGTGGACCAAGTTCGGCGCAGGTCAGGGGAAACAGGCGGTAAAAATGATAACGTCCCTGCAAGGCATCACCGCCGTGTCGGTAATAATCGAGACGCGCACTGCCGGTAATGAGAATATTGAGCTCGTCGCCTCGTTTGTCGAAGAGCCCTTTCACAACCTGGCGCCATCGAGTGTACTTATGAATTTCATCAAGAATGAGATAGCCGGGGCCGGCAGGAAAATTTTCCCGGATAATATTTTCTCTGTCTTCAGCAACATCCCAACTCAGAAATCGCAATTTGAGGTCACAACCTGCCTGCAGGCAAAGATGTTTGGCAAGCGTCGTTTTCCCAGCCTGGCGTGGTCCGCCGATAAAGACCATTTTACGCTTTACATCTTCAAGGACCGGCTTTTCAATATAGCGGGCAATATATTCGGCCATATTTTAACCTCCATCGTAAAATACTCGCGAGTATTTTACGATGGAGGTTAAAATAATCGTGATTGTTAGTCAAGATAAATAAAATCCGCTAAAAAGCCTGCTCGAAGGCAGGCTTTTTAGCGGATTTTATTTATCTTGTGTTCACGCGGCGCAAGCGCCTGCGCTGCGCGTTCGTGATTCACAAGGCTATTTGCTTTTCAGTTTTTCCCGCAACACCTCATTCACGATCTTCGGGTTGGCCTTTCCCTTGGTCTGTTTCATGACCTGGCCCACAAAGAATCCCATCAGCTTGGTTTTTCCGTTTCGATAGGCCTCAACCTCTTTCGGGTTTTTTGAAAGCACATCATTCACGACAGCGTCAATGGCGGAGACATCCGTCACCTGAACCAAGCCCTTTTTATCGACAATTTCCCTGGGGGATTTACCGGACTCGGCCATCTCGTCAAATACGGTTTTGGCAATTTTGTTGCTGATGGTGCCGTTGGCCATGAGCTGAAGGAGATCGGCCAGGTGCTCACGGGAAACCGGCGAATCGATAATGTCTTTTCCTTCCGCGTTTAATACGGCAAGCAGCGGGCCTGTGACCCAGTTGCTTACCAGCTTGGGTTGCGCAAACAGCTTGAGGCAATCTTCAAAATAATCGGCAATCTCCCGGCTCGAGGTCAACACCTCGGCATCATATGCCGACAGTTCATAGGCTGTCATGAAACGATCTTTTCTGGCTTCCGGCAGCTCAGGCAGGTGTTGTTTGATGCGCGTAATCCATGCGTCATCCACCACCAGGGGCAGCAGGTCCGGATCCGGAAAATACCGGTAATCGTGGGCATCCTCCTTGCCGCGCATGGAAAAGGTTCTGCCTTTGTCCGGATCCCACAGGCGTGTCTCCTGGACAATCACACCGCCGTCCAGAACCATTTCTTTTTGCCGTTCAATTTCATAGTGGAGCGCTTTCTCCACATGCTTGAATGAATTAAGATTTTTCAGCTCCGTGCGGGTGCCGTATACCTTAGCGCCTTTGGGCATGATGGAAACATTGGCGTCGCAGCGGAAGCTGCCTTCCTCAAGGTTGCCGTCACTGATCTCGATATAGCGTACAATGGATCTGAGTTGTTTCAGATAGGCGCCCGCCTCTTCAGGCAACCGAATATCCGGCTCACTCACAATTTCAATCAGGGGAACGCCGGTCCGGTTGAAATCGATTTTGCTCACGGGCCGGTACGGGTCATGAATCAGCTTGCCTGCATCTTCTTCCATGTGAATGCGCGTAATGCCGATTCGCTTTTTCCTGCCGTTGATTTGGATGTGGATCGATCCATGCCGGGCAATGGGGAGCTCATACTGGGATATCTGGTATCCCTTGGGAAGGTCCGGGTAAAAGTAGTTTTTGCGGGCGAACCGGCTTTCTTTTTCAATGGTGCAGTTGACGGCAACCGCCATGCGCAGGGCATACTCAACGACTTTTTTATTCAACACCGGCAAAACCCCGGGCATGCCAAGGCATACCGGACAGGTGTGGGTGTTGGGCGGGGCGCCGAATTCGGTGGAGCAGCCGCAGAAAATCTTGGTTTTTGTTTTAAGCTGGGCATGAACTTCCAGTCCGATGACCGATTCAAATTCCATATTTTTATTTTTTTCCTATATCAGATGAAGCGTTCTTAAATTTAAATATAGCTTGATGTTTTGTGTTTCTATCGATTTAAAACAGATCGGAAAAAAATATACACTTAGGGCAGTCTGTCATTCCGGGCTTGACCCGGAATCCAGGTTTCTTCTAGATTCCTGTTTTCGCAGGAATGACGGAGTCTGCTCTGATAAATTTCGCTGAGTATTATAACAAAAATAACACCAACAGACAATGTTGTAAAGAGTAGATCGTATCCATCCACGAAAGGCTAATTCATTCGATTTTGGTGTTAGATATCTCGACCGGAATCCTAAAATTTCGAGAGCGTATGGTGCATATCAGGTCGTCATTTTTCAATGAAATTTGCCGACAATATATTCAATAGGCCGCAATTTGCTAAATACGATATTCAGATCCGACGGTTTTATTTTGACATTCTGGATGGCTAAACAGTATATAAACCACTTTGCGGCTTTCCCTCACGCGTTGGCGTCGAAAATTAAACGTGCTTGAAAAACAATGGGTTATTTTAGTGGGAGATACTGGCCACTGGATACTTGATCCTGGATACCGGATACTGGTTTTTTCTCACTGTATAAACCTAAATGATATTTTATACAAGGTACCGGCATCCAGTATCAAGTGACAAGCAAAGGACTCATATGGACTATTTTTTATGTGTTATCGGGATGGTGATGATTATCGAAGGATTTCCGTATTTTGTATTCCCTGAAAAAATGAAACAGTGGGTTCGGAAAGTGCTTGAATTGCCGGAAGGATCCCTGCGGCGATTCGGTCTGGTTCTGATGTTCATGGGCTTGTTTTTGGTGTATGCCGGGAAACGATAATCCATGATGGATCCGATTCAGAGGGGTACGCAGTCCCACGCAGCGCATGGGGACGAGAGAAAGGAGGGGAAGGTGGCAGCGGCATCTTGCCGCTGGTTTCCAGAGGCTGGAAGCCTCTGCCACTTTTTTCAAACATGCAAGCATGGGAACGAGAGAATTTTAATCACGAACGCGCAGCGCAGGCGCTTGCGCCGCGTGAACACGAAAGAACGAAATTTATAAATAAACATTTGTGCTAAGCGGGTGGTAACTGCTTTTTTTCGCTTGAAAATCCGAAACTTAATGTCATTAAGTTAACAACATTGGCGCGTAACCCGTAACCCGAAACTCGCAACACCAAACATAAACCCATGTTCAACTTAAACGATTACGACTATTATCTTCCTGAAGATCGCATTGCCCAAGCGCCTGCGGCCCAAAGAGACATGTCCAGGCTGTTGCTGCTGGACCGGAAGAGCGGCCAGGTCGCTCATCACCGGTTTTATGATTTGAACCGGTTCCTCAATCCTTCAGACGTGTTGGTTGTCAATAACACCGAAGTGATACCCGGGCGTCTGATGGGGAAAAAAGAAACCGGCGGGAGTGTCGAACTTCTTATCCTCAATTATGCAACACGGTCCGCCCATCCGGTGGAACCGAAACACATTGTCTGTGATTGCCTTTTGAAGGCATCCAAGCGAACCAGGCCCGGCGCGCGCATCGTTTTTGACGAAGGATTGATTGCAGAAGTAATGGATGTTAAAGAAAATATTTATAAAGTATCCTTTTTGTATGCGGGTGACTTTGAATGTCTGCTGTATCGGATCGGAAAGACGCCCTTACCTCCCTATATTCGGAGAGGAGCCGACGCAGCAGCTTTCAATGATCCGGAAAATTACCAGACGGTCTATGCTTCACAAAAAGGAGCTATTGCCGCACCGACCGCCGGGTTTCATTTTACTGAAAATACCCTGGGTGCCATAAAGCGCAAAGGGATCGAGGTTGTGGAGATAACCCTTCATGTAGGGTATGGCACTTTTTTACCGGTTCGGGACATGGACATTCGCAAGCATAAAATGCACACGGAAGGGTTCTCTGTTTCCGAAACGGCGGCCAGGACTATTTCCCGTGCCAAACAGGAAAATCGTCGCATCGTGGCTGTGGGAACCACCTGTGTTCGTACTCTGGAATATTCGGCAGACGCAACCGGCCGGCTGACAGCGAAAAGTGGAAATTGCGACCTGTTCATTTATCCCGGATACCGATTCAAGCTTGTGGATGCGATGATCACCAATTTCCATCTGCCCAAATCGACGCTCCTCATGCTGGTTTCAGCCTTTGCAGGGCGGGAAAATATTTTGAATGCCTATCAATCGGCCATCGAAAACAGATACCGGTTTTACAGCTATGGGGATGCGATGTTGATAATATAGTTTTAAGTTTTAGGTT
>CAYTAQ010000222.1:0-5324 GCA_964435695.1 uncultured Desulfobacterales bacterium | reverse complement strand
ACCTTGCCGTTTTTGGTGTACACAATCACACCGCAACCTCCATGACACATGCGGCAGTGGCTTTTTACGGCATCATCAAACCCGTGGTGTTCCATTTCCTTTTTGATCTTGGAATGCTTAAATTGTGTCATGATAGGTATTTCCTCTGCGGCGGTGCTAAAACTCTTGAATATTAAACACTTGAACCCTCACCCCCTTGAATCCTCGGGCCCTTTAACAATTAAATTGGATAAGAACATTTTAAAACGACAGTGTCTCGCCTATTAAGGAAACCGTATATTGCCTTGAACCAGCTTGACGCGGATTGATATATAACAGCTCACCTGGCTTGTCAATTGAGGCACCCGATTCTCTACACATCGGCAAGGGAAATTTCTCCCGGGCTTGACAAAGCAATGCGCATACAGTATTCGGATACCTTTCTTATTTCTGAACGGGAGTCCCTGATGATTTTCACACAGACCGGCAAGTTGACAGACTTCTTTTATGTTCTGGGAATGCGGCATTTTCCCACACATCTGCTTCTCGGAGGCAGGCCTGTGCTTTTTGAAGCCGGCGTTTCCTGTCTCGGTCCGTTGTATGTAACCGAAATCCGCAAAATATTAGGACAAACCGAACCTGAAATCCTTTTTCTCACCCACGTTCATTTTGACCATTGCGGCACCGCAGCCTTTCTTCAGCAATCATTCCCGAAATTAAAGATCGCTGCTTCCAGGCGTGCAGCTGAAATCGTTCGGCGACCGAATGCCATCGATGCCATCCGGCAGCTCAACCAGATGACCTTCAGCTGGGTGGAGGCTGAAGCACCCGGCCTGGCGGAAGATATTCCGTTCAAACCGTTTAAAGTCGACCTGATGCTCGCCGACGGTGATTGCATTGAAATTGACAAGGGGCTGAGCGTACACATCATTGAGACGCCGGGACACACGTGGGACGCGCTGAGCTACTATATCCCTGAAAAAAAATTGTTGGTGGCCGGAGAAGCCGTGGGATGCATGGATCCCACCGGTTTTATCTATACTGAATTCCTGGTGGATTTTGAGGCGTATATCCATTCCATCGAACGTCTTGCCAGGCTGGAAGTGGAGATCCTGTGTCAAAGCCACCACCAGATGTTTACCGGAACGGATGCCAGGGACTTTTTCGGCCATTCAATTCAAGCAGCCGAGGAATTCAAAAGGCGGGTGGATCAGCTTTTGAACGAAGAAAATGGTGATATGCCTAAGGTTGCCGCGCGGATCAAAGCCGAGGAGTACGACCCCCAACCCGGGCCCAAACAACCCGAACAAGCCTATCTGATCAATCTTGCCGCCAAGGTGAAGCACCTAGCTGGTATAACAACCAAGATTACATCGTAATTGACATATTGGCAGTTATTCGCTAATTGAATATCATAACTGAGATGGTTTATTATCTGAACCGCAACAGCGCTCGCTAACCCCGCGGCTTGCTGCAAGGAATCTTCAATCCTACAGGATTCAGGTAATCAGGCCAGGGAATTCATAGATGAATGCAAAACCGGTGGTCGTTCTTACGGGGGCGTCAAGAGGCGTGGGTGCAGCCACTGCCCGCTGGTTGGGAAAATGGAGAAAAAATAAAATGGCAAAAGACCCGGGAATCGGTTATCATGTATCGGCGACGGTTATCAGCACAAAAGGGACCTGCAGCGCAGGCCACACCTTAGGCAAAAAATTTGAGATCAGCTGCCACAATCCCGGCGGGCTTTGTGGGTTCTTTTACCACAGTATATTCCCGAGCTTAAGCACATTTCAGTTTGGCGGAAGCTATCCATGGTGGGAAGGTGATACCATTGAACTCGGATGCCCCGACAGTGACAACCTCGTAATAATAAAACTCGAACGATCCAAGCGATAGTCGGTTAACGCTTTTACTACCTTTTTTGTAACCTTGGCGTAACTTATGGCAAAAATTTATCAACCACAAAGACACGAAGGATAAAAGAAAGAAAAAACCTTTGTGTCCTTTGTGCCTTTGTGGTTTCAGTTTTTCCAGCTTAGAATTATTCCCGGATTAGTTGATCCAAATTAAAGGAGATTACCATGTCTACGGATGATCCTAAATTGAAATATCACGGCAGAATTCTGAACGGCGACTTCAGCCGGGAAATTAAAGATTACTTGAAAAAAACCCTACCGGTTTTTCACGCCTTTGACGAGGCAGGCTCACCCGCCATCCTTTATATCGCCGCCTGGCAAGGCAATGAAAAAAATATCTGGTATGAATTTGCCGGTCAACGGTTTTTGCGCCTCATAGGCTGTGAACATTCGGATATCGCGGAAACGTTACGTAAAAGTATCGTTGATCGACGCATCTACAGACCTCACGGAATCGACCCGATCATCCAGGAAGAAGTGCTCAACAGTATCGAACTCAATAAAACCAGAGAAAAGATAAGAGAAGACACTGAAAGAAAGGGGATTATCGAAGCTGTCTACAAACTTTTGCTCCCTTCGGGAAAAACAGTCTGGGCCAAGGATCAGGCCGCGATAATTTCCTATCCTGAAGACCACACCTCCCTTTCCCTCGGCTGCCTCACCATTGTTACCAAAGAGATGGAGGCGGAAGAAGAAAAGCAGCGGCTCACCATTGAAAAAAATCGATTGGAAAAACAGCTCCAGCAGGTCCACCAGCTTGAAGCCATCGGAAATTTGGCCGAAGGCATCGCCCATGATCTAACACATCGAATTGTAGGGATTCAAAAAAACGTCACCGAACTGATGGATCGTCTCGGTAAGAAAAAGTATGATGAAACCACCCCATTTCAGCATTACCAAAGTCTGAAAAATATTGAACAGCATTTAACCGAGGTCAACAACCTGTCCGCACAGCTCTTAACGTTTGCCGGAAAAGGTGCATACAACTATTATGAAACGGACTTGAATGAACTGGTAGGCTATACCGTCAAGGAGTTTTTTGCGGCAAGACCCGATGTGAAAGTCAATACCTTTTATCAGGATAATTTATGGCGTGTGAACATCGATCGTGTCATGATCGGGCGAGCGCTTCAGCGTCTCTATCAGGATGCCTGCCGGCAGGCGACCAAAGATAGTGATGTGCGTATTCAAACAGCCAATGTCCTGCTGGATGATAATTTTGTGCAACCATTCGGCCGTCGACCCGGCGCCTATACAAAGGTCAGTGTACAGATTCAGGAAATCATTTCCGATGAAAATAACAAACAAAGAACCTTTGAACCGTTCTATACAGACAAGGAAAACGCGGAAGCAGGTCTGGGAATGGCATCCGTCTTCGGAATCGTGAAAAAGCACGACGGTTTAATCACCGTGAGCAGTGATGATGAACGCTCTTCTTTCAATATTTTTCTGCCGTCGGTAACGTCCGGTAATTGACATCGCTAAGCAAGTTAATGCATGGATGTAAGATCGAGCTTTGCTTGAATCGGTTTTTGGGGTTCTAATGCTTGAACTTCCTTCGTTGCCGCCCGATCCGCATCCAGACCGCCGTTAATGGTCACTTCATCAATGATATGCTTCGCTCTTTCTTCGGCCAACTGCTTCAGCAAGACTTCATCAACTGGAAATATGCTTTTATTGTTGTTGAAGATGAACATCCATGGAGGTACGCCTGATGGAAACTAAAAATTGGCGGATATCTCATCCCGCCGGCAGGAAACGCGTGATTGTTACCAAAGAACTCCCGGGAAATCGATGGCTGGAAATTCTGGCCCAAGCGGATTGCAGGATCGAAATCTGTACATCCCCGGATGTCATATCGTCTGAAGAGATAACGGCTGCCATCGGCAAAAACTGCGACGGCGTCATCGGTCAATTGACGGAACATTGGGAAACTGCGCTGCTGGCAACATTACAAAGAGCCGGCGGCGCCGTCTACAGCAACTATGCCGTCGGTTTTAACAATGTTGATGTGGCGGCTGCAACCCGGCAGGGCATCCCGGTGGGAAACACACCCGGCGTTTTAACGGAAACAACCGCCCAAATGGCGGTTGCCCTGACATTTGCGGCGGCCAGGCGTGTTTGCGAGGCGGAGCGCTATTTGCGCAACGGACAATTCAAGGGCTGGCTGCCGACACTCTTCACAGGAAACCTTTTGTGGCGAAAAACAGTGGGCATTGTCGGCGCCGGAAGAATCGGTGAAGCGTATGCGCGCATGATGGTTGAAGGCCATAAAATGAATCTCGTCTATTATGATCTCCATCAAAATACCGGGCTGGAAAATTATGTCAAGACCTACAATGAATTTCTGACACGCGGCAATGAAGCGCCGGTATCATGCAACCGCGCCGGAACCATTGAAGAACTGCTCAGGGTGTCGGATTGCGTCAGCATTCATACCATCCTGGATGCATCGACGCATCACCTTATCAATGCCGAGCGTCTGGCCCTTATGAAAAATGATGCGATACTGGTGAACACCAGCCGGGGCCAGGTTATCCACGAGGCAGAACTTGTCGCACACTGCCGAAACCACCCGGATTTCAGGGCGGCATTGGATGTATTCGAGGATGAGCCTGAATTGAAACCCGGGCTTGCCGAATTGGAAAATATCGTAATTGTTCCCCATATCGCCTCTGCAACCCGCTGGACGCGGGAAGGCATGGCGATACTGGCGGCGCATAACGTCGCCGCCTTGCTAAGGGGATATCCTGTATGGCAAGGACCGGACATTTTTCCATTTTTAGAAGCAAATCCACCCAAGGCAGCACCGAGCATTATCAACGCCGAAGAGCTGGGCCTGCCATCCTATAAGGAGTAAAGCCCCCCGCCATCCCGCATAACAGGATCGTCGAATAGCTGGAGAAAATATGAAGTGCAGCGTAAGGCGTGGTGTCGGTGGAAGAAGAGGAATTGACAATTGTCATAAAATTGAAGCCCTGTCTCATTTTAATGGACAGGGCTTTTTGTTATTGTACCGGTTGTTATAATTATGTTCCATTTGATTTGGGTTGCGAACGATCAACTATGGTTCTGTGTAGCAATTTTATTTTTATGACAACCGCTATATTTAGATTTTGTTATGGCGCACAGGCAATATCAGTCTGCATCCTGGCCACCATGAACGCCATGGAATAACGGCAGTTTACATCATGTCATCCATTTCTTCGCCCATTCCTTGACCGCTCTGATGCATCCCCTTTTTTTCTTCGGGTTTTTCTGCGACCATGGCCTGGGTCGTCAGCATTAATGAAGCCACACTCGCTGCATTTTGCAATGCGAGCCGAACCACTTTGGTCGGATCCATTATACCGGCTTTTATCAGATCTTCATACGTGTCCGTTTCGGCATTGTAACCAAAAGCTCCCTCGCCGTTTTTGACTTTATCGA
>CAYTAQ010000221.1:0-5357 GCA_964435695.1 uncultured Desulfobacterales bacterium | reverse complement strand
TCCGGGTACTGAACCGGGAAGAGCTGCAAAAGGGCGATGTCAGCATGGAAATTGTATCCAAGCTGATGAAGCGCACCTACTCCAAGGCGGATAAGATCCGAAAAGTCATCCAGTCCATTTTTCACATGGTCAATAACGGCCACCATGTCATTGCGGTCGGCTGGATACAGGCGGACAACACCGTCAAGGGGGGAACCGGCTGGGGGGTCGAGTTGGCAAAACTATTTAACCGGCCGCTGAGCGTCTATGATCAGGAACGAAAGGGGTGGTTTTCCTGGGAGGGCAGTCAATGGGTTGAGAACACACCGGTGATTATCTCAGATACGTTTGCCGGCACCGGCACCCGCTTTCTGTCCGATGAAGGCCGGCAGGCTCTGCGCGATCTTTTCATCCGCTCCTTCGGTCCTGCGGAGCAAAAATAGTGAATAAAGCGAACGCGGGCGCATCGTAAACAGAGAATAATAATGGGTGAAAACATGGCAAAAATTTATGATGGTAAAAAGACGGCAAAATTGGGCACCGAAAAGAACCCGGCAGCAGTTAAGGTAAAAACAAAAAAAAGAATGAAAGAAGTCGCAACGCTTTTTGAAAATAACGGGTGGAAATATAACATTGAATTAGATGGGGACAAACCGGAAGATATTACCGATTTAGAAATATTATTGAATCGGCGGAAACCAACGGAGGCCGCAAAGAAAATCGGACGCAACGATCCTTGTCCGTGCGGCAGCGGAAATAAGTACAAAAAATGCTGTGGTAAATAATCCCAACCGGAATAAGCATGGGTCATCAACCTCCCAGGTCAGTTATTATTTGCGGGCCGACCGGTATCGGAAAAACCGGCTTCGCGGTTGAACTGGCACGAAAATTCAAAGGAGAAATCATCGGAGCGGATTCCATGCAGATATACCGGCGCATGGATATCGGTACGGCGAAACCGACGCCGGCGGAGCGATCCCTGGTCAGGCATCATATGGTGGATATCATCGACCCGGATGAGCCGTTTGATGCTGAAAAATATGCTGTTATGGCATTGCGGAGCATAAATTCCCTTGAGGAAAGGGGCGCTGTCCCTTTTGTAACAGGCGGTACCGGGCTTTATATTAAATCTCTCGTATTGGGTCTTTTTGACACAGATGCCGTTGACCTGTTGATACGCCAGCGCCTTAAAGCCGAAGCCGAAGAAAAGGGAAGTCAATTTCTGTACAAACGCTTGATGGATTGCGACCCGGATACCGCCGAAAAACTTCATGCCAATGATACCTATCGTATCATCAGGGCGCTGGAAATCTATGAAATCACCGGAAAGCCCATTTCAGAATACCACCGATATCACCGATTTAAAGCGCGTCGCCTGAACACACTCACATTCGGACTTGAAATGGATAGAGAGCGGCTGTATGCGCGGATCGATGCCCGCGTCGACAGAATGATTCAAGCCGGTCTGCTGGACGAGGTCCAGCGCCTGCTGGCTGCAGGGTATGCACCGGAACTGAAATCCATGCAATCCATCGGATATCGGCACATGGTGGAATTCCTCGAAGGGCATATGGATTGGGAAGAGACCGTCAGAACACTCAAGCGGGATACCCGGCGATATGCCAAACGCCAGATGACCTGGTTCAATGCTGATCCGGAGATTGTCTGGGTTCCACCCAAGCTAAGCGATGATATCGAGAAAAGAGTGTCAGACTTTTTAGCCTGAACATATCATGACCCTGATTATTCAACTCACTTAAATTAGGTTTCAATAAGATAAATGTCAGCGCAGGCTGTGATGGAGGCGGTTGTATATTTCCTCCGTTTCTGGAGACGGATCAACCCCCAGCGCAAGTGAAATGGTATCGCGGCAGCGTTGATAGGTTCTGGCGGCGTCGGCATGGCGGCCGAGGTGAAGCTGGCAGGTCATGAGCCGCTGGTACAATGATTCTTCGAGGGCGTCCATGGCCAATCCTGCTTCATAGCAGGCCATTGCTTTTTCAGCCTCGTCTGTCTGTTCCAACAACATTCCTAATTTCGTAATTCCGGCAAGATATTTATTTTTCGTCCGTTCGCGCGCAGAGATGATCCAGGGAGCAGCGGGTTCCCCGGCAAGAAAATGGCCTTTGTAGTAAGATAGGGCTTTTTCATATAAATACACGGCTTGCTTTTTATCACCATTGTTCCACAGGCCATTACCGGCGTCAAGCATTTGAGAAAAAGCCAGTGAATCGACCCAACAAAGTTTCGGGTCCAGCGTGACTCTCCCGGTTTTCAGTTGAATCGCATCTTTGACCCCCAGAATCTTTCGAAGGCGATTCAGGGCAGTTGAAAATGCACTGAGAGCCATGTCGCCGTCGGAATCGAACCAGAGCGCATCGATGATGCTGTTAACCGGAACATCGGTCCCGCCGAAGGCGATGGTTGCCTGCAGCAGTTCCAGGGGTTTTCTGGGCATTTTCCCGCTGAAGCGTATGGGTTCTCCGTTCACCAGTACCTGAAACCGGTTAAATGTAAAGATCTTGACGGCATAAGGCCAATCCTCGATGCGGCCGGCGGCAGACACCGGCACCAGTTTATGTACCTGGATCAATCGACGTACATACGCTGTTTCGATGCCCGCAAGCAGGGCCTGTTCGCAAAGCTGTGAAAACATCTCCGGCTGCCACCACCAGATCATGTTGAGATAGCCATGTTGCCGGCCCAGGGCCAGAGCTTCGCGCAGGCATTCCAGCCCTCTGCACGGTTCTTCGTCCAATACGATTTTGGCACGCACCATCAGGCACATGAACTCATAGATACGGCTTTTTATGGCCAGCGACGCTTTCCAGACGTCGGTGAGCGTCTCCAGCGCAGCTTCTGTCCGTCTCTGATCATGCAGGGCAAAGGCAAGCTGGATCCGGCACACAATGGTGGTCAGCACATACCCGCTTTCCCGGGAAAGTCTGACCGCGGTTTCTGCATGTGCAAGGGTGCGGGCGGAATTTCCCGACAGCAGGTGGTGCAAACCGGCAAAATGGTGAAAAATAGCATATCCGTGAAGATGAGAAATGTCGAGCGTGGCTTCGAGACGCTTCAGGAAGCGGTCCGTCATCGAAAGCCGTCCCAGCAGCAGCGAGGCAAAAATGCCGGGCATCAGAAAGATGTGTTCCCAGGCGTAAAGACCGGTATGACGGATCAGATCGAAAGCATCGGCGATTTCCTCGAGGATCGTATCGATGTGCGTCATGGTGGAAAGGCGTGTGGACACATCCAGCCATTTCCAGTAGATGGACATTGCCGGGGATGCCTTGTACGACCGGATCATTGCCCTGGACGCATCCCGAAGGGTTTCGGCTTTTCCAAATTCTCCGATCCACGCATAATAGGTCATGGCCCAGTTGATTGCCTGAATATGCAGCTGAACATCACCGCATTTTCGGGAGAGGGCCAAGCTCCGTTCCACCCACTGCGCCAGCTCGGGGTGCTCGGGTTTGCGAATCAGCAGTGCGGTCATCATGCATACCGAAACTTTTATTTCAACGTGACCTGCAGGCAGATCGCGATGATCGCGCAGGGCATTTTCAAGCCATTCGATCCAGGGATCGAACAGGGTGAAATCGTGCCAGCTGTTGGCGATGGCATCGATGACGCCGGCCCAGGCAAGATAGGTGCCGGCGGTGTCCCGGCACCGGATGAATCCATTAAACGCTTTTTCAAAATGCATCCGTGCGTCGGCAGGGGAAAAGCCCAGGGTGCCTACCCCCAGCCAGTAGCGCAGCCAGGGTTGTTTATCACGAAGGTCTTCGGGAATCCCATCGATCCATTGTACCAGGGTTTTGCTTCGGCCGAGAAGAATCAGGCGCGCTGCGTTTTCCATAATTATCCGGGTCAGGTTTGCAGCGTCGCCGGCTTCGGCAAAAAGTACCGCCGCTTTCTCGATCCGGCCCGATGCTTCCAGCAGGAGGGCGCCCTTCCGTTTCAAGCCGGGAACACTGTTTTCGTGCAGGTCGGTCATGGCCCTGTCAGCCAGGAATTTTCGAAACAGGGCATGGTATTGATAGGTGGGCGCTTCGTTCAAAATTTTTTCGATGAAAACATTATCCCGCTGCAGCCCGGCCAGCAATTGCACGGCATCGGTGCGGCCGGTCAATTTTCGCGCCATGTCAGCCGTAAATTGCGGCAAAAACGCCGTTTTGAGCAAGAACTCGCGGGTGGAGGCATCAAGTTTATCAAAAAGCTCGCCGGCAAAATAATCGAACAGTTCGAATGGGATCGGCATGTCGGCATGAAAGGCCGCCGCCGTATCGCGCCGGGCGCTTTTGGACATCAGAATGAGGCCGGCCGCCCACCCGCCTGTGGCTTCGTGGATTTGGCGGATAAGCTTAGCGGAGAGCGTAGGGTCTGAATCCATCCGTAAAATCCGGCGGGTCTCATCAAAGCGCATCCGAAGGCCTTTTGAATCGATAATCCGCACTTGCTTGTTCGCAACCATCGCCGAAAAGGCGGCCGGCGGGTTCATGCGGCTGGACACGATGACCTGGATGCTGTCGGGGATCATGGTCAGCCCGCTTTTCAAGACTTCATGAAACAGCGAGGATCGGACGATCTTCTGGTAGTCATCGAAGACGATCACAAAGGGCGGCGGCAGTCGGGTCCCCAGATTTTCGAAAAATCTCCGGGCAAAGACGGCCGCGCCCAGAAAATATTCCGGCGTGAAAAGCGGCAGGGGTTTGCGCCGGCGGGGGGAAGCCTTTTTCACGGCCAGCGCCAGATAATAGAAAAAGGTGGAAAGATCGTTGTCGCCTTCGTCGATGCGGTACCAGAGACAGGGCAGGTTGCGGGTTCTGATATAACTTGCGGCAAGGGTGGTTTTCCCTGAGCCGGCCTTGCCGGAAATCCAGGTAATCCGGTAGTGCTGTTTGCGGTCCAGAAGGTCGAACAGCCGATGCCGTAAAATGACTTCCGGGAGGTCAGGAGGGGTTATCTTGTTGATGGCTGGGTGCTTCCGCTTCATCTTTCTCCCTTTTAAAACTGAATTTATATAAATTATGGTGAATTGTCAAGAATCGGTGACCTATCGGTGACCTTTTAGGGGGTATAATTAAAAAAAGACAGGAGACAGAATATCCTGCGGCCGCCCTCATCTCGTCATCCTGAACTCGATTCAGGCTCCAGGCAAATCCGAAAGCCGAAAGCCATATCGGATTCAGGCTTTTGCCAGGGTGACGGAAAAATTGAATGGTGGCGGGGCTTCGGAAATCCCCCCTGACCCCCCTTTGATTAAAGGGGGGAAGCGGTACCCCCAGCCCTCCCTTTTCCAAGAGCCCCGACACCACAAGTCCCTCTTTGGCAAAGGGGGATTTAGGGGGATTTAAATTTTAACCACGCAAAACCTG
>CAYTAQ010000220.1:0-5399 GCA_964435695.1 uncultured Desulfobacterales bacterium | reverse complement strand
CCGCTGCTCGAGGGTCGATCCCCATCTGGGTTGCAATGGACACCCCCAAAGGTACGAGCAGGGCGCATGCTCCGACATTCGAGATCACCATGGTAAAAGCGCAACTCAGGCAGGCGAGTATGATCAAAAGCAGGAGTGGAGACATGTAATTGCCGAAAACGATGATAATTCCCTTCGCGATCCATTGAGCGGTCCCGGTCTGATCTACGGCCATGCCCAGAGGAATAAGCCCGCCAAGCAGGAAGACAGTACGCCAATCCACAGAACGGTATGCTTCACTGATGGTCATGACTTTGCTTAATATCATGCCCAAAGCACCCACCATGAGGCAAATTGATAAGGGAAGAGGATTATAGGCGCTCTTTTGAAAATAAAAACTAGAAAAAACCATCAGAACAAGAGCGGTCAAAAAACATGCCAAGGCGTTTGTCGCCTTTTCAGGCTTGTGAAATTCTTTTTCAAATGGCGAAATAACGATAAGATTCTGGTCAAACTCTTGCAGGGCGTGAAATTGTTCTAAGGTGCCATGGACAAGAACCATATCACCGGATTGAAGGGCCAGATCTGCAAATTCCCGATAATAGGTTCTGCCGGACTTATGGACGGATAGGGGGTTCATCCCGAAGGTCTCGCGGAAGCGTATTCCCTTGATCGTTTTGCCTATCAGGCTTGATCGAGGAGAAACCAACATCTCTACGACGCCTGCTATGGAGGGATTGAACATGGTGTGCTTGAAAAGGATTGGCTCTTTTCTTAGAGCTAGTCCGTACTCTCGGACGAAGTCCCTTACGGCCTTATCCGGGCCGTAGGCACACAGGGCATGCCCGGCCCGAATAACCGTGTTCGGCAAAGGGGCGACATCGCAGGACGTGTTGGTGTTGGCCAACGCCACGATGTTTACCATGTATCGCCGCCGAATACCTATCACATCCTGAGGGTTTTTCTCCATCTGGGAGTCTTCAGGCACAAAAATTTCATAGGGCCCGCATATTAATGGATAGGAACTGAGAACGGTATCTTCAAGGTCGCTGGTCGACCCCTCTTTGACGTCGGGCTGACTCGGAGAAGGTCCAGCGAGCAGGCGCATTCCCCCCGTGGAAAGATACGCGATCCCCGCGATGACGATGGCCAGGCCGATGGGAGTCAGCTCGAGGAAACCAAACTTGGGCATTCCCTGGGGTAAAATATCGTTGAGCAGAATCAGAGGGCTCGTCCCGATCATGGTTAAAGTTCCACCAAGAATCGCTGCCATCCCGATGGGCATGAGCACGCGGGAAATATGGATCTTAAGTTTATGGGATGCCGCTAACCGGATAGCGGGCAAAAAGAGCACAGCCGCACCGGTGTTTTGCATAACGCTCGATATGGTTGCAATCAGCACGGAAAAAATCACGACGAGCCGGGAAGAGCTCTTTCCGATAAACCCCATCACAGGCTGAATAATGCGATTGACCAGACCTGCCCGGCTTAAACCGTAACCGATGATCATGACTCCGATGATAGCCATGACTGCATTGCTGCTAAGACCGCGAAAGGCATCGCGGGCATTAAGAAGCCCCAGTTCGGGAAGCAATACCATCATCAATATGCCGACGACGTCGACACGCACCCACTCCACAATAAAAAGAAAAACGGCGACGGCAACGACAAGCAACATGAGTAGTTTGGTCCGGAGATGGGTATCGACCTCGAAAGGCAAGGTCACGACACCCATGTCATGGATCGCTTGCCCATCCGCGGTGATCAGTTCCGCGGATATATCCAGCCAAAAAGAGTGGCTTCCGGCTTTTGTCTCGGAATTTAGGATGTACTCTATTTTCGCTTCTATCGGTTGTGAATGGTGTTCTTTCGGAAGAGCATATTTCACCATAAGATGATGATAAGGTCTGTCCGACCGGATCCTGTCAATAAAAGCAATCCCACTTTCAGGAGGCGCGGCAATCCATATGATGACCGGGCCCGCCGCGTCCCGGTTCCATTCGAGCGGGGTGCCAATTACACTTTTCGGCTCATTGAGATATGCCTCGAGTTCAAAACTTCCGGTCTCGCCGGCAACCAGGGTCTGTAAGGGTTTTTTCAACCGGACGGAAATATAACGGGGCTCCCGTGATGGGACAACGCCCGTGCCGCTTTTCAACTGCGGGATTATCGACCCATTCCTGTATGGCACGGATTGAACCTCGCCAGTTGACGCTGCCTGCCAAAAAAGAAAGGCTATGCCGGACAGGCAGACAACAAAAACGATCCATTTCTTGGTTCTCATTCGAACATTATTCCTGAATTTTGTACATCATTAAATCACAAAACGCGGCGATCAATCACAAAACGCGGCGATCAAACAAATTGCTTCTGCAAGAGTCAGCGACATATCTGATTCGTTATGATATTTTAAACCGTTTTTCATTTCATCTGTTTGCTAAAAAAATTGTTGTTATTTTACACCCCGCCTGACAAGCGCCACGTATTTGATCCGCTTGGCATGTCCTGGGTGATATTTAAATTCTCCCAGGATTTCGATATCCAGAATTCCCCGCAACCCATCCGGCAGGGACAGGGCAGGATTTGTATCGGAAAATAATACCAGTGGCAGATCGTCCAAAGGGAATGATCCGTCCTGCAATTCGATCGGTTTTACTCTTTTACCGATATCCCATACCTCTATGGGCGACACATTGCCGGCATGATAATAGGGGAGACCTTCCAGCGCCTTCAATTCTCTCACAAGCCGCAGTGAACGATATTCCGGATTTTTTCTGAAAAGGGGCGATTGATAAATTATCGGCGGCAATGCCAGATTGATCAGACATACCAGCATGAGATTGAGTGCAAAAATTTTGGCGGGTTTCCTGGTAATTCCGTAAAACAATATGATGGCTGCAATAAAAAGGAAAAATATGCTCCATCCGGCTCCAGCCAAGGGCGTTATCAAATTCTTGCGAATGCCGAACACGTACAAGACAACAGGCCCCGACAGTGAAACCAGACATGAAAGAGCGGTCTGGACGGCCATCAGCCGCGTATCGCCACGGCTTGCGATCCGTTCTTTAAAATTCCGGACCAATGAACGAAACAGGGTTGCCGCCATGATCGCCATGGGAATGAAAGCGGGAATTAAATACCTCTCTTTTTTTTCCGGAATAATGGACAGCAGCACGAGACTCAGAATGATCCAGATCAATATGAAGCCATAGCGCCCGAAAGGTTCCACCCGTTTCCGGGCATATGTTTTCATAAAGCCACAGAGCACGACGGCGGACCAGATGCCGGCATAAACAGGGAATGACAGATAGAAATAGAAAGGCTGCACATGCCGGCCGGCCCATGACGACACTTCTGTTGCGGCGACGGTCTTAACTATCTCGGGATAGGCGTAATAAATTGCAAGCGGCCAGAGGCTGCTCAGAACCGCGAAAATGATCAACGATACCCCCAATTCTTTCCACTTGCCGATGATGGGGCGATATCCAAAGAAGACGAGGTATGCCGCCATAAACGGCAGCAACAAGACATAAAAGGAGACAGGGCCTTTGCTCATGAACGAAAAAGCCAGGAAAATGCCTGCCAAAATGCATGCACCTGCTGTGCGGGTTTTTCTTTGCCATCCATATGCCAGCGCCCAGATGGCCGTCAGCATAAAACTGTGGCAGTAAATATCCCAGGACCCCCGGCGCCCGTTGTCGATAACTATAATGCTGGTTGCCAGTACGGCGGCGGCCATGAAAGGCAGCCGGCGATCTGTTGTCAGCGTGCGCATCAGGCCCATGAGTGAAAAAACCATCAGGGAAGCTGCAAGCCCTGCGGGCAGGCGCATCAACGCATTGTTATCATGATTTCCCCCCGCAATGCGGAAAAGGGCGGTGATCCAGGTCGGCAGAGGCGGCTTGGCGATGCGTATCTCACCGTTTAAGGTCGGAACCAGCCAGTTATGGTACTGAACAATCTCTCTGGCCGTTACGAAATTACGCGCTTCCATAAGATCCACATCATGGGCGCCCGAATGGACAAAAAAAGAGCAGAAGCAGATTACCCCTAAGGTCAAAATCTGTAAGCCCATTTTTTGAAGCTCCCCACCGCAAACGGCGGAGAATCTTCGACCGTAAGGAATTCTGTCTATTTTAGATTCGCTCGCTAATCCCACGGCAAGCCGCGGGGAATGCGCTCGCTGCTGCGGTTCAAAAGACAGTTTTATGGGCCGGAACGATGATGCGAACATTAGTTGCTTTTGCTGTGGCTGTAATGAAGATAAATATTTCGTGAATAGACAACCGTACCGAAAAGTTGGCCGATAAAAATGACCGGGTCCAATCGAAAGACGGCATATAAGATCAGCATGAATGAGCCGACAAGACTGATCACCCAAAACCCCGCCGGCAGAACGGATTCTTTGCACCTCTCGGAATAGATCCACTGATAGACAAATCGAAGCGAAAACACCACCTGGCCGAACGCTCCCCAAAAAAGAAGCAAGGAAGGAATATCCGCCCCTGTGATGATTTCATGAAAATCGATGTGTCTGCTGAAAAGCAGCCATACCACGGCCGCCAGCGGCAGAACGACATACAAAACCGTCAGGCCGAACCTGCCTTGCCAGGCTTTTTTCAGTATAAGATTCCGGATATAGATACAATACAAAACAAACTGGCCGCCCGCAATGACCACGTCCAAACGCAGCACACCATATATGATCAGCAGAAAAGAGCCGCCAAGGCTGAGTTGCCAGAAAAGCACCGGGGACAAGACTTTTCCCGCTCTTTCAGATTGTATCCACTGGACAATCATGCGGGCTGAGAAAAGGATCTGGGCCGAGAATCCGATGCCAAAAATCAGCGTATTATTCATACCAATTATTCAATCAGCTTATAGTTTATAAGACGTTTTTTCATCCACGCAACCGCCAGCGAGTCGACAAAGGGTCCCACCAGGCGATTTCGCAAATGATACTTGGCTTCTCCGGCGTACCTGGGGAAATGGCTCACCGGCACCTGCATGACGGTTCCGCCCGCATGCTGCACCAGTGCCGGAATAAATCGGTGCATGCCGTTAAAGAACGGTATCTTTTTAGCGAATTCTGATTTGATGATTTTTAACGGGCAGCAGGTATCGTGGATGCCGTCGCCGATCAATTTTTTACGGAAACCGTTGGCGATGGCTGACGACAGTTTCTTGACAAACGTATCCTTTCGTTTTTGCCGGATACCGTTTACCATATCGTATTCAGGGATGTATTCAAGCATGCCCAAAAACTCATTGGGGGTCGTCTGGAGATCTGCATCAATATACCCAATCAGGGACGTAGGGCAATGATCGATGCCTGCCTTAATGGCGGTGCTCAAGCCCCTGTTTTTTTCCAGTGCAATCCAGTGGTATGATGGGTTGGCGCCACAGATTTTCTTTATGAT
>CAYTAQ010000219.1:4361-5452 GCA_964435695.1 uncultured Desulfobacterales bacterium | reverse complement strand
TGACAGCTGTGGCAGGGGACCACCAGCATCCCGGCGCCGGTAGCCCGGATCTGGTCCATTTTTCTGCGTCCATAAAAAACGCGTTCCTGATTATATCCATTAACCAGCGTGCCGCCGCCGCCCCCACAACAGATCTGATTCATTTCCGTCGGGTAAAGGTCGGTCCAGTTTTCAATACACTGGCTGAGGATCCAGCGTGGTTCTTCAAAAAATCCGTGTCCGAACTGTTTTTGGGCTTTTCTGCCGTAGTTACACGGATCATGATAGGTTGCCGGCCCTTTGAACCGTGTTTTATCCAGTTTGATTCGTCCTTCCTTAATGTACCTTATGAGAAGATCGAATACCGTGACAAATTCAAATTTTTCAAATACTTCGGGATAGTGTTTTTCGAGACCCGACCGGGTCGCGAGATAAGCGTGCCCTCACTCGGGCCACATCAGTGTTTTGACCTCCAGCTTCTCCATATGTTCGACAATACGGCCGGTCATGATCTTCATGGCCTCGTCATCACCGGTAAAATAAGCCCAGTTGGTTCCCTCCCAGTTTTCAGAAGGCACTGTCCAGTCCTCTTTGGCTGCGTGAAAAATCCGCCACCAGTGCTTTAAATCCTCGGTGTGGGTGTTGACCAGCTTATTGTGAATGGTGGTGAGTATGTTGGCGCCTTTTTTATCAATGGGAACCTTGAATCCCTCATACCCGGGTTCTTCGGCAATCTCTTCCGCCACATCTTCAAGGATGAAAATGTAATCATCTTTGGGCAGCCGCAGATTGTTACCGGTTTCAAGCGCCGCCTCCAACCCTTTGTGAATAACGCCGGGGACCTTGTCTCTGGCCCGCAAGGATCGGACACGCCGGACTGCATCGGCGATATCTATTTCCATGGGGCAGACATTTTCACACTTGCCGCACATGGTGCAGATCCAGGGCCAGCGTGATTCAATTACCGCATCCTCAAGGCCTATAGACAACATCCGAACCAGTTTTCGTGGATCAAATCCATCGATCCCCGATGCAGGGCATGAGCTGGAACATAGCCCGCAGGTGATGCAGAAGTCTTGAGAATACGGCCAGGATTGGAATTTGGTGTGATC
>CAYTAQ010000219.1:0-4261 GCA_964435695.1 uncultured Desulfobacterales bacterium | reverse complement strand
GTGCAGGGTTTTAAGCCTGCTGTTTCAATCGGCTTGGTCCAAGTTCCAGGAGCCGCATTTCAAATTCATTGACCGTTTCGCTAAACTCCGTTCCCATATTTGAGGCAAGTGTCTTGTAGGCCAGTCTTTCAGGTTCGAAGCCAAGCCGGGGCAGCATATCAGCCACCTGATTCACTCTTTGGTGTGCATATACATTGCCGTATTCCGAATGGCAGTTACCTTTATGGCATGTCAGCACCAGCACACCGTCCGCACCCTTGCTGAAAGCAGAAAAAAGATGCGCCGGCGATATGCCGCCTGCACAGGGGACTTCGACGATACGAAGGCCTTGCGGAAGCGCATACCCCATACAGGATGCCAGATCGCCTGCTCCTTTAGCGGATCGGCTGCAGCAAAAAGCCGTTATGGATGGTTTGAATTCTCCTGTAGGGGGTGTTTTTTTTCTGTCCGGAATTCTGTCGGCAATTGCCCCACCAACCGGCGCGGCAATCTTAATGGCAAATCGAGGGCACTCAGCCGCACAGATACCACAGCCCTCACAAACCTGCGGATCAACAACGACCTTTGGATTCAAGGAGATAGCTCCATACGGGCAGATGCGGAAACAGGTCAGGCAGCCGACACAGTGCCCGGTAAATTGGATTTCGGCCTTTCCCATTTGCGCCACTGGAGGTTTTTGGTAGAGATTCAGCACGGCAAGGGCTGCACTGCCGACATCTGCCAGCCGTTCCCCCTCTGTTTGGACGCTCTTCGAAAATCCAGTGACAAAAACCCCTTTTCGGTTGGTGAATACCGTGGACCGGTGAACATTATCGGACTGAACAAATTCATCCGGGCCTGTATCGATATTGAGGGTGTTCGCAAGGTTACGCGAAAAAACAGAGGGCCGGAGGGCTTCATCGATGACAGTGACATCCGGATTTAATGTGAAAGTTTCACGAATAATTTCATCGACATAGGTTATGATGACGCTGTCGTCTTTATCGACACGGATATCCGGCATGGTTTCCGTAAATTTCATGTAGATGGCACCGGCTTTTTTGGTTTGCCGGTAAAGGGCTTCCAGGCCGTTTCCGGCAACCTTGAGATTCCCGGTGAATATGTAAGTCTGCTGGTTGAATTCCTGCTGTAATTTAAGTGCACAGCGCATGACTTCTTCGGTGATTACAGGGTTACTTTCTTCTGCCAGCCCCGTAATAAATGCGATTCTTTTCCCCGATAAAATTTTTTTTGCCGGGCCTGCTCCGGATTCGATAAATTCATTGACTTGAGAAAGTGAAACCACACCATTGGATGCCGCAACACCATAAAGGGAAAAATTGGGTTTG
This sequence comes from uncultured Desulfobacterales bacterium, assembly GCA_964435695.1. Lineage (GTDB taxonomy): Bacteria > Desulfobacterota > Desulfobacteria > Desulfobacterales > B30-G6 > CAYTAQ01. Next base: position 2,933 of record CAYTAQ010000219.1, on the reverse strand, counting down.
CGCGCCACATCATCAGCTATAATGATGCTGGAAACGGTCCGGGTAACAGAGGTGCTGTTTGCGGTAAAGGTCAGGCGATAATGACCCACCGAACCGCTGCAGGAAACAGAACCGGCAACCGGGAGAACCTCCAGGTTAGCTGCTTTTTTCGCGGTATTCAAATCATCAAACAGCACGGCATCACCGCGATCGTCCGGTGTTGCCACAATGACGTCTCCATCCATTTCAAGCAATTCTTCTGCGATTTCCCGCGCAACGCGGCTGCAGCCCAGAATCAGTGTTTTCGCTTCCAAAGCAAGTCCTTTCGATGTTCATTTTTTTCTGTTAAATCCCAAGATACTTGGCCACCTCAAAGGCAGTCTTGCCGGCGCTGGCGATGGACTCGGGGATGCTCATAGGACCGCTGACGGCGCCGGCCGTGAAGACGCCCTTTTCAGAAGTCATCCCCCCTTTATCAGCCTGCGCCACAAACCCGGTTTCAGCGAGGTGCAGCTTCAGTGCTTCTGCTGTTTTATGCATGCCTTGACAGGGCACCATCCCTACCGATAGTACGACCAGATCAAATTCCTCCTGGCGTGTTTCACTGGAAGCATTATCCAGATATGTCACTTGCAACTGGTCGTTGGCGACGGGATAGATGTCTCCCGGGATGGCCCTTATCAAGCGGACATCTTTCTGAATTTTAGCATAAAATTCGTCAAAATCCCTGCCAAAGGTTTGTACATCCATATAAAAAAAAGTGATTTGGGTTTCAGGCTGCCGTGTTTTCACCAGGCCCGCCATGCGCAAGGCTGAGCCGCAGCAAACTTTTGAACACCACAGGTGATTGAGTTTGGCATCGCGACTGCCGACACATTGAATAAAAGCGATGCTGCCCGCCGCAACGCCGTTGGAAGGTTTTCGTGCCCGCCCATCCGTTCTAAGCATTTTCTCCATGTCCAGGCTGGTGACGACATTTTTGAATTTGCCATATCCGTATGGTTTGCTCGCAGGGTTGAAGGGCATAAATCCTGTGGCGAGAATCACGGCATTCGCATGGGTGAATTCCGTCATTTCTTCGGCAGTGAGATCAATGGCGCCTTCCGGGCACGTCTCCTGGCACACACTGCACGATCGATCCTTCAGATAGAGACATTTTTCGCTTGAGATGGCATAAAAAGGAACGTGGTTTTTGGAGAACCCTTTCGCGATGGCGCCTTGTTCAGGGCATTTCTCGAAGCACAATCCACAATTGCTGCATTTTTCAGGATCGATAAAGACCGGTTTTTTCAGTAATTTCACGGAAAAATCTTCCGATCTTGTTACATCCTGAATCCGGGTGCCGGTCATCACTTTGATTTTGGGATGTTGAACAACCCGTTCGAGTTTTTCCTCAACCATGCAGGCGCCGCATTTGACGCACTGATCCGTAGCCTTGCAGGCATACTGGATCGCATGACCACCGGCAAAGTCTGATTGTTCCACGATTTCAACGTCAATATCCAAATCGGCCAGTTCAGAAGCCGCCGTAAGACCGGCAACACCGCCGCCGATCACCAGAATGCTTTTTTCGGCCATTGCGTTTATTTCTCCCTCCGCTTGTGCAAAAATACAACCCGGAAGGGGTCTCAGCGTACACCCCTTCCGGGATTTGATCTACCGGGTTGCTATAAACTAATGACCGTTGCTCCGCAACACAGATTGATCAGTTCCGTAGCCGGGGCCAGTCTGGCACCTTCTATGAGCTCATCCTGGGAAACCTTGCGGGTTTTAGCACATGGGGTACATGCCAGAATCGGCACTTCATGGGCCTGAAGGTAGGTCATTAAATCATCGGCAATATCTCCGGTGGCCGCCCGCATATGCTCGATCAATCCCTCTTTGGCCAGGTAAATCGCCTCGTCCAGAAGAAATAGAACGGTATCTTTGCCTTCTTTATGCGCAACCGTTGCCAGATGGATAGCCCGGGTAGCGCGGTTGGGGTTGTTGGTTCCACAAGACACGACAATGACAACTCTTTCACTCATTTTTATTCTCCTTTGGTTTATTTTTGCTTGTCAACGAACCCCGAATATCCCTGTTCAGCGATGGCTGTCCGAAGTTCGTGATCCATCGTTAAAGCCATCCACGTTACTTACTTGAAAAAAACTTTTTTAAACTGAATATCGGCCTGGTCAAATTCATCATATAGAATTTTCAGGCGCTCATTGGCAATGTTGATGCTATACGGTTTTAATTCATTCTCCCTTTTTACCTGGTAGCAGGCCAGACAGCGCTCATAATGGTGGGTTTTCCCAAGGCAGGCAATCGTGAATCCGCCCATCATATAGATCATTTCATTGTCATAACCCACAAAGCGCTCCACCCCGGGCACATATTCCAGCGCAACTTCCACAGACACCTCATTGCCCTCTCTGGCGATATTGATATAATCGTGGATGACCAGTGTCGCATCGTGTTCTTTCTGGTAGCCGTCAAACTTGACGGTCATATCTTCCAGGGTGAAAAACAGTCTTTCGATTTTGATGCCGGCTTTTTCCAGCTTATGATAATCCTTTTGGAGATAGCGGTTGGCAATCATTACCGCCTGGGAGACATGCGGGCACAGGTTGTCTGGACAACCGCGGGCATAACACTTTCTGAATTTGTATTCTTCGCCGTCGATGGTTCCTTTATAACGGCAAAGGAATATGAACGCCTGAAACGGATTGTCACGATAGTCAAAATCAACAGGCAGGATTTCAAAGGAGGTACCACATGTCACGGTCGATCCTTCTTTCTTCTGTCCCACCAGGTCTGTTACACGGCTTGGGGGGTTATTTATGGATGTTTGTTCCATTTGTTCCACCTCGTTCCCGGGGCAGGTTACAATAATTTATTCGCAACAACTGTCCCCGTCGTTTATTTAACTTTTAAAAAAAACCGGTTTGTATGTTATGGATGCCTGATTGAAC
>CAYTAQ010000218.1:0-5474 GCA_964435695.1 uncultured Desulfobacterales bacterium | reverse complement strand
TGCCGAATATCGTGGGCAACCATGCTCTCCCAAAATCTGGGAATAATAGGGACATATGATTTTATGCTTTTCACTGGTGGTTGGATGTGGTAGGCGTTAATCATGCCACGAAAAGCGAGAATAGATACCTATTGTCCAGAATAACCGGTATCCCCCATATGTTACGGCATGGCGGAAGCGATATCGCCAAATTTCTGAAGCAGGGTGTTTTTAGTCACCTTCTGCATGAAGTGATGAAAAATGCGTCGGCAATTATTACCGACGATAAAAACAGAGAGATTTTTGAAGCACTCAATCCAAATGTCTATGTGCTCCCTCGCTATATCCCCGACGAAAAATATTTCAAACCTGCTATAACTTCGCGCGAGATACCTACCTTTGCTCATGTCGGTAAAATTAATTATTACTGGAAATATAAAAGCCTGGACAAGATAGTGGATATTTTCGCCGGTATCGAAGCAAAGCATGCACTCAGCTTCGTTGGTCAGGGAAAAGGATTCGATGAATTTTCAAGGTTTGCCGAAGTTCGTGGTTTGAAAACTCATGAGTTCAGCAAATTTGTTCACCCGGCGAATGTTCCTCAACTTTTAGGCCGGATTGATTACCCTCTCTTTTTTTCTAAAGATAACCCCATAAACGATTTTTCAAATATCGTATGTGAAGCCCTCTGGTCCGGAGTCACGATAATCACAGATAAAACCATGGGCATAAATGAATATGCGCAATATACGCGGGACCTGCCGGAAAGTCAGATAATAAGAGTAGACCTTGAAGATACCGTAACAACTCAGAAAAAAATTGCGTCACTCATAAATCATTGGCAAAGCCCGGTCCGGCACAATATTGAAATCGAATACGGGTATCAACGCTATATAGAGACCACCCTTGCGATTTATAAGAACCTGATACAATGAAAATCCTGATCACCAGCAACCTGTGTTACCAACCTTGGGCAGGATATGATCTGTTTCACAAAATGGGCATTTAATATGCTGCTGTTGGTCAAATGTTAGGATCGTTTCTTTACTAAATACCGTTTAGGTTCATCAAAGAATGTTATGTCGGCATATCCTCTATATATTTTTCCGGAGTGCTTCACACCGGCTGGTATGTAATAACGATCCCCTTTTTTGAATGAGAGTTGTTTACCATCTATAACCAAATCTATCCTTCCCTCAAGCACAAACCCTATCTGTGCAGCATGTGAATGTTCAGGCAAATAAGTATCCTCTTTAAACTCCATAAACAGAATCTGATGATTATCTGATTGTGACAAGAATGCCTTAACACCTTCCAGCGGTATGTCAGCTTCTGGCAGATTTTGGATTGGTCCCGGGAATACTTTTTTCATTTCTTATCCTCACGTACGTCACCCATCCACTTGTCAAACATGTCTTGATACGTTTCCAGATCAGTTTCACGCTTACATTCCGGACAGGATACAATTTTCAAATTATCGTGTTCTTTGATATCTGCCCTGCCACCACAGAATATGCAAACGATTCCGTCTCTATCCATTCACCCTCTCCAGTCTTTATAAGATAATGTCGTACAGTATACGCCAAGTCCTCATCAAGTTTCGTTCCAGACAACCATTCAAGATAATCCAGCGGGACTTCAGCAACGGAATCGGGATCGGCAAACATTAATTGCAGTTTTTTATGGGTGTCGCTTCCCTTGAACTTTGGTTTGTCCGCAACCATTTCGTTGGTTATGTGGTGGATTACCATGGCTTCAATAGAGATAGGCATACCAGGATTGAATAGTTCATCAATCGCTTTGCCGCCTTCTGTTTTGAAGGCGATCTGGCAGAGGCGGTCTTCTGATCCTGATCCTGTGGTTTCTGTGTCTAAAAATATAAACATGATCCTCACATTAAACTTCTTTTATATGCCCCTTTCCCTGTAAATGCGTGATCCATCGATCCGCACCACGACCTCTGTTTGTGGTCCTCAAGGTTAGTCGGCCACCGGATTCATATACGATCCTTGTTTTCATGTGCCTACCAGAGATATAATCCGCATAGAACTCAAGGCGTTGATTTACAAATTCAAGTCCTTTAAGAAAATATATGATATTCCATTCTTCATCAGGTATAAATTCAAGTTCTGAATACCCTCTCGGTGCTGAAAATGTAAATGACATTAAGGATAAGGTGAATATCAGGCCAAGAGCAAAAATATCAGGTTCCTCTTCCAATATTTGGAGGACGATTTCATGTCTCTCGTTGTCCTTAAATGTTGTCAGTTCATTTGAAACAATTCTGAAGGGTATTCCAATTGACGTCTGTAAAAAATCAAGCGCAAATTCTTTTTCTTTATCCATTCACCCTCTCCCTCAGCTGACCACTGCACTTAAAGGTCACAACCTTCCTTGGTGCCAGCATCAGATCTTCACCAGTACTGGGATTACGTCCTTTGCGCTCGTTCTTTGAGTTGACACAGAACTTGCCAAACCCAGAGATCAAGACGTCTTCTCCATCTGATAGGGTATTTTTCATGAGGTCTATGATTGACTCCACTGCCTGTTTGCTCTGTTCCCTCGTAAGATTGTTCTTCGATTGTATGGCTTCTATTATGTCGGCCTTTGTGAGTGCCATGTTCTGCGCTCCTGTGGAAAGATAGGTAAAAAATAGGATGGCAAAGAATGGCAAATATTATTAACGATGTCAAGTTATTACATGGAACTGGTTTAATTTCTTGACAATCTAACTCCACTAAAGTAAAAACCAAAGTATTCAAAGGACTTGTGCTGACCTCTAACCATATAGGGACGGAGAGCATATGAAAAGTTGGGGACGCCCCACATATTTGCAGTTTGTATAATATAAAGTAAATGATAGATGGAAGGTATGCCGCGAAAATCCATGCTTTAAAACAAAAAAACTGTAAATGTGTGGGGCGTCCCGCATTTCACGAAAACATAGATCATAGGCGTCCCGCTATATCACTCAGAATTCTTGGCCCACTGCCACCTGCGGCTGCCTGCTGCCGGACGGCATGTCAAAAATCCCTTTTCGATGATCTCTTTCATTACGGTTGCCACGATGGCGGAATCGTTTTCTAGGAAGGGCTGCAGGTTCTCGATCAGCAGCTTGGCGGGGTCCACTCCGCGATGACCGTCGGGAACGGTTCCGTGCCGTTCGATGAGATCGTTGGAGAAGATCTGGAACACGATTTCATTTTTCTGCTTTCCCATGTACTGCATCCATTCGGTCGCGCTGCATCGGTTTTCCTGAAATCGTTGGGCGATGCAAATCTCTTCCGCTTCGATCACCTTCAAGTAATTGTCGTAGACAAACTGTTCGACATCCTCGGCGGACAGGGCGGCCGTCCGTGTGACAGGGTGATTCGCATCGAATCGCGACCAGTCGTCGGTGAGCAGTTGCAGGTCGAATTGATCGATGTCATCGAGGATCGGTGTTCCCGGAAAAGGCGCCAGGAAGTGATAGCCGAACGGAATGCCCAAATCCATTGCAAAAACGTGGGTTTCCCGAAGCGTATCGAGGGTTTCGCCCGGCAGACCGGCGATAAAGGATCCGAAAATATTCATGCCCGCCGCCCGGGCGTCGGCGACGGCTTCTCGGATGCGTTCCAAACGGATTCGTTTGCCGACCCGGTCGAGCATCTCCTGGTTTCCCGATTCGATGCCGAAGAGCAGGGCGTCGCAGCCCGCTTTCTTCAAGGTGCACAGCAGGTCGCGATCGACAGAGTCGGCACGGGCGAAGGCGCTCCAGCCGAAGGATAAACCGCGCCTTCGGATTTCACTGCAGATGCGGCCAACCCGCTTCTTGCTCACGGTAAAGAAATCGTCCGCAAAATTGATCCGCCGGAACCCGTATGAGAGGATCGCCTCGATTTCATCCACCACCTTTTCCGGGGATCGATTGCGGACCCGGCTGCCCACCATACGGCAGCCCTGGCAAAAGATGCACTGGTTCGGACATCCCCGGCTCGTGATCAGGCTGATCGGGAACCCCATGGCCTGGTAGCGGCTTAGCGGCAGGAGGTGGCGTGCGGGCAGGGGCAGCGCATCCAGGTCGGCGATGAATTCCCTTTTGCCGGTGTAGCGGACAGCCCCGTTTGCGGCAAAGGCAATGCCACGAACATGCGGCCAGGCGTCACGGTCGGCGGCGACGGGAACCAGCTCCCGAATGGTTTCTTCCCCTTCACCGACCACAATCAGGTCGATTCCCGGATATCGCTGCAGCGTCTGATGGAAATCAAAGGAAACATGTGGCCCGCCCATGACGGTGATGATGGAATCATCCATCTCCTTTACGGTTTGGAGGATTTCCGCCGCTCGACGGAAATTCAGTGTAACGGAATTGATCCCCACGATATCCGGGGAAAACCGCTCCACTTCCGCCTTAAGCTTGGTCGGAGTATACTGCGAGACGATGTAGTCGAGGATCCGTACTTCGCAGCCCGCTGCTTCGAAGGCCGCTGCTGCGCAGCAAAGGCCGAGGGGCGGGGCGGGAGACTCGGAAAGCGGGTAAGGGGGCGCAATCAGCGCAATTTTCATGGAACGCTCACTTTTTGTTGAAATAATTTCTCATCTTTTTATAATATTTCGGCAGATTCTTATGCCTTGAACAGCGTTTTGCGCCCAATAGTCAGATTGCACATACCTGAAAAAATGTTCATCGATACAGCTGCCGCCAATAATTACCGGCGGTCGGTGCTCAGGGGATTCTTTGTTCATCAGTTCTACGGCTTTTTTCATTTCCGGCAAGGCGGAGGTAATCAAACAGCTTATTCCTGTCAGATCAGGTTTGATTCTTTTGGTCTCTTTTAGAAAAAGTTCGGGTTTCACATCGACGCCCAGATCCACCACCTGAAATCCCTCACATCGAGCTAAGATAGCGAACAAATTTTTTCCAAGATCGTGGATATCCCCTGAAATCGTTCCCAATAAAATGACGCCTCCGACAAGATTGGATTTCTGTCGTAAAAAATTTTCTTCGAGAATTTCGGTTGCCTGACGCATGATATCGCCGGCCATTATCAAGGCGGCTATAAAGTAGCGACCTTCCTCGAAACGTTTTCCAACCTTCTGCATACCCTGGATACAGCTCTCCATGATTTCGGTTGGTTCCCAACCGGAATCCAGCATATTCTTTATTTCGAATATAGTCTGCTTTTCTTCAATGTCGGCGATCAAATCAATCAAGAGCTGCCTTCTTTTAAAGTTGTTGTCGGATTTCTTCTTTCCATGAAGCTTTTTAATCATGCCATACCCCCATCCTGGATATCAGCGGCATTTTTTCCGGAGTAATGAGGAACCATCCAAAGGCGGAAGGGACGTCTTTAAAATCGTAATAGGTATGTTCCAGCCTGAAAACGCTTTCACCTTCCTTCAAATTTAGGAGCGCCGCATCTTTCTTATTTAGAGAACTAGGCAAAAGCCGCAACTCTGCCTTCTTAAAACTGGAAAAATCCTTTTCAAGCAATAGGCCGGTAAGGACGTCTGTA
>CAYTAQ010000217.1:0-5476 GCA_964435695.1 uncultured Desulfobacterales bacterium | reverse complement strand
AAGGTATTGAAGAGCTGAACGAGTAGCATTGGAAAGTTATCAACGTGCATCAGGATTACTACAAGAAAAATGGTATCGCTCCGATGGTTCGCGTTCTGTCCAAGGTGACCGGCTTCAAATTGAAACACATCTACGAGCTGTTCCCCTCAGGGCCCGGCAAGGGCGCCTGTAAGATGGCCGGCATTCCCAAACCGACCGGGTGCGTCTAACAGCATGAAGTAATGCGGTCCGTTTCAAAATGAAAAAGGCTCTGCCGACTGCGCAGGGCCTTTTTTTGTACGGAAAGATTGAAGATTCAGTTCGGCAGGCGAACCGGCCAACGGGCTAACGGGCTAACGGGCTACGGGTTCACGGAGGCAATATGATTCTAACAATCAAAACAAAATCCAGGACAGCGCTCGTCGATATTACATCCCAAGTTCAGGATATGATTCAGTCCAGCGATATACAAGAAGGACTTTGTTTTTTGTATGTCCCGCATACAACCGCCGCAGTGACCATTAACGAAAGCGCTGATCCGAGTGTCAAGGCGGATATTCTGATGGTGCTCAATCAAGTCATTCCCTGGGAAGCCGACTACCGCCATAGGGAAGGCAATTCTCCCGCTCATGTCAAGTCGTCCCTGGTGGGCGCATCGGAACTCATTGCCATTGAAAATAAAAGGCTTGTTCTGGGGACGTGGCAGGGCATCTTTTTCTGCGAATTTGACGGTCCAAGAACCAGAAAGGTACATGTAAGACTTTTGCCCCTGGAAAAGGCTCGACCGCAGCATGCTGGCGACTGAAGATTTTTTCACAAAACAAAAGAGGATGGTTTCATGTCCCCACTTGATAATACCGATAAAATAATTCTAAATCGCATCCAATCCGACTTTCCCATTACGTCACACCCTTATCAGGTTATTGCTGAAAATCTCAATCTTACTGAAGCAGATGTTCTCAAACGGGTTGCGCATATGAAGAAAGCCGGAATTATCCGGCGGATCGGCGGCAACTTTGTGCCTGAAAAGCTGGGATATGTCAGCACCCTCTGCGCGGCCCGCGTTCCAAAGGAACAGCTTGAGTTTTTTAAAAAAACAGTTAATCGATTCCCGGGCGTCACGCATAATTACCAGCGCGACAATCGCTTCAATGTCTGGTTTACGTTCATTGCACCTTCCATGCATGAAATAGAGGAAAATTTGAAACAAATCTCGGGAAAAACCGGGATTCATGACATACTCAATCTTCCTGCTACAAAGGTGTTCAAGATTAAGGCGCACTTTAATCTTTAATTTTTCTCATTAAGTCCGGTTTCAGCGAATTAGATGTTCCAAGCATATGCCACGTTAAGATATAATATAACTCTTCGGAAAAATTAAAGATATGGAAGATATCAGAGTCGCCACGGTCATTTGCAATGCCAGGGTCGGCAAAATTCGCGAGAACCTTGACAAAACGGCGTCCTTTGCAGAAGCGGCCCGTAAAAACCGCGCAGATATCATCTGTTTTCCGGAGCTGACGATTACCGGATACACCAACCACCGTGATATCATCGAAATTGCTCAATCGATTCCCGGGCCGGCATCCAGGGAGCTCTTATACATGGCAGCGTCAAACAACCTTCTCATACTTGCCGGCATGGCTGAAAAAGGCCGTGACGGCCATATCTATGCAAGCCATCTCATTGCCAAGCCGGGGGGGGACCTTGAAGTTTACAGAAAACTGCACATCGCCCCGCCGGAACGAGAATACTATACACCGGGAAAGGACATCCCGCTGCATCATTTTCACGGCACCCGCTTCGGCATTCAGCTCTGCTATGATGCACATTTTCCGGAGCTCTCCAGCCAAATGGCGGTGAACGGAGCTGAAATCTTATTCATGCCGCATGCCTCTCCCAGGGGATTGGCCGTTGAAAAGCACAAGTCGTGGATGCGCCACCTCACCGCAAGGGCTTATGATAACAGCGTGTTTATTGTTGCGTGCAATCAAACCGGAGCCAATGGCAAGGGGCTTACCTTTCCGGGAAATTCGGTTGTTCTCAGCCCCGCAGGAAACGTGATTGCAAAAAGTCTGAGCAGTCGAGAAAATATCATGTTCACCGATCTTAAAGCAGATGACTTACACCATATCCGAAACAACCCAATGCATTTCTTTCTGCCCAATAGAAGGCCGGAATTATATTACCTAAAATGAGCATTTCAAATTTCAAGAATATTAAATTTAGGTAAAAATTAAATGGAATACGGGGTGCCAAGTGAAAATCAGAACTAAAATTTTATTGGGATTTCTAATTCTGGCGGTGATGCTGGCGGCAGCGGGTGCTTATTCGATCTATGAATTAACATTCATAAGCACTTCGGTTCAAAAACTGCTGGATGATAACTACAAAAGCATCACGGCATCCAAACAGATGATCGAAGCATTGGAAAGGGAAGACAGCGGCATTCTGCTCCTTTTGTCCGGAAAATGGAAAGAAGGACGAGCCACCATCGTTGATGCGGATAAAAATTTCAGGAAAGCCCTTGCCATTGCAAGCCACAACTTAACCATACCCGGCGAAAAAGACTTTATAGAAAAAATCAATGCTGCCTACAATGTCTATCGAAGCACCTGGGAAAAACCGATTGTGGGGACAGCTTATGAAGGAAACTTGAACTGGTACTTCGAAAAGGTTCACAGAGAATTTAATGAAACAAAAGAGGCTGTACAGGGGCTCATGACATTAAATGACACGACCATGTATCAAACAGCATCCAGTTTGAAAAACCGTGCGCGTCGGGCAATTATGCCCGGGATTGTAGCGCTCTCATCAGCGCTCGTTTTTTCGCTCATATTTAACTTTTTCGTCAATTTATACATTGTCAACCCGATTCTCCATATCATTCAATCCATTAAAATTTTTCTTCGATCCGGCGAACCGGTGAAGCTGAACATCGAGACAAAAGACGAGTTGCGCGATCTGGCCGATTCAATCGTAAATCTTACCCGGCTGGCACGTATACCTGAAAAAGATATGAAAATTCAGTGAGTTCATGAGACCTCAACTTATCATACGGTATATCGGCCTTTCCTTGCTGCTGAACGCTGTTTTTTTATTTATATCCGCTGCGATATCGGCCTGCACGCTTGACGCAGGATTGCTTCCGCTTTTGTACAGTGCAAGCGTAGCTGCACTGCTGGGCATTTTCCCAATCATCTACGTCCCACCGGCTTATGACATCCGAAGCGATGAAGGTCTTGTCGTCGTCATTTTCAGCTGGCTTCTGTCATCGATGATCGGAGCATTGCCGTTCATCCTTTATGGCGGAGAATTTACATTCGCCAATGCCTGGTTTGAAAGTGTTTCAGGGTTTACCACGACCGGAGCGACGGTCCTGAAAGACATCGAGGCCCTTCCGCCTGGTTTGCTTTTCTGGCGGTCGACAACCCATTTTATCGGGGGCATCGGCATTATTATTTTTATGCTTGCCGTGCTGCCTTCCATCGGCCAGGCGACGATGGTTCTTTATAAAAGCGAAGTATCCGGACTTGCCGCCGATAATTTTCAATACCGTACGAAAAAAACACTCCAGATTATTCTGGTGGTCTATCTCGGGTTGACGCTGCTGGAAACCTTGATTCTCAAGCTGCTGGGTGTAAGCCTTTTCGATGCGATCACGCATTCTTTCGCTACAATTGCCACAGGTGGTTTTTCAACCAAAAACAACAGCATCGCGTTCTATAACAGCCCCGCAGTGGAAGTTGTCGTCTCCATCTTCATGATCCTTTCCGGTATTCACTTTGGAATTATTTTTCTGGCCGTAACCGGAAATATTAAACAGTTTTTGAAGTCCTCCTTTGTAAGGTATTACCTCCTTGCAATGGCTGCGGGCGTGCTTCTGATCGGTATTCAACTGAAAGGAACCATTTACCCAGACTGGCCGGCGTCATTTCGCTATGCGGCATTTCAGCTCATATCCCTTGGGACCAGCACAGGGTTTGCTACGACCGATACAGCGGCCTGGCCGCCTTTCGCCGTACTCATATTGATATTTTTCTCCCTGCAGTGCGCCTGCGCCGGATCGACATCGGGCGGTATCAAAGTCGACAGAGTTGTTGTATTTTGGAAAGCTGTAGGCCAGCAGTTCAAACGTCTCAAGCACCCCAGAGCCGTCATCGCCCTGAAAGTCGACGATGCGGTTATTCCTCAGGAAATCGTTGCCACCAGCACGCTTTATATATCCGTTTATCTGGCCGTCGTGTTTCTTTCGAGCATCCTATTATCATTCGTTGGCGTGGATGCCATGTCGGCATTTTCCGGATCAGTGGCAGCCATGGGTAATGTCGGACCCGGCTTCAGCATGGTAAGTTCTTTAGGGAATTACAGTCAGATTCCGGATATCGGCAAATGGGTGTTAAGCCTTGTGATGCTGATTGGCAGGCTGGAGATATATGGTTTTTTTATGCTGTTTGTTTTTCGATTTATCCGCTAAACAATCACACGCGTTGATGGGTGCCCCATAACCGGCAAAGAAACCATCGAATCGGCGTTAAAGCAATTCATAAATTATCATAGGTTCAGATGATGTGGATAAGGCTTCCCGTGTACCATAAATAATTGCGCCGCCTTTCCAAAACAGCGATCTATAACTCGTTTCGGTCGGGCAGACCCTTGATGAGTTTTCCCTCTTTTTCATAATCCTTATATAATTTTGTTCCCGGCATAGGACCCAGTTGCAGTCAGTGTTTCGGCGGAACTGAAGATTGAAAAACTGAAGTTGCGATGATTTTTTTCCATCAGCTCCAACAATTCCAATGCGCGGTCCTTCATTTTTAAAAAATTTTCATCCAATACGCCGAAATCCGTTATTTTTTTCTCATCTTCATACCGGCAACACACATCAAAAATTTCCTGGCCGGTTTTTAAGTATGGAATATAACGACCAAAGAAATGGGAGGTTGCACAAAAACGGCATTTGTTGGCACATCCTACACCAGGCACAATAATGCCCGCGTCAGGCGCCCAGGGGACCCTCATAACCTGCCGGTTGAAGGAGCTGTATTCAAAGGGGATGTTTGATAGGCTTGTTTGTATTTTCTTTAAAGAGTTTCCTCAAAAAATTTACGCCTTCACCCTTGCATATGAAATCATGGTCAATCATGGATTCTATGTTTGGAATACTTACGCCATGCCCTCCTAAAATGATCTTGGCGTTCGGTGATAATTCACGAACCGTTCGGGCCATTTCTTTTGCTTTTTTAAAAAATGCATCTTTTTGTTGAGATGCAATATACAGTAAAATGACGAAACGTATTGTAAAACAAATGTAAACCCTATCAGAATCTTTCAGATTTTTAGACTATAGGCTCAAAGTTTGACATTTAGACTTAAAAGAGTTAAAATTTGCCATAATCTTCAAATTTTAAGGAGATAATTGCACTTATGATTAATTATACCGCAAAATATACAAAAATCAGCTCTGGTTACATGGGGCAGTTGGTTGAATGGCCGG
>CAYTAQ010000216.1:0-5520 GCA_964435695.1 uncultured Desulfobacterales bacterium | reverse complement strand
CCGTAAGCATCCGATATTCACCAGCGCGGAGTTAATTGAACATCTGTCGAACAGCGGGAAGGTCGGTTCAAGGTCTAAAGAGGCACTTCTGGGCTACCACAAGAAAACTGGGCGTATCCTTTCAGTGCGGCGCGGACTATATGCCGTTATCCCACCCGGGGCTGATCCTAACTCTTATCCGCTCGACCTTTTTCTCATAGCAGCAAAGTTGACCGAAGATGGAGTCTTGACACACCATACGGCGCTCGAATTTTATGGCCGGGCCTATTCGGTCCAAGAGTATTTCGTCTATTCGTCATTACACCCGCTGAACCCAGTCTCATTCCGATCTTATGTTTTCCGGGGCGTCAAATTTCTTAAGGTTCTCCGCGATACCGGAAAATGGAACTTCGGTGTTTCAATCCTTGAACGGATGGGAGTGGAAGTCCGAGTGACCAGCCTGGAGCGAACACTGGTAGATGTTTTGGATCGACCGGACATCTCAGGGAGTTGGGAGGAGATCTGGAGGTCTTTGGAATCCGTTGAGTTTTTCGATCTGGATAAAGTGGTGGAGTATGTGCTTTTGCTCAAAAACGCCACCACAACGGCAAAGGTAGGATTTTTCCTGGATCAGCATCGTAATCCTTTGATGGTTGAGGATCGTCATCTCAAGCCGCTCCTCGATCTGCGGCCGCGTCAGCCGCATTACCTGGACCGTACCCAACGGAAATCCGGTCGTCTCATCTCAGAGTGGAATTTAGTTGTTCCCATAGAAGTACTCGAACGGAGGTGGAGCGAAGTCTTATGAAAATCTCTTCCGATAAACTAACAGCCGAGGCAGAAGCGACCGGATTCAGACCGGAGATACTCGAAAAGGTTGCTCACCTGATGGGGTTGCTTGATGCCATTCAAAGTCACCCTTTTTTGAAGGGCAAGTTGGTTCTCAAGGGTGGAACAGCTCTGAATCTTTTCGTTTTCGATGTCCCTCGACTCTCCGTCGACATCGATTTGAACTACGTCGGAGATTCAGATCGTGAAACCATGCTCGCTGAGCGCCCGAAGATCGAGCAGGCTGTTCGGGCAGTTTTTGCACGAGAGGATTTAACTGTCAGGCGCATGCCTGAAGAGCACGCAGGAGGAAAGTGGTTACTGCGGTATGAAAGCGCCTTCGGCCAGACTGGTAATCTGGAAGTGGATATCAACTTCATGTTCCGCATTCCTTTGTGGCCGGTAATGATTCGTGACTCTCATCATGTGGGGTCTTGGCAGGCTACAGGCATTCCGGTGCTGGATCCTCATGAATTAGCCGCCGGCAAACTCTCTGCATTTCTGGCACGCACGCAGGCGAGGGATCTGTTTGATTGCCATCGGATTCTTAACATGGATAATCTCAAACATACCCGGCTTCGTATTGGCTTCGTTGTCTATGGTGAACAAGGCAAAGAGAACCTAAGAGTAAGCCGGGAGCGGTTCAACGCCCGGGCGGCCGTCTCTACAGAGGTGCTCGATGCCCAAGCATTGCTGACCCAGGCGGAGCTAAATTACTACCGCGCCATTTATGATCACAATTTGGCCAAAGCGGATCTTGAAAGAGCTTTGGGAATTTATTAGTTAATATAGGATTGATGAACCCGCAAAAAGACACGAATTCATATCGATTTGGGAAAAAAGCGCGTCCCGATATGGAAATTCATGCCTTCCGGTTAAACAGAATAATCTTCAATCCTGAATCTTTTGTCTACGACAATGACCTTCCCTCTATCCGTCTCCGATCTGATAAGACGACCGATGCCCTGCCTGAGTTTTATATTTTTGAGGTAATTGGTCCGCTTCCAGAACCGCCCGGGCGTAAATATTTTTCGTCTTCCCATCTGGATCGGATCTCCGGGGGATGGAAAAGGCACTCGGGTTATAATTACCTGGGTCAGTGTGTCACCGGGAAAATCAACGCCGTACCAGAACGTGTCAACGCCGAAAAGCACGCTCTCCTTGACGGTTCTGAATTCCTCGCACAGGTTTATGGTGGGCAGGCCCGGATTTTGAACGAGGACCGGATAACCTGCATCGGTAATCTCATCGGTAACCTCCGCGGCAACGAACTGAAGGTCCTCATAGCTTGAAAACAAAACGAGTGTGCGGCCTTTGTTGGCAACGACGAGATCCGGGATTAGAGCAGCGATTTTACGGCGCCACAATGCCTTGTTGTCGAAACGTCCGCTGGTGGCTTCTTTGGGAACCATAATTTTCATTAAGCCCGGTGAAAAAGGGGAGGGGATGGCGATGCTTTCAACCGGTTTTTCAACGTCTTTATCAAGCTCTGAAAAAAGCGGTGTGTCGAGTCCTGCAATTTCATGAAAACAGTCGAATCGCTGTTTCTCACATAGTGTTGCCGCCGTATAAACGATGCAATCCTTATCCGGATAGATGCTTTTGCGAATAATTTCTCCGAGTTCTATCGGTGAGGCAATCAGGATGAAATTCCGATGAAACAGCATGTAGGTCGGCACGCTGTTTTCCGACCGCAGACTGATTTCAATTTCGCCAAGAGACTCCGCAAATTTATTCATCAATCGGCGCTCGGTCCGCAGTTTTTTGGCTGTGCCGGGGGTGATATTCAACGATTGCATGGAATCATCGCCCAATACGGCTTCCATGGGCCCATTGATATTCGATACGGCTTCCTGGATTTCCTGTAAATGAAACGCGATGTGCCCGTTTTTGAATTTTTCGTTGTCCGGCGGCAATATGCTTTCTTCGTAGAATTTGATATGCGGATTTATGGCTGACAGGGCGAGTTGTAAACTGTGAATACGGCTTTTTAAAATATTGACGCCCTCGATGATATCATCGATCGCACGCTCTAATTCCTCCGCAGCTTTGGGTTTAATCTGCAGGGTTCGTCTTTCGATATATTGCAGCGATTGAGACATCAGATGGGAATCAGCCTCTATCCTGAATGCGTTTCTCACAGCATCCTCAAAATGGTTGGCTTCATCGATGATATAATTGCTAAAAAGCCCTGACAGCATCGGTTCCATATCAATAAGGGCCAGTTTATGATGATTGGTAACAATCAATCGGGAATTGCGGGCTTTAGCGGTCACGACCTGGGCAGGGCAACGGTTGTGTTTGCCATTACAGCCGTCATTTGCGGATACCGTTTTGAGGGCGCCTGCCAGAAAGTTTTTTGTATTGAGATATCGGCGGACGTTTTCGCCGATGGTGTCCGTGTCGGCGTTTTCATAGTTGTATACGTTGTTGAGCAGGTAGAGCCAGGCAAGCAAGTTTGCACCTTGGAGTCGTTCATCATAAAGATCGGTCAATTTTTCAGCACAGACATAGCTAGACTTTCCCTTCAGCAGTGCGGTCGGGATATCTTCATAAATTTTGAACAGTGCTTTGAGTACCGCTATTTCTTTTTGAAATATCTGGTCTTGCAGGCTTTTGGTATAGGTCGAAACCGCAATTCGCCGCTGTTTGTTCCGGTGTAAAAATTCCATGGCAGGAACGAGATATCCATGGGTTTTGCCTGTTCCGGTGCCTGCTTCAATGCACAGGACTTTATTTTCATTGAGTGCGTCTGCAACGGTCAGGGCGTATTCTATTTGAGATTGCCTCAGCTTGAACCCTTTCCCGGAATCGGTCAATTTTTGATATCTGTCCTTGATTTCATGGCCGGAGATTTTTCGTTGGGGATCGATTTGCTTGTCCGGCATCGATACCGCGGGCACCTGCTCCAGAAATCCCTGCCACTTTTCCGTATCCGGCAGGGTAAACGCGTCGAAAAGGCCACCAAAATAGTTGCGGTAATTTCTGGTAATATGAACGAGCGCTTCACCGAAAAGCGTATCGCTTTTTTGAAGATAGTGCCGGAGCACCCTGGCCCTGCCGTATTTTTGATCATTCAGATCCGATCCGCAAATGGTTTTGACAAGCTCCATCGATAAAACAACAATTTCCCGGGCGGAAAAACTGATTTGCTCGCGACTTTTTTTGAAAAGATACTCCCATAATCTTTTCAAGGAGTGGGTTTCAAGATATTGAAGAAAAAATTCAGCCGCAAAATTAAGATCGATGATCCGGTCAACATTAACGAAATCTTGAAGGTCGCCGGCGTTACTGTTGACGGTAAAGGCAAAAATAAATTTCTGCCCTTTCAGAAAAGAACGAGTGTGCTCTTTGACTTCTTTGATATCCGGTGCCGAGGCGAGCTCCTTTTTCGTAAGATTTGAATAATAGCGCTCTCTTTCAGAAAAGTTGAGGTACCGAACAGGAGAATCATACATGAGGGCGGATTTTCCGGGCCTCACAATCGCTGTGGAGATTGAATAGATGTGGTTCCCATTGTCCGCAAACCGACCGGCATGGGCATACACAAAAGCCAGGTCGCCAATTTGTTCGTGATATGGATTCAGCATATGGTTTTATATAGGGTCGTTACAGTCTTCCGGCCGGCACGGACAGAAAGGACAAAAATCAAAAAATTTCATGGATCGCGGACCTAAAGGCGGTGAATTGGAACGTAAGGATCACAAAGCCCTAACACTCCGGGATTCCAACATTTATCGGTCCGGACGGCAGAATGCGCCAAACAGACCCGGTTACACCTTATGGCATAATTGCCTTTCTGCCGCAATTTTAATCTTCAGGATTTGAGAATCTATTAAATTTTTGATACGAAGGCTCAACAGACACGATCGTCGACTAGGGGCAGCACCCATTTTACCAGGCCGCTGTGGATGCTGCGGAATGGGCCGTTTCCCGCTAAACAGAAACCGACCCGGGCGGGAAAGACGCTATCGCATCACCGGTTTTCTTTGTGACGGCAGCCGCTCAAACCACGTATCACAAAAAGAGTATATGAATGCAAGAGGCAACGATTATGAAGATCTTAAAAACTTTGTTGGGACCCATGCGTTTGCCGTTTTTGCTGCTTACGCCCGCCTGTGTTTCCGTTGGCGTGGGCACGGCGTTTTGGCAGACCCGCCAGGCCGATGGACTGCATATCCTGTTGGTTCTGATTGGGTCGGTATCGGCCCATATCAGCGTCAATGTCTTCAATGAATATTTTGATTTTACAAGCGGGCTGGATGCCGTAACACAGCGCACTCCCTTCAGCGGCGGCAGTGGAACCCTTCCCGCCAATCCGGAAGCAAAGAGGGGGTCCCTGCTGCTTGCATGGGTGACGTTTGCCGTGACCGCCGCCGTCGGCGGTTATTTTGTATGGTTGCGAGGCTGGCAGCTGCTGCCCATCGGTATCCTTGGACTGCTGCTGCTGGTCACCTATACCCTGTGGTGGGTTTATCAGCCGATTTTCTGTTTGATAGCCCCGGGACTGGGCTTTGGCCTGTTAATGGTCATGGGAACGCATTTTGCCTTGACCGGAACCTATAGCTGGTCGTCGTTTATTGCCTCTCTCGTACCCACATTTCTGGTTGCCGATCTGCTGCTGTTAAATCAATTCCCCGATGTGGAAGCCGACCGGAGTATCGGGCGCAGACATTTTCCCATCACCATCGGACGCCGGGCGAGCGCCTTGAT
>CAYTAQ010000215.1:0-5526 GCA_964435695.1 uncultured Desulfobacterales bacterium | reverse complement strand
ATTGAAACCTATTATTGCCAGTAAGCTGATAGCAGCGGGCAAAGTCGCTCCCCGCGCGGGAGCGTGGATTGAAACTCTTTAAGCCTGATAAGTGGTTTAAGATTTGGTGTCGCTCCCCGCGCGGGAGCGTGGATTGAAACAGGACTTTGATAGTATCTCCGTCAGAAACGCCGAGGCCGCACCTTATGCGGGGGCAAGAATAAGTCTTATAAGACATATAAGTCCTATATTTTTTTAAACATGCCGGTTCCCCCGGTGAGCAGCGCTAAAATCCGCAACGCCCCAATACGAAAACCCGCCTGCCGATATCCTCCCGCTGGTGCAATTGCATCCCATGGATATTGTACGACATTCACCTATTGACAAATTTTTTGAAAAAACGGTACTGTAGCCACGTGTTTTATGATTTCATAAAATAGAGTTGGCGTATGGGATGCAAATTTATAAATAAATGATTTTCGAACAGATTATATTGTTTGTTACCTAAAAAAGGACAATAACATATGGGACTGTTACGCATCGATGCAGAAAAATGTAAAAGAGACGGCATTTGTGTCGCCGAATGCCCTTCGGCGATCATTAAACTCAAAAAAGACGGCAGTGTGCCGGTGCTGGTTCCGGGTGGCGATGATTTTTGCCTGGGATGCGGGGTATGATGCCGTATTGAGAAATGCGCCGGCTCTCATTGTGGCATCTGCGCCCAGGGAAGCGACCAATGGGCTGGTGGATGTCACGCTGGCGCTTTCCTATCTGGATCTTGCAGCCCCCACACTCGGACTTGGTACCTGTTGGGCAGGGCTGCTGCAAGGCGCGATCCTGTCGGATCCGTCTTTAAAATCGGCAATCGGCATTCCAGCAAGCCATCGCTATCACTACCCCATGATGATCGGATTCTCAAAAGCGAAATACTTTCGGCTGCCGGAGAGAAAACAGCCCAAGATAAGATTTAACCCAAATTAAATGTCATCTACCGTGTAAGCTGACGGTATTTAATCCTTTTGGGAACATCCGCTTCGGATCCCAGACGCTGTCTGCGATCGGCTTCGTACTCGCTCCAGTTGCCGTTGAAGAATACGACACGGCTTTCGCCTTCAAAGGCCAGGATGTGCGTGGCGATACGGTCCAGGAACCAACGATCGTGGCTGATGACGACGGCACAGCCGCCGAAGTTTTCCAGGGCCTCTTCAAGGGCTCGCAAGGTGTTGACATCCAGATCGTTGGTGGGTTCGTCCAGCAGAAGAACATTGGCCCCTTGCTTCATCATTTTGGCCAGGTGAACCCGGTTACGCTGGCCACCGGATATTTCACCCACCTTTTTTTGTTGCTCGGCGCCGGTGAAGTTATAGCGGGCGACGTAAGCACGTGAGTTGACCAGATGCTTGCCGAGTTCGATCTGGTCGTTGCCGCCGGTGATTTCTTGCCAGATGGTTTTATGTGGATTCAGCTCACGGGTTTGATCTACGTAGGCCAGCTGAACGGTATCGCCGATCCGGAAAGCACCGTTGTCCGGTTTTTCCTGCCCGGTGATCATCCGGAAAAGCGTTGTTTTACCGGCGCCGTTGGGCCCGATAATCCCCACGATGCCGCCGGGCGGCATTTGAAAACTCATGTCTTCCATCAGCAGGCGATCGCCAAATCCCTTTGACACATGCTGCGCTTCGATGACCAAATCGCCCAGTCGCTGACCGGGAGGGATGTAGATCTCGAGTTCCTTTTCATGCTGCTGCACTTCCTGAGAAAGGAGTTTTTCATAAGCATTCAGGCGCGCCTGACCTTTGGCATGACGCCCTTTGGGCGACATGCGGATCCACTCCAGCTCCCGGGCAAGGGTTTTTTGCCGGGCGCTTTCGCCTTTTTCATCACGGCGCAGGCGCTCTTGCTTTTGTTCGAGCCAGGATGAATAATTGCCTTTCCAGGGTATGCCTTGCCCCCGATCCAATTCGAGAATCCACCCGGCCACATTGTCAAGAAAATAACGATCGTGGGTGACGGCAATGACGGTCCCGGCGTATTGCTGAAGGTGATGTTCCAGCCAGGCCACGCTTTCAGCATCCAGATGATTGGTAGGTTCATCCAGCAGCAGAATATCGGGTTTTTGCAGCAGCAGCCGGCAGAGTGCGACACGGCGTTTTTCCCCGCCGGAAAGCATCTTGACCGATGTGTCTGCCGGCGGACACCGCAGTGCCTCCATTGCCATTTCAAGTCTGGAATCGAGATCCCAGGCGCCCATTGTCTCCAGTTTGTCTTGCACCTCAGACTGACGCTGGATGAGTTTATCCATGGCGCCGTCGTCCATGGGTTCGGCAAAACGGCGGTTGATTTCATCAAATTCCCGGAGCAGATCAACGGTTTCCTGAACCCCTTCTTCAACGACCTCCCGAACCGTCTTGTCCACATCCACCAGGGGCTCCTGCTCAAGATACCCCACGGTGTATCCTTCGGACAGAATGGTTTCGCCGTTGAATTCCTTATCCACAGCGGCGAGTATGCGCAACAGCGAGGACTTGCCCGCGCCGTTCAAACCCAGTACGCCGATTTTTGCGCCAAGAAAGTAGGATAAGGAAATGTCTTTCAATACCGGTTTTTTGTCGTAAAACTTGCTGACCCGGATCATCGAATAAATGACTTTATTGGTTTCGTTGCTCATGCCGGCGTAACTCCCTGTTGACTGAAAAATATGTTTGAACTGTCTGAAAACCTTTTACCAAAGCTCGATCCCTTCCGGCAATACAAAAAGCCCCTCCGAAATGGAGAGGCTTTTTTATTAAGGACAAAATGTGTAAAATGAAGTTTAGACCTCAAGCCATGAATCGGAATAAAGGGAATTGCCGAGAATGACATTGGTTGTCTTTGCGTAATCCTGCATTTCTTTGGACAGGCTGCCCATATCGATGGCTTCACCATCCATGACTTTGTGAATCATTTCGACGATATCCGGACGTTTTCCCTTGGCGATATCGATCAGAGTGTCATCCAATGGATCGGCAATGACCGAATACATGCCATGCCGCTCCAGCATGACCATATATGTCTGGTTCAGAATGGGCCGCAGGTGGTTGGGGGGGCCATTGGAAATATTGGACAGACCGCAGGTGCTTTTTACGCCCGGCGCAATATCCTGGAGCATGCTCTGGAAGGCCATGAGACTAAGGGCCTGGGGCTGTTGGATATTCACCGGCGTGACAATGCCGTCGACCCAGATTTTTTCATTCGGAATACCAGCCTCGTTGGCAAAGTAAATCAGCTCCACCGCAAGGGCGGCGCGTTCGTTTTCATCCCGGGGCAGGCCTTCGGGACCCCACATGAGGGCAATAAAATCACAGTTGTTTTCAGCGGCGATGGGGACCATGCGTTCATATCGCTCGGACCGGACCATAATGGAGTTGATGAGCGGCGGAAGTTTGCAGACCTTGATGGCTGCTTCAATGGCATCGACATTGGATGTATCCAAGGCCAGAGGGATGTCATCCACAACCTCCTGAACAACTTCGACCACCCAGGGCATCAATTCGTGGCCGTCCTTTTTTGCAGGACCCAGGTTGATATCGATGTAATCCATGGCCTTTTCCTTCTGGAAAAGGGCCTCTTCCTGGATCGGCTTCGGGTCACGCTCTTTGAAGGCGCGGCCGATCTTTTTGGATATTACGTTTAAACTTTCACCTATAAGCTGCATACGACCTCCCTAATTTTTGATAGACGGTTTTGATAGACGATTGATGATGCCCTGTTTTTTAGCCAAGCATCAATCATCTATTTTGTGGTTTATCTCGATTTCAAAAAACCCGGTATATGGGCTGCTTCTCTGGGACCTACCGTAATCGTCCAACCGGGAAGCTCCTCTTCAACATCGCCGGCAATGGCTGCAGCATATCCGGGGATGATCAACTCGGTATGCTTGACTTTGTCCATGATGCCGCATTTCTTGACAAACATACCGACGTCATCGCCGGCAAATTTTCCGGCAGCCCAGGCCGTCATGACGGACAGACCTTCGGAGTCTTTAATCAGCAGCCAGCTGGGAACCCTGCTGCCTTCGATTTCACCGGAAACAATAAAATAGGTCAAGGCAAAATTTGTCGTAACCAGGACCGGTGAATTTTCATCCGGGTTGTTGATTTCATAGATTCCCTCGGTTACGGTCATGGGGCGCTGCGGATCGGTAAAAATATTGAGACGTTCGAGCAGCAGCGGGAACAGGGAGTCTGAGGAAAAATCCGACAAGATCACGATTCCGCCGTATTTTGCAATGAACATGCTGGCAATAAGCGTTTCCACATCCAGGTTGGATGCCATTTCGCAAGGGAAGGTAATCGTGGGAAAACCCACAGACCGGTTTCCGTCTTTGAGCGCCGCGCGCCGCATGGCCAGCTGGTCGGTCAAAGCCTGCTTGACCTCCCGCGAACCTGAATCAAGCACCAGATCCTTGAGACCCATTTCGGTCAGTTTTCCGGTCAGGGCTACAAGTCCCTCCACAGAATCCGCCCTGATCGCCAGGGGAAGGTCGTTTGCTTTGGCCAGCTCTCCATAAACATCTGCATTGGCTTCGGTGGCGGCATAGATCAAAGGACGCTTGAAACCGGCGGCTTCCACGGCCGCCTTCATGGCATCTGCATTGTCGGACATCAATACCAGGTTAAATTCAGATGTCTCGGCAATGGTTTTGGCTTTGGCTGCAAATGCGGCGGCATCGCCGTTTGCATCTTTCAACGCAACAAGCTCCGGCCGAAGGTTCAGACCGACGCGCTCGAATTGCAGTGCATTCCAGGTTTTCAGCTTGGCTGCCAGATCGGCATCCGCCATGTCGGAGCTGATGGTTGCAGCCAGCGCTGTGGGATTATAAAATGTTTTCTCGTGCCGGTACTGTACGGTTTCGCCACCGGTTGTAAACGCTCTGACGCCTTTTCCGATTTTTACGGGACGAATCGGGGGTGCAGATGCAGCTGCCAGTTGTTCCTTGGCTTCATCAGATACGTAGGGACAGCTGTCCAGTTCCGCTTTTCCGGAAGCCAGGTTCATGGCAAAGGCAAGGCATGTGGGCACACCGCATTCCTTACAGTTGGTTTTCGGCAGGAGTTTGAAAATCTGAATACCGGTTAATGCCATTTTTGTCTCCTTATGTGTTTTGCTGAATCGAATTTTATTCGGGTAAGGTTCAGGGCCGGAACAGCTTCCGACTCTGAACCCATTTGGTTTCTAGCCGATAATCGGATCCATGGAAAGCGCCGGATGGCCCTTTTCTTTGAGCCACGGCAGGATCTCTTCTTCGGTAATACCGATGGTTTCATCCGCGATCTTGTCATACAGATCCGGGACACCGAATTCCTTGCCGATTTTTTCCAGACGTTCCTTGATTTCATCTTTCAGGATTTTGGGCATCCATACCATCCGCAGCAGTCCGCCGTCACCCTTGATGAATTTCTTCTGGGTAATGTTGAACTTGGAGTGACCCACAAAACCCGGCGAAGATGCGCCGCCACCCATGACACCGGCCAGGGTGGTGAATTTCATCCCGCAGGGTGTTTCACC
>CAYTAQ010000214.1:389-5615 GCA_964435695.1 uncultured Desulfobacterales bacterium | reverse complement strand
TTTGCCATTCCATTCGTGTTTCTAACAAAAAACAGTTCTTCCAAATCTACCCAATCAATAAAATCGTGATATTGAGGTTATCTGCATCTGGGCAAAACTGGTATGGGAATATTTTCCAAATTGAGCGGCTTGAACAAGCTATCTGAGCATTATCATACAACAAACGACTCCGGCGGAGTTTGTCAGACCAAGCAGACTGTGAAGGTCGGGGTTGTGCGTTATCGGAGATGCGTAACCGTGGGCATTGGAAGGGATAAACTGTTCCTTAGGGTGAGGCCACCGCTGGGAAGAGAATGGAAGCTGCTAATACCTTGGAATGAGATCAGACAGGTTCGAGGAGCTATGTTGTATGGGCGGCAAGGGGTGCAAATGTCAATAGGTAATCCGGAGGTAGGGGAAATCACCATGTACAGAGAATTGTTTGAACTATTGAGGGGGAATTTGGACGAAGTGGCACAATTTGGAAAGGAGTAAGTGAGGCAATGGTCGCAAAATTAGGGATTCCAAAAGAATTTAAAATAGCATATCCGTGCGCTTTAAATTGCCGTTGATTCGTTGATATTCCGTTGATATTCTCCATCAAAGTTGGGTATCTTTACATCCAGAGGGTTCATACAGGAGTTTCGTTCATTTGCCTATCTTTTGGTATAGAAGACATAGCAATAAAAATGCTAACGAGAATTACAGGGATTGGTGTTTACCATGAGATTGAAACTGTTCATCACTATTTTGTTCATTCTAATCCTCCTTAATTCAGTCGAAATTTTTAAGGCGAAATTAGCCTTATCTGGTGAAAGCAAAGGGGTAATACTCACAACTTATCGCGAAAGATATCAAGATGCATTCAGCATCCTTATACCTAAAGGTTGGAAGGCAGAAGGTGGGATGATTTCTAGCGGAGTCTCATGGAATGTTGTGGATTTGGTAGAATCAAATATTCGCTTCCGTGTTACCAGCCCAGATGGAAAATCTTTTTTTGGATGGTATCCAAGGTTCTATTTTCAAGATCCCCAGGTATTCATTCAGTCGAGCGGTGGTGTGCTGCAACCCCAAATAGGTCAAGTTTTGAATGGTTGTTGGATTTATCCTTACTTAGATGTCGCACAATATGTTCAGTATATTGTATTCGGGCAATTTGCTGCTAATGAATTTCAAAACCCACAATTCATTAGTGAATTTGTACAATCACCAGAGCTAAAAGCATTTGTTCCCCATGTTGCTTCGAAATCCGATTATGGGTATATCAACTTCAAATGCCAAGTCAACGGGATACCCATGTATGGCCGTATTTATAGTATTAATTATGAGTTACAGGGTGTGATTTGGTCTACAGTTGGAACTTTTGGGCTCTTAGCACCACAGTCGCGATGGAGTATAGATGAACGCATCATGGAAATTTGTATTCGTTCTTTTAGGCTCAATCCAACCTGGGTAAAAAAAGCCTCTTCTGCTGCCCGACATCGTGCACAGCAATACCATAGAGTCATTCAGGATATTAATCGGATAGATAATGAAATAAGCAGTAACCGCGCACAAACCAATAGTGACATACAGGAAGAATTTTATAAGGTTATCACAGAACAGATCGAGACTTATGATCCAGTAACAAAAAATAAAAGGTATCTTCCAATGTATAATAACGCCTATACAGATGGTCAGGGCAACTATTACCTAAATGAATATGATGATGGTACCTTACCATTTGATAATGCATCCGAGTGGCGTAAATTGCAGATAATAAATCGCAATGATCCAAAATAATGAAAGAACAAATTAATATTTACAGGAAACAGAGATACAGCTTTTTTATTGAACCAACACTAAATTTATTTGGCAAGAGTACTGTTTGCGATTACTCCTATACCATCGCCCGGAAAACCGGTGATACCTGGCATGTATCTTTTTTGCCTCTGATTTTGAACTAATTGTATTTTCAGAATATTTGTAAATCTACTCCATATCTGCGTGATATTCCTGCAGGGATCTGACTTTCGGCGCGCCGCTGCGGCGGGCCGCAATGCCTTTCGCAGCAGCAATAGCCGCTGCCGTGGTGGTGATGTAAGGCACCTTATATTTGATGGCGGCCTTGCGAATGCGCGAACTGTCCTGGGAACTCTTTCTGCCGCTGGGCGTATTTACCAGGAGGTTGACCGCCCCGTTTTTTATGGCATCCACAAGATCCGGTCGTCCATATCCCAGTTTGCGTATCGGCGTGTTTTCAATGCCTCTTTCTTCCAAAAAGTAGTGCGTCCCTTCCGTGGTCATGATGTTAAAGCCCAGTTCTTTAAAGAGCCTGACAGCTTCCAGTGCAGCACTTTTGTCCCGCTCTGCGATGGTGAACAGGACGGATCCTTCCAAGGGCAGCGGGGTCTGGGTTGCTTCCTGCGCTTTAAAAAATGATCGCCCATAGGAATGGGAGAGGCCCAGCACTTCACCGGTGGACCGCATTTCCGGCCCCAGAATCGGATCGACCTCGGGAAACATGTTGAAGGGGAAAACCGCTTCCTTGATGCCGTAATGGGGTAAGATACGATGCTTCAGCCCAAGATCCGCTATTCGTTGGCCGAGCATGACCTTCATGGCGAGTTTGGCCATGGAGATGTTACAGACCTTGGATACCAGCGGCACGGTTCGCGATGCACGCGGGTTGGCCTCCAGTACATACACGGTATTTTCAAATATCGCGTATTGAATATTCATCAGCCCGATCACGTTCAGCGCGATGGCGATTTTGCGTGTGTACTCGTTGATGGTTTCGATGTGTTTCGGCGCGATGCTTACAGGCGGAATAACGCATGCCGAATCACCGGAATGAATTCCGGCCAGCTCGATATGTTCCATGACTGCCGGTACAAAAGCATTCGCACCGTCTGCAATGGCGTCGGCTTCAGCTTCAATGGCATTGTCCAGGAACCGGTCGATAAGGATCGGTCTTTGGGGCGAGAGCTCGACGGCCGCCTCCAGATAGAATTTCAGGGAATCCTCATCCTGCACCACTTCCATTCCCCGTCCGCCTAAAACATAAGAAGGCCGGACCATTAACGGGTATCCTATTTTTTCCGCGATTTCCTGGGCCTCCGCCATGGTGCTGGCCATGCCTGATTCAGGCTGGGGAATGCCCAGCTCCCGCATAATGTGCCGGAACCGATCCCGGTCTTCCGCCAGGTCAATTGTGTCAGGGGATGTTCCCAGTATCTTCACGCCCATCTCCTCGAGTTCC
The DNA here is from genome assembly GCA_964435695.1 of uncultured Desulfobacterales bacterium. Taxonomy (GTDB): domain Bacteria; phylum Desulfobacterota; class Desulfobacteria; order Desulfobacterales; family B30-G6; genus CAYTAQ01. Next base: position 2,395 of record CAYTAQ010000214.1, on the reverse strand, counting down.
GAGGCAATATTAAGAGGCGTCTGACCGCCGAATTGTACAACGACTCCCTGCGGCTTTTCTTTTTCATAAATGCTCAATACATCTTCCACCGTAAGCGGCTCAAAATAGAGTTTGTCGGATGTGTCGTAATCGGTTGATACGGTTTCAGGGTTGCAGTTCACCATAATGGATTCATACCCGGCATCGCGTATGGCCAGCGCGGCATGCACGCAGCAGTAGTCGAACTCAATGCCCTGACCGATACGGTTGGGGCCTCCACCCAGGACCATGATTTTTTTACGGTTGCTCACCGGAACCTTATCGGTGTCATTGTAGGTGGAGTAATAATAGGCAGCATTTTCAACCCCGCTTACCGGTACCGGCTCCCATGCCCGATGCAGACCCAATGCCTTTCGTTGTTCGCGAATCTGCTTTTCAGGCAGGTTCAGCAGCATCGCCAGATACCGATCCGCAAAACCGTCCTTTTTGGCCTGAATCAGCAGCTCATCCGGCAAGATTTTGTTCTTGTACGCCAGTATTTTTTCCTCCAGTTCCACCAATTCTTTCATCTGTTCAATGAACCAGGGTTTGATATAGGTCTTTTTGTACAGTTCGTTCACGTCGGCGCCTTTCCGCAGCGCTTCATACATGAGAAACTGGCGTTCGCTCGTTGCAAAATCCATGCGGGCCATGAGCTCTTTCAGGGACAGGGAATTGAAATTTTTTGCGAATCCCAGACCGTACCGGTTGATTTCAAGACTTCGGATTGCTTTTTGCAATGCCTCCTTATAATTTTTACCCAGGCTCATGACCTCGCCGACTGCGCGCATCTGGGTTCCCAGTCTGTCCTCGGCTCCTTCGAATTTTTCAAATGCCCAGCGTGCGAATTTAACGACCACGTAATCTCCCGAAGGCGTATACTTTTCCAGCGTCCCATCCCGCCAGTAGGGTATTTCATCCATGGTGAGACCGCCTGCAAGAAGAGAAGAGACTCTGGCAATCGGAAAACCGGTTGCCTTGGATGCCAAAGCAGAAGAGCGGGAGGTCCGTGGGTTGATTTCAATGACGACGACACGGCCCGTTTCGGGGTCATGGGCGAATTGTATATTGGTACCACCGATCACCTCAATGGCCTCAACGATGTCATAGGAATATTTCTGGAGACGTTTCTGCAGTTCGGGGCTGATGGTCAACATGGGGGCCGTACAGAAACTGTCGCCGGTGTGGACGCCCATGGCATCCACATTTTCGATAAAGCAGACCGTGATCATCTGGTTTTTAGCATCTCGAACCACTTCCAGTTCCAGTTCTTCCCAGCCAAGCACCGATTCTTCAACCAGAATCTGATTGACGAGACTCGCCGCCAGACCCCGGGCCGCGATAACCTTTAATTCCTCAACATTATAGACCAAGCCGCCGCCGGTTCCTCCCATGGTATATGCCGGGCGGATAACGACCGGATATCCCAGTTCTTCTGCAACTGTTACAGCATCTTCAACCGTATTGACGGTCTTGCTGCGCGGCATTTCAATGCCAAGCTTTTCCATGGTTGCTTTAAAGGCGAGACGGTCTTCACCCCTTTCAATGGCATCCACATTCACACCGATCACCTGGACGCCGTATTTTTCCAATACGCCTGCCTGATGCAGCTGGGAAGAGAGGTTGAGGCCGGATTGACCGCCCAGGTTGGGCAGGAGTGCATCGGGTTTTTCCTTGGCGATGATTTCGGTAAGCGTTTTCAGATTCAAGGGTTCGATATAGGTCACATCAGCCATTCCGGGATCGGTCATAATCGTTGCAGGATTGGAATTTACCAGCACAACTTCATACCCTATGGAGCGCAGTGCTTTACAGGCTTGCGTACCAGAATAGTCAAATTCACACGCCTGTCCGATGATGATGGGGCCGGATCCGATAATGAGAATTTTGTGGATGTCATCTCTTTTGGCCATAATTTCTCCTTTAAATATGCCCTCTGTTTATCTGTATCGTCCGGCCCGGGAACCCTCGCCTTCAGGAAGAAGGTC
>CAYTAQ010000214.1:0-379 GCA_964435695.1 uncultured Desulfobacterales bacterium | reverse complement strand
GGTCAGCGTTCAGCATGCAGATCCGTTCAGGTTTACCTGTCTATCATTATGGTATGGGGAATATAGATAACAAGGTATGTGGTGTCAATAATATTTGCCCGGTGTTTTTCCACTTCGGAAAAAATGAATTGCAAAAGATAAAAAATTGGTTATTGTTGGGAAAAATAGATGACGGAAATACCCTCGTTGAGTGATTTTCGCAAAGAGATCGGCACGGGGCGCCTCAAAAATCGCTTAATTTGGGTAATAAGCATCAGCAGAAAGGATCATACGATGGGCGGATTGTTCGGTATGATTTCAAAGACCGATTGCGTTGAGGAACTCTATTACGGAACAGACTATCATTCACATCTGGGTACGAAGCGTGGCGGGTTGTGCG
>CAYTAQ010000213.1:0-5616 GCA_964435695.1 uncultured Desulfobacterales bacterium | reverse complement strand
ATCCCCCCACCAATGCCCCATGGCATTGGCATAGTACCTCAAGATGGCTTCCTCTTCGGGTATCGCCTGGAATCGGTCCCCTGAAGCTCTTACGATTTGCCGGAGCATCAGAAAATCCACCGCATCCACAATCATGCGTGTGCGCGTACTGCGAGGTGTTTCAAATACCGGCGCTCCTTTGGCAGACAACTCGTCTATCAGCCGGATGCTGCGCTCCTCGATATCCTGGATGTTCAAAGACGTCTCCATGGATCCCAAAAAAACTTTGGAAACCACGGACACGGGAAGTATGGGAACAACATCGGCAATGCCTTTCATAATGTCATAACATAATTTCTCAACTTCCTTAAACCTGTTCGATCGACTCAGCGTGCTGAAATTAACTTGCCGCTTCCTGCAATAGATCTTTACGGAATGCGGCTTTCCAAAGTTGACACAGGCATACCCGTATCGCTGCCAGCGGTTGATGACCATCAATATCAAACTGCGCAGAATAAAGCCGCCGGTCGTTTTGAAAACGAACCACCAGCTTCGTTTTGTCGCCTGCGAATCAAGCGTTCGCAAAAGGCTCCGGTCCTCGATTGTTCGGTCGTAGTTAATGCCCACCGGAATAAATACGACATCCCTGTCTTTTTCCGGATCATAATGCCGAAGCATGTAGTCAACAAGCCCGAGTTTGGGTTTTTGCAGATACCCGTCACGGCTCAAACCCCCTTCCAAAAAAACAGCCTGGCAGACACCCTCCCGGGTCGCCATGTGTATATAGCGTTCCAGTACCCTCCGGTATAACGGATTTCCGGAGTTTCGCCGGACAAAAAAGGCGCCCATGGCACGAATCAACATATGCAACGGCCATATCTTCGCCCACTCGCCCACAGCATAGGAAAGGGTCGTTCGCTCCGCTGCTAAAAAGGCCACCAGTATGTAATCCATATTGGAACGATGGTTCATAACAAAAACAACCGTTGAATTCGGATCGATTGACGTGTAATGGGATTCATTCATCAATCCGACGCGCACGTGATATAAAAGCCTCGCGATCTTTTTTGCAATCCAGTATCCTATTCTGAAATAGAGATATGCATTAAAAGAAGGGATGATTTCACGAACATAGCCCATGACCTTTTTTTGCACGATCTCCTGCGGCATATCATTCTGCTGCGCATAGTCCTTGATGGCAGTGATAACCTCAGGGTCGTACGCCAGGCGATCGATGAGGACCTGTCTTTTGGTTAACTGAAAGGGTCTTATTTCGATATCCAGACGGGTGCCGATTTCATCGAGCACCCGGTTGATACGTCGTCTCAAAAACCAGCGTGTACTGGGAATCAATATACGGTCAAGTATCGCAACCGCGGCGATGACGATCAACAATAAGAACAACCAGATGGAAATGCTGATTTGATCGGGCATAAGTTTACATTCTCAGGGTTAAAAAGATCCCTCTATTGATTTCCGAATCCGTTCCACTCCCCGCAGTCCGGGCACTGCCATGTAATGCTGTTGCACGACATGCCCCAAATATTTTCTTCCATGCAATTCTGACAGATACCAAAACCGCAACGGCATTGCCAGCAGAACGGCACCTCGGTATTACAGCAATGGCAGGTAGTCACTCGGACTATTCGTCTTTTTTTTCTACGCTGAGCGTTTGTTGCAGAGACTGGCATGTGCGGCCTTGCCTTTTCCCCTATGAATGCGATATGATAAGTGCAGGTGACCGAAATCAGAAGACAGAAGCCAGAATATGGCGTTCGCCTCCGGTTCCGCCTGGATGGCTATCACCCTATTCTGTCTCCTGTATACTGTATTCTTCATTTTTACTGCAGGAGGAGGATCATGTCAACCGCTACGAATGCCGGCATCACCAGAGACGATGCAATGGCACTGCTGAAAACACATCTCAAGAATGAAAAGTTGATTTCCCATTGTATCGCCGCCGAAGCAATAATGCGTACCCTGGCTGATAAATTTGGAGAAGACCGGGAACTCTGGGGTATGGCGGGACTATTGCACGATTTGGATTATGAAATTACCGGAGAAGATAGCGCCACCCATGGTCTGGAAACCGCCAAACTGCTCGATGCCGAAGGTGTACCACCGATCCTGCCGGACGTCATTAAAAAGCATAACGCAGAAGGTCTGGGGCTTAAGCGATCGACGCTTTTCGATTTTGCGCTGACGTGCGCGGAAACCATTACCGGCATGATCGTTGCCACGGCACTCATTTATCCTGATAAAAAAATCTCGAGCGTCAAACCCAAATCAATCACAAAACGTATGAAAACAAAGCATTTTGCCCGCGCCGTCAGCCGTGACAGAATTATGGAATGCGAAAAAATGGGAATGCCTCTCAACGAGTTTGTCGCGCTCAGCCTTGAAGCCATGGCGGGCATCGCAGAAGAAATTGGGCTATAGCAAACAAGATTTCAGTGTATGGATGATAAAAATGACCAAAGACAAACAAGCCCAACTTCCGACAGCTTCCCCAAAAACCATTTTTCTTGTGGACGGCAGCGGGTATATCTACCGGGCGTTTCATGCCATCCGGGGGCTTAGCAACTCTAAGGGGTTTCCGACAAACGCTGCCTATGGTTTTACAAGAATGTTGATGAAGCTTCTGGAAGAAAAACAATTTCATGCCATCGTGATGTTCTTCGACAGCAAAGGCCCGACCTTCAGGCATGAAATCTACAAGGACTACAAGGCCAACCGCCCTCCCATGCCGGAAGACTTGTCCGTACAGATCCCCTTTATCCGAAAAATTACCAGGGCCTTTAACATACCTACCATCGCGATACCCGGGTATGAAGCGGACGACCTCATCGCAACTGCTGCACGACTCGCTGAAAAAGAAGGATATTCAGTCGTCATCGTCACCGGCGACAAAGATTTAAAGCAGCTGATAACGGAAAAATCGATTGTATGGGATCCCATGAAGGATGAAACCATCCGGTTAAAGACCATTGAAGCAACCGGCATTGTACCCGGCCAGTTGTCCGATGTCATGGGGTTGTCAGGCGATGCATCGGACAACATCCCGGGTGTCCCGGGTATCGGCCCCAAAACTGCACTCAAATTAATCCAGACATTTGAAAACATGGATCAGCTTTACCGGCATGTTGACGAAATTCCCCAGCAAAAACAACGGGAGAACCTTATTCAGTTCAAAGAGCAGGCATTGTTGAGCAAAAAACTGGTGACATTGAATGATCGGGCACCGCTGAAAATAAATTTTGAGGATTTCCAGGTTCAACCGCCTGATCCATCAGCACTCAGCGCGCTATTTAAAGAGTTGGAGTTCAGGCAACTGCAGAGATTATTTCCCGAGAAAGCCGATCTGAGCAAAAAAACATACCACGGTGTCCAGGATACGGAGGCATTGAAGAACCTGGTGGAAAAACTCAGTCATTCAGACCTGATGGCCGTAGATACAGAAACCACTTCCACCAATCCCATGATGGCCGAACTGGTGGGGCTGTCTTTTTCCATAACCCCGGATGAAGCTTATTACATCCCATGCGCCCACCAATATCTCGGTGTGCCACAGCAGATTCCGCTGTCCGATGCCTTGACAGCGCTAAAACCCATATTTGAAAATCCATCCATTAAAAAGGTGGGGCAGAATATCAAATACGACTGGATTGTACTTGAAAGGCATGGTGTCTCCCTGAATGGCGTCATATTCGACACCATGCTGGCCTCTTATCTCATCAATCCGTCAAAACGAGCCCACAATCTGGACCAGATTGCGCTGGATTTTCTGGATCACAAAACCATTACGTATGAAGAAGTCACAGGCAAAAAAGAGAAAAAGTCGGATTGCTTTGCAAACGTCCCCATCGAAAAAGCAGTGCCCTATGCCTGCGAAGATGCGGACATCACCCTTCAGGCTTATTATGTCTTGCAAAAGGAGATCGACGCTCTAGGTCTTACCGAATTGATGGAAAGCGTCGAAATGCCCCTGGTTCCTGTTTTAAAAGACATGGAGATGTGCGGCATTTCAGTGGACAAGGACAAACTGCACGATCTCTCGAAGTCATTTGAAAATCAGCTGCATCAGATTGAGCAGCAGATATATGAGGTTGCCGGCGAAACCTTCAATATCAACTCAACGCAGCAACTGGGGTATATTCTCTTTGAAAAACTGAACCTTCCGGTTCAAAAAAAGACCAAAAAAAAGACCGGATATTCCACTGATGTCGAAGTCTTGACGATGCTTGCCAGACATCATGAACTCCCGGAACTGATTCTGAGGCATCGAACGCTGGCCAAACTCAAATCAACATATGCAGATGCACTTCTCGATCTCATTCATCCGGAAACCGGCCGTATCCACACATCCTACAATCAAACCGTTACAGCTACCGGGCGGCTGAGCAGTTCCGACCCCAACCTCCAGAATATCCCCATCCGCACCGACGAAGGCAAGGAAATCCGAAAGGCGTTTGTCCCCAAAACCGGATGGCGGATGATTTCGGCGGATTATTCTCAAATCGAGCTGCGCATTCTGGCCCATTATTCCGACGATGAAATCCTCATGAAAGCATTTGAAGAAGGAGAAGATATCCACACCCGGACAGCTGCAGAGGTATTTCAGGTTTTTCCGTCGTTTATCACCCAGGATCTACGACGACAGGCAAAGGTCATCAACTTCGGCATTATATACGGCATGAGCCCCTATGGACTTTCCAAAGCGCTCGGTATCAGCCAGAAAATGGCCAAGACTTACATCGATAATTACTTCAACAGATATAAGGGGGTTAAAAAGTTTATCGATCAAATCGTCGCGGAGGCAAGAAAAACCGAACAAACCAGTACGGTTCTTGGAAGAATTCGTCTGCTTCCGGATATGAACAGCAAAAATCCGACCCAACGCCACTTTGCAGAACGTACAGCCATCAATACGCCGATTCAAGGTACGGCGGCAGATCTCATCAAGGTAGCGATGATACGCATGGACAGCGCTTTGAAGGAAAATAAATTTGCGTCCGCCATGCTGCTCTCCGTCCATGATGAGCTCATCTTTGAAGCCCCGCCCCATGAAGTGTCGCCGGTATCGTCTCTTATAAAAGACATCATGGAAAATGTCTGGGAACTCAAAGTGCCTTTGAAAGTGAACATCGAGGTGGGAAAAAATTGGGCGGCGGCGCATTAGCCCATTAAAAGAGGGCAGAGGTCGGAGGGCAGAGATCAGAGGTCAGAAGCCCAGAAGACGGTGGACGGTGGACGGTGGACAGAATAGCAAATGCCAAACATCCAGCCCCCAACATGTAGGATGGGTAGAGCGCAGCGAAACCCATCTCTTGTTCCCATGGTAACGAGGGGAATCAGGAAGTTATTCCTCATCACTTTCATCGGCGGGCAAGATGCCCTTGGCGGTTTGTTCTATTGTTTTGTAGATGCTTGTAAATGTCTCATGAAATCCGGTGGGAGAAATCCTGCCGGTTTCAATAAATTTTACGACAATCTCTTTGGTTGCTTTTAAAATTTGCTCATCCATAGAAGCCATTTTCGATACCTCAATGCACCTGTTGCATTCACTTTGAAGGGTTGAATGATAGAGCGTTTGTCATATAAACGTTCCGATATTGGTGTTTTCTGAATCTTAGGGGA
>CAYTAQ010000212.1:0-5639 GCA_964435695.1 uncultured Desulfobacterales bacterium | reverse complement strand
TTGGATTGGCCGAAGCCTCATAAAACGGTTTTAATCTATCGCTAACGGATAGGTCCATGTTCTCCTCCAATAAATTTTTATTTGCCAGTATATCATTTTTCACGATCTTTCTTAATAGAAAAATTATTGCGACAACCGCTATTATGAATATTCCTTGACCCTCCATTTAATAAGTGGCAATATGTTTGCATCGCACCACTTTTTTAAATCAGTTTCATCTTTGAAATAAGTCAATAAATTCGACTTAATAAGGGTTTCTATAAAATGACTTCGGAAACAAAATCAGCGGACATGCGTGATGCTGAAGAGAGAAAACTTCCTAAAAACAAAGTGAAATTTGAAATTTATGGCGAAGAGATGATCGAAAAAAAAGTAAAGTCGAGTGGAAACAGCGGACGGGTGTACCTTCCACCAAACTGGGTAGGTCATCAGGTTAAAATCATAAGAATTGATTAGCCACGCAAATGACAGAGGGAAATTTCAGTGAATAAGATCATTATCAGAAAAATGGCCATTACGGATGTGGATGAAATTTGCGAGATATACAGCGGCATCATCCAAAAACCAGCACACCCTGATTTTAATGATTTAATAAAAAAGCATGCCCAAAGAGAAAACGATGCCTGCTTGGTTGCAGAACGAAATAGACAGGTTATCGGTTTTATGATTAGCTATATCCTGACGCTGGGCTTTGGTATGGAAAAAAGTGCTTGGATAGCAACGCTTGGGGTAAAGGGCGAATATATGGGACAAGGCGTTGGCAGAAGCCTAGCAAAAAAAATATTCAAATACTATAAGAAGGTGGGTATTGAAAATGTTTATACATCGGTAAGATGGGATTCACCTGACTTATTATCTTTCTTTAAAACTTTGGGGTTTGATCGAAGTAATTTTATCAATCTTCGAAAGGAAATATAAAAAGCAGCTGCGAGGAATCTTCAAACCTCACTTCAGCCCTCAACCCGTTTGGACATAAAACCGCCACTTACAAAACATGTCATCCGGATGCGGATCAGGCGGCGCAAATTGGCATTCGACAGCGATTCGATCATCTATTTCACGCGCAAAGCTTTCAAACTCACTCCTATGCATGTCCTTGCACACAAACTCATCCAACCCACGCCTCAACCGCGCTTCTTGTGTCGGACATGACGGGACGGATATTAACACTTCGCTCGGGTGTTCTTGGATATGGTATCGAACCAAAATACACCAGGGGAAATACTTCAATGCCCGTACAAATCCTTTCAGACCCTTTTCTTTAATATTAAATCGGTTAACCAAATCCTTGGCCGCCATTCCTGCAACCCGACCCCACACCTTTTCGTTGATTTTTTCCGCCGTGGGTTGGCCATACTGTTCCGCAATGTTTATGAACCAAAACGCATCCATCACGCGATAATGCCAAAGCAGGAATTCGATATATTTTTTCAATTCCCTGGCATCCATTTTTTCAAAAATCCGTAAATCCATAAGCCCCCCTCTGAGTCGTGTCCATCAAGGAATGAGGATATTTGTTCAAGATCAAGGCATGCGATAAAAATAATCCCGCCCCGGACGGGGCATATGGTTTGATATTTCGAGGATTATTTTTTAAGCATAACGCAGATATTGGACAAAAAGACCATTGATGGACGGACACCGACTATAAATCGTTGACATATCGGTCCCGGTTCTCCATAAAATCTTTATAAATTTTGTAATATTCTGTTTCCTCATATTCAATGGTCGTAACCTGTGAGGTATTGAAGCTCAAAATAGTGGCTCCGGGACAGGCCAGCAAGATGGGTGAATGGGTTGCGACAATGAATTGCGCATGTCCTTTTCTGCTCATATTTTTTATAACCTTTAGAAACTCCAATTGACTCTTGGGTGACAGGGCGGTCTCAGGTTCGTCCAGAAGATACAAGCCCTTGATTTTATACCGCTCCCTGAACATAGACATAAGCGATTGACCATGCGACTGGGACATAAGAGATTTTCCGCCAAAATATGCCAGCATCCCCGGATCCATCGCCGACCATTCATCAAGGTTTTTAGCAAAATTTCTAAAAATATCCGACGCAAAAAAAGATCCGTGAACCTTGCCGTTTGTCCACTCCAGGTTTATGAATTTGTATAATTCATCTTCGTGCGGGTTGACCTCATAACGGGTCCTTTTAAGACCCCTCCAGATATGAAATCGACAGCTATGGGATATGGCTTCAAGAAGCGTCGACTTTCCCGTTCCGTTCTCCCCGATAAAAAATGTTATCGGGGAGTGAAAGGCAATGCTTTTCGTGTTATAAAATATGTCCAAATTGAATGGATAGAATTCACTGGTGGGGTACTGATCTGAAACAAACGATAGGCGCTTTAGGTGCATGGTACCTCCTTATCACATTCTCAAGTTAAATTTCATGCAAGGCATTGATCAAAGCATCCGATACCCAAGCCACCACTCCCCATATGGCATCGGCTGAAAGGTGTCGTTCAATGCTTTTATCGAACAGAACCGATAAATTGGCAGGAAATTCTTCATCACCCACCCACAATACATAATATACGGGTATTTTGGGAAACGGCTTCACGCATATGGTAACGTCAGCCATCTCGAGGAGACTGCCGTCTAAGCGCTCGCCCACTTTTTTAAGATCTTCAGGATGTTCGCCGAACCTGGCTAGTAGCGGCGTTTTTTTCAAAGCATGCGGTCCCTGAATGATATGAGCATCCTTTAAATCTTTAACACTCACCAGTTCATTTTGGATACCAATATGTTTCACATTTAATAGATACACCAATGTCATGAGTTCCAGATAAGGATCGTTCACGCTTTCCCATGCACCTGTTTTTTTTCGTTGCAAACATTTTTTACCCATATCTATTCGAATGTCTTCGCTCAAAGCCCTTAAAATAAGTCCGTCAGGCGGATCAAACACAGCACCTGAAGCTTCACAAATAAGATCAGGGGTCTTTTTTCTCAAATCATCCCAGTAAAAACTTGGGACTGTGGCTACCCCGCCATAAGGCGCGCGCGCCGGCAGACTTTCTTTTCTGCGTCTTTCCTGCATGTTCAAAAAACCCTTGCTATATGGATAGGGCCCCGAAGAAAAATTGTCACAAGGGAAAAGTGAGCAGTCTCGAAGACAAAAATCGATATGCTTCAATACCGTGCACGCCAGCATGGGACATGCAGCGCCCAGTAAACGTTCTTGAGCTTTCATTTTTTTTCGGCCTGCTTCGCTCGTCCCACTTCCACAGGTTGAACAGATTCCGCGAAGATTCAAACGGCATGTATCACAATTAATACCACAAGCTCCTGTTGCCATATGGGCTTCTTATTACAACTCGTGAAAAAAGAAAATGTTTTTTGAAGCAGACACCTCTTTTGATATGCATTGACTTCAACTGGTCTTCTCTTTATATTCAGAACGGCTGAACAAATTGAATCGCCGCAGTTAAGTTATAGAGCTTTTCACAGCCATAAGATAAAGGAAGTTGCATGCTGCACCGGAATACGTCCTCAAAATTATCCATTAAAAATACTTTAAAAATGATGGATGTCGCTTTGGGAAGAAAAAAAGCGGATCTTGTCGTTATTCATGCAACTGTTTTAAATGTTTACACCGGAGAGTTGCTTGACAATCAAGGCATCGGCGTCTGCGACAAATGGATCGCATATGTCGGACAGAATGCCGAAGATACCATCGGTCCGGAAACGATTGTCATCGATGCGGCAGGAAAAACCGTTATCCCGGGGTTGATAGACGGACATACCCATCTGGCATGGACGAGCACGCCATATGAATTGTTAAGATATACCATGAAAGGCGGCACCACCACGCTTATCACGGAAACCCTTGAACCTTATCCTGTGGCCGGTCTATCAGGTGTCACCGACTTTCTTGCGTCTTTAGCCGATCAACCTATAAAAATCCTTGCAACCGCACCGGCAATGGTATCCATTAGTCGAACAGCGCAACAGATGCCCATCGAAGATTTGAAACACCTAATGATGCATGATGCCATTATAGGGCTTGGTGAGACCTACTGGCAGGCCCTCGTTCAGGAACCCGAACGAATGCTTCCCCGATTGGCGGAAGCCATCAATTCAGGTAAAATCCTTGAGGGACATTCAGCAGGGGCCAGTGAAAAAAAATTGAATGCCTACATAGCAGCAGGTATCTCCTCGTGCCATGAACCCACCAATGCCCAAGAGGTGCTTGATCGTTTAAGACTGGGGCTTCATGTCATGGCTCGGGAAGGTAGTATCCGTAGAGACCTTAAAGAAATATCTGAGATCAAATCATTCGGCGTTGATTTAAGACGTTTGATATTAGCCACAGATGGGATCAGTCCAAGGGATCTTATTCAACACGGCCACATGGAAAACCTTGTACAAAAAGCCGTCGACTATGGTTTCGATCCGATAGATGCCGTGCAGATGGCCACACTGAACGTGGCGGAACACTTTTCGCTGGATCACCTTATCGGCGGCATTGCGCCAGGAAGATTCGCAGACCTCGTCATTATTCCGGACATTAAAACCATCAAAGCGGAAAAGGTCATCAGCAACGGCCGGATTATCGCTCAAAACGGCGAACTTGTTGTAGAACCCCGGATGCATCAATATGCCGCTAAAAGTCTTACAAGTATTTGTCTTGCAAAAAATGTTTCAGCTGCGGATTTCGCCGTGACAGTCGACAAAAATATCACCAAGGCAACCGTAAGGGTTATTGAGATGGTCACCGATTTGGTCACCTCGGAAAAAGTCATGCAGCTGCCGGTGATAAACGGCCAAATCAAGGCGGATATCCAAAAGGATATACTCAAAATCGCAGCCGTCGACAGAACCCACCGGCCCGGCAAAGCATTCGTAGGTCTGATAAAGGGTTTTTCTTTAAAATCCGGTGCGTTTGCCAGCAGTGCCGCTTGGGATACCACAGATATTGTCGTCATCGGATCCAATGATCAGGATATGGCGGCGGCAGTAAACCGCGTCAAAGCTTTGCAAGGCGGTTATGTTCTATTGGATCAGGGTGAAATTATTGCCGAGCTGCCCATGCCTGTATTTGGTTTAATGTCCGACCTGCCACTGGAAAAACTTCTGCAGCAAATTAACCTTATCGAACAGGCGCTAGCCGACCGTGGGGTCCATTTTGCGGATCCGATGCTGGCGCTGATTGCCCTTACCGGTGCAGCCATACCCTTCTTAAGGATATGCGAAGAAGGTCTTGTCTCACTCAAAAATGGGAAACCACTTGAGCTCTTTATTTCGGCATAAATTTTCATGCCCATGCGCGCACAACGAAGCATGAAACAATATATACTTTGAAATGTCATCGCTATCCTCTAAATAATAAGCATGAAAATTTATATCCAGCAAAAAAGCAGGGCAGCTATGACACAGAAAAATAATAAAAAAACTGCTACGTGTTTCTAATGAAAATTTATGACAATCGCCATAATAGAGGGAGGATAAAATGGAAAGCCAAAAAGAGGAAACAATTCAAATTTATCGTGGATGGACGGAATTCAGCAAAAAGGAAGTCAGTGAAAAGCTGGATTTTTTCTCAAACAAAGAGCGACTGTTTGATATCATTTTTGCCCAGCAGTTTGATAGAGCCTTCCTGAATTTCATGTGCCATCTCGCCAATCAG
>CAYTAQ010000211.1:0-5651 GCA_964435695.1 uncultured Desulfobacterales bacterium | reverse complement strand
ACAATGGCGTGTTTGTTTTGAGTGGCATGAGGGTAATGCATTTAATGTTGAAATTGTAGATCATCATTGAGGTATTGATATGAGTGCTAACAAACTTCTTGATCCGATCACACCAGGTGAAATCCTGCGTGAAGACTTCATGGAACCCCTGGGCATTAGCATAAATCAGCTTTCACGTGACCTTTCCGTTCCCCCTAATCGTATCAGTGAGATTGTCAACGGGAAAAGATCCATTACGGCCGATACCGCCTTGAGATTACAACGCTACTTTGGTGTTGAAGCTCAGTTTTGGCTGAACCTGCAGACCGAATATGATTTGCGGATGATAAAGCGAAATATTTGGTCTGACATTGAACGGCGAATTATCCCGGTTAAGACAACGGAAACAGGAATTGAGAATAGCGCGGGGGCATAACATTCGCCTGGAGTAGACGGCATGAAAATCGCGGTTTTTCGAAAAAGCCTGTAATAGTCCGACCTTTGTCAGGGCCGCTACTCAGGCGAGGCGTTAGCCACCACGGAAGCCACAAGATTATGAAAGTACTGGCAATTGAAAAAGATATCCCTGGGGTAAAGCAAGATCAGTTTACGCCTCATCTCAAGTCTGAAGCTCAAAGAGTGTGGGAACTATATCAATCCGGTGCTCTTCGAGAATGTTATTTCCGCGAGGATCAATCCAACGCCGTGCTTATAATTGAATGTCATAGTCTGGAAGAAGCCCATGATATGCTCAACTCCTTACCACTCGTTAGGGAAAGGTTAATTACATTCGAAGTTATACCTTTAAAGCCTTATCCAGGCTTTTCTAGATTATTTGCAGAAGATACTTAGAGACTGGCTAACCAGCGGCTTCATATCGACGCTGCTGCGCAGCGCGAATGAGCCGCGTCGTTAGTGCGCCAAGCGCAGCTTGGTGCTTCTTATGAGAGGGGACGTTCGTGCAGAACGTGCATAAATACTAGTCATGGGGGACGTTCGTGCACAACGTGCATAACTTAAAAAAACAATAAAGAGTTTCCCACCTGACATATTTTTTATAAATCACAATCTCACCCAACCCTGACTACATAAGAGAATATACACGGTAAAACTGAAAAAATTCTTAAGCGAAGATACTCTGGCATATACATGACACCGATATGATTTTTCCAACGTTGTTTTTTCTGCATATTACCTTCGGAATTTCATTTCCACGTAACGATCTAATATTCAAAATATCATAAGCTTTAAAAAGTTATGATATTCGGTAACCTACTGAAAACCCCTGTGGCTACAGGTGCCGATGTAGGTTCGACTCCCGCGCTCGACCATGTGATTTTTAAATTTGAATTTCCCGCTGCTTGCAGTGCGGGATGAATTAAAATATGTCTAAACAATTATTATTTGCGATGTTCAAGGTAGGCCTGAACCAGCTTGATCTCACCATAGGAAAAGTCATCACCCAGAGAGATTTTCAAGGCCTTTAAAGAGGTTGTCCCCATTTGAACCAAATTCTCCTCAATTGTTCGCCGCTTTTCATCGTCAACCAGTCTGCTGATATCGACTTCGCCGTTGCGCACAAAAAAGGCAATGTGTCCCTCGATCGTTGCGGGCGCCAACCCCCGCTGAAGAGCGATCTGGGGGATGGTCAGACCTTCCATCAGCAGGTCGAAACTTGCTTTTTTGGTATCCACCTTTTCTTTTGGCCTGGGTTTACTTTTCTCCGGAGGCGCGGCTACGGCGGGTTCGGGCAGCAGGACCTTTTCGATGCCGTGCCGGCGGCGGTAGTCGGCCACCATTTCGGTTAACTCTAAACCATATTTTTCAACCAGGCGGGGGCCGATGCCTCTAATCTTTTTTAGTGCCGCAAGGGTGTCGGGCAAATGGACCGCGATCTGCACCAGCGTTTTCTGATGCAGGATCTGAAAATGAGCGATGTTTTTGGCGACTGCCTTTTGTTTGCGCCATTGCCGCAGGCTTTCGAACAGTTCCGGATGGCCCACGTCCGCTTCCGTGTAAACGATGGTCTTGACGTTGACCTTTGCCGGCTCAGCCGTAAGTGCCGCGAAAGCAACCGCCCGCAGATACTGCCCGGGCGAAAAACCATTCCGGCAGGCAAGGACACCGGCCAGTTTCACCGCCTTTTCCTCTTGCAACTGTTTGGCTGTGTCGTTGAGCTTTTTGTGGATCTCCTTGTTGTCGGTCTCGAAGGCGAAATTTTCAAGAAAAGGTGAGAAGATCATCCCGATTTTATCTTCAAAGTAGACACTTGCCTTGGTCAGTCTTTCCCGAACGGCCGGGTCCTCAGCCGGCTGGGTCTTTAGGCTGAACATTGCCGTCAACTGCCGCCTGAATTTTTCACCGACGTTGTTAATCTCTTCGAAGGCGCGCTTGTTGAGGGCGGCAAAATCGCCGTCACCCGAAAATTGGATGATTGTTGCATTGCCGCGCAAAAGTCCGGTCAGACGGCCAAGCAAGAATTGAAGCCTTTCGAAACTGAAACACTCAAGAAGAAGAAGCTGTTGATACCGAATTTTGGCAGCTTTCAGTTGTTTTGCTGTGGGCTGGTTGGCCGCCACCCGGGTTGTTAAGCGCTGAACCGCGGGGTCGGTTTTTACCGCCACCGGGGCAAGGGGCGAATTGAGCACAATGCCTTCCAGGGTCCGGCAGCGGCTGAGCGCTACATACACCTGGCCGTGGGCAAATGCGGCCCGGGCGTCGATGATCGCCCTGTCGAACGTGAGTCCCTGGCTTTTATGGATGGTGATGGCCCAGGCCAGTTTGAGGGGGTATTGACTGAAGGTGCCGACGACCTTTTGTGAAATTTCGACGGTTTTGGGATCAAGGGTATATTCGATGTTTTCCCAGGTGGTCTTCTCCACCCTGATCTTTTCGGCATCCTCCTGGCAGAGGACGTCAATGCCGTCGTGGGACATGGTAACGATTTGGCCGATTTTCCCATTGAAGTATCTTTTTTCGGCGTTCATGTCGTTGCGGATGAACATCACCTGCGCTCCTGGCTTGAATTCCAGGGTGGCGGGAGTGGGGTAGGCCTGTTCCGGAAATTCGCCTTCCAATTGGGCATCGAACCTGCGAGCGGGGCCTGCCAATGCGTTCAGTCTCTGGGTGTTGATGGCGTCGGCGTTTTTGTTGTGCGTGCACAGGGTGATATAATGTTCACCCTCTGGGACAGAAAAATCCGGAATGTACCGCGTATTGAGACTTTTCAGGGTCCGGGGGTCGAGCCGGTTGGCGCGCACGCGGTTGAGCAGCTCGATGAAGTGTTTGTCCGACTGGCGGTAGATATGTTTCAGTTCAATGGGCGTCCACTCGGTTCGGTCCAGGGCGGTGCTGCTGAAGAAAAACGGAGACGCATAGTATTGTTGCAGGATCTGCCATTCCGCCTGTTTGGCCACGGGGGGAAGCTGCTGAAGATCCCCGATCATCAACAGCTGCACGCCGCCAAAGGGCAGGTCGGAGCTGCGGTAGCGCCGCAAAACGCTGTCCACGGCGTCGAGCAGGTCGGCCCGGACCATGCTGATTTCATCGATGATGAGAAGATCGAGGGATTTGATGATGTTTTTCTTCTCTTTTCGTATTCTGTGAAAACCGGCATTGATTTCGCTGCCGGGGATAAAGGGGCCGAACGGCAGCTGAAAAAAAGAATGCAGGGTCACGCCGCCGGCATTGATGGCGGCCACCCCGGTGGGGGCCGTCACCACCAACCGCTTGTGACACGTGTCTTTTATCCTTTGAAGAAAGGTGGTTTTGCCGGTGCCGGCCTTGCCGGTCAGAAAGATATGGCAGTCAGTCTCTTGGACGAATTCTTCGGCCATTCGGAGTTGGGGGTTCGGTATGCTCATAGGCGGTTTCCAAATCATCAATCAATGGGCGTAACGGCCGAACGCCGGAGGCAACGCTCCGCTTAAGTAAAAATCTGAAAGCGCAGCATATAGAATCGGCCGGAGCGTGTCAACCTACGGGGTGTTTGATGGATGTGTATAAGAGGGGGGGTAATTATTGGAGTTAAATAGTGAATAACCTATCATAACTGCGCCACCCGCAAGGTTCGCATCCGATTGATGGCGGCGGCCAGTTCGATGCCTCTGAAACGCGCGATGTCCCCGGTCACAAAAGGGGTGAGGATGTCGAGACCGTTGTCGTTGATATCTTTTATCACTCGATGCACGACGTTCTTCATGGTTCGCTTTCCATCCATGTATCGGATCGCATGGTGTATACCATGACCGATGCCCCGGGTTTGTGACATATGGACGATCTGTTCCACATCCCCCATGTCGATGATGGTTTTTCCGAACAGGATTTCGTTTGGTCTGGAGGCTGAAATCTTCAAACGGTGCTTGCCGCGATAGGGATTGATGCCTTGGGACAGCGGCACCCGCTTTTTGAGTTCACCAAAGGTTTGCCCCCCTTCTTTCATGCGTCGGGTTTCATGGGTTTGTGCGATGTGATGGGCCCGTTGGGTGACATCTTCGGGAACGTAAGCGGTCATTTGAATCACCTGATGGGCCACGGAAAAATAATCGCCGGAGCCTCCCATGACAAGAATCGTGGAAACGCCTTTTTCATCATATAACTGCCGAACCTTATCGATAAACGGCGTGATGGGTTCCTGGTTTTTGACAACCAACTGCTGCATGCGATAATCGCGGATCATGAAATTGGTGGCCGAGGTGTCTTCATCCAGCAACAGAACCCGTGCGCCGGCTTCCAGGGCTTCCGAGATATTGGCGGCTTGCGAGGTGCTGCCGCTGGCATTTGCCGTTGAAAAGACAGAGGTGTCTTTTTCAAAGGGCAGGTTGTTGATAAAAGGGGATATGTCTGTCCGGGCGATATTCCGACCGTCGGCGGCCCGGATCTTGACGGTTTCGGGAACGGTGATCACCCGCTGCCTGCCGTCTTCCGGGATGTGGTTATAAATTCCCAGCTCCAGCGCGTTTAGCAGGGTGGATTTGCCGTGATATCCGCCGCCGACGATCAGGGTCACGCCGGTGGGAATACCCATGCCCGTGATGCTGCCGCTATTGGGAAGCACGATGTCTCTTTGCAGGGTGCCGGGCGATTGAAAGCGTACGGCCCGGTCAGGCGCCATGGGCGCCGGATCGATGCCACTGGCGCGAGGAAGAAGGGCGTCGTTGCCCACAAAACCGATCAGATTCAGTTCGCTGAGTCTGTTTCTCAATGCATCCGCATCTTCAGCAATGTCGATATGCGCCTGAAGATGGGCGGGATCCAGACGATTGAAGAAAAGGGAATGCCGGACGATCCTGGGAAGCTCATCAAAAAACATGATGACCGCGTCTTTTCCTGAAATCCGCCGGCCAAGCGCCGGCAGCCCCATAAAAAAACGCGCTTCAACAAAACGGTCGTTGACGACCATGGCCGTCGATTCCAGAACTTCCTGCCCCGGCTGATCGATGGCGATCATGCCGCTCTTGCCGGATCCGCGATTGCCTTGTGAATATTGCTTGCAGCTTTTGTAAAAGACGCGGGTCAAATAATCGCACAGCGCAACCCGGCGGCTTTTGCTTTCTGTAAACGCAAGCGGCAGGCCGGACGCTTTCCTGTCGACCCGGGTCCGGATTCTTGAAGGGATGGCAAATGGATCTCCCTGCACATGATCAACGATGAGCACAAAGCCGGGGAATCCG
>CAYTAQ010000210.1:5408-5731 GCA_964435695.1 uncultured Desulfobacterales bacterium | reverse complement strand
TCGTGGCCATCAACAAGGATCCAGAGGCGCCGATATTTTCCAAGAGCGATTTCGGGATCGTGGGGGATCTGTTTGAAGTAGTGCCGGCGATTAGCAAGGCACTGGGCTAGGATTGCTTTGCGATTTAAGCAAGCAGGTCATAGCTGATAGGAAAAGAAATATCCTATATCCTGTGAGTTATGACCTATGAGCTATCAGCTGAACTGAACTCTTATATGCCCTGTGAGCTATGAGCTATCAGCTTTACATTAGAGCCCTCGACCCCTCGGCTTCTGGGCCCCTTTTTTACACAACGAAAGGTGATATTCACCAAGCAGCGATAG
>CAYTAQ010000210.1:0-5398 GCA_964435695.1 uncultured Desulfobacterales bacterium | reverse complement strand
CTGTATCAGCATTGCAGGGGAAATCTTATGGTTTGAAAGGGTCCACAAAGTTGAGTTCCAGCATTTTAATGCTGGCCAGCACCCTTACCAAATTGCGATTCAAGGCCGGCAGATCCTCACTCTTGGCTTTCAGGCGTTCAGCACTCAGTTTAAGTGCCTCTATTTCAGATGATATCTTTTCGATGGTTGCATTCACAATTTTTTCCTTTCGTGAATTTCTATCTTTCGTGTTTTCGTGATTGGGTTTTTTGTTTTTATCACATTGACCAATTAAGCTGGAGATGAACCTTATTCGTGTTTTTCCCTCATGTCCTTGAATCTTTTTGCCTTGACATCATATCGCGGCAGACGACCCAAATCGTAGAATTCCAGGCGGTAGCCTAAATTGGTTTTTAACCGGAGCTGATCTTTTAAAACCGCTTCAATCGATTTCTGCCGGTCTTCCTGACCCGGCAAAAGCTCCACTTTGAGTTTGATGCGGTCGACATCGCCTAGTTTGTCAACAATCACTTCATATTCGTCCCCCAATCCGTCTATACCCCGGACGACTTCTTCGATGGCCGATGGAGAAAGCAGAACACCCTTGACTTTTGTTATATCATCCGCCCGACCCACTACGCCGCCTTTGATCATGCGCCATGTCCGGCCACAGGGGCAAGATTCAGCACTCCATTCAATGATGTCCTTCGAATCGAATCGGACACACGGCTGGGCGATCCGGTCGAGGGCCGTTATAATCATTTTCCCGCGACGACCCGGTTCCTCGATGATTTCTCCGGTGTCGACATCCTCGATTTCCACCAGAAAAAAGGCCTCATTGACATGCATGCCGCCGGGCTGCTCGGCGCACTCGAATGACCAGGCGCCGATTTCCGTGGCACCGGCATGGTCGAAGACTTTTGCATTCCAGGCGTTCTCCAGCCGTTTTTTGGTGCTCGGGATGCTGGCGCCGGGTTCACCGGCACAGGTGATTTTGTTTATACCCAGTTGGGTCGGATCCATGTCGAGTTTTGTTTTTGCGGTTTCAGCCATACCCAGTATATAGGTTGGGGTCGCCATCAGTGCGTTTGCTTTAATTTCTTTGATTTTGAGCAAACGGGCCTTGGTATCCAGGACACCGCCGGGAACAATCTCACACCCGACCTTTTCTGCGGCGTAATGCGCCGCCCAGAATGCGACAAACACATTATAGCCAAAAGGCAAAAAGATTCGGTCGGATGGCCTATATCCCTGGGCCCAGAGGATGTATGCCCAGCATTCACTCCACCATTCCCAATCCTGCCATGTATCGGCCTGGTAAACCGGCTGCCCGGTTGTTCCGCTGGTCTGCCGGTATTCGGTGACTTCCTCCAGCGGTACACACAGCAAGTCACCGTATGGAAAGGGATCTTTTCTTTGCGCATTCCGCAGCATGCCCTTTTCAACCTTAGGAATATGCCGGATATCATCGAAAGTTTGGATATCTTTTGGATGAATGCCGGCCTTATCATAAAAGTTTTTGTAAAATTTGGAATGCTGATACGCCCATGTTGCTATTTTTTTAAATTTACGAAGTTGATACGCACGAAGCTGCTCAAAAGGGAGTGTTTCTGTAAATTTATTCCAGTAAGGTTGTTCATTCATAGACATAGCGCCTCCAAAAATTTAAATGTGTCGAATGATCTATAACGTATAGTAAAAAATCGGTTTATATAAATATCATCTATGACGGGTTCGGATGCTCATGTCTATGACACGTGTCATAATAATTTAAATCCACAGCGGACTGCTTTCGGATTGTTCAATGACTTCGGGTTTGATGATGGCAATTTTACGGCGGCCGGTTTCGATAATACCCTTTTGGCGCAGGTGGCTTAAAGCCCGAATGGAAGATTCGGTGGTGGTACCGGCCAATTCAGCCAATTCGGCGCTGGTGAATTTTAATATTGGTCCGAACTTTTTGTATAGGGTGTATAAAATTCGATTCAGCCGCTGATCGACTTTTTTTTCCTGCATGTCCAAAATGCGGCTGTTGGCGCTGTCCAGGGACTCCCCCAGTTTGGCGATGATATCAATAATCAGTCGGGGATGATTAAACGCAAACTGGGCAAATGCCTCTCGTTCAATCAGCAGCAACGTTGATTTTACCGATGCTTCCGCCGCCATTAAGCGAGGGGCGCCCGTAAAAGGTCCCACCAGGTTGAGGGGTTCGCCTCGAACGGCAAGCAGATACGTGAGCCGGTTGCCTTCGGGTGAATTGATGGATACCCTCACCAGACCGTCGGCAACCAGGTAAAAATAACGACAGGGTTCATCCGGTCCAAAAATAACGACATTTTTTTTATAATCTTTCGATTCGGCTTTTGCAGCCAGTTCCTTATGGGTGTCTGCCGGCAGATTTTTGAACCCGAATGAAAGAGAGAAGATTTCCGCTTTCTCTTCTAGGCTAAGGGGTTTTAAGTTCTCCATGGAAACATCATATCGCTGCGCAACCTGATAAACAAGTCTTATTCTGACAAATGATGAATGCGGCATAAAGAAATCTTATGACATCATAAGGATTTTAAATTTGTAAAAGCGCCCAAAGGGGTGTAATTGATTAAACAACAGTGAGTAGTGATTGAAATTTATTATTAATAAAAAAGAAATGAATTAGGGACGTTGCCTTTTGGAAGCTGTTGCTCCTTTTAAAGAAGCCATAGAGATGATTCAGGATGCCGGTGGAGAGGCATTCAAACTCTGTTTTCAGTGCGGTATGTGCACCGCCAGCTGCCCATGGAATTCTGTAAGAACTTTCATGCCGCATAAGATGATCACACAGGCCAAATACGGCCTGGTCGATCTGGAAGACCAGGACTGGTGGTTCTGCTCCACCTGCAATATGTGCATCAGCCGTTGTCCGCGGGGGGTTGCCATCACGGATATCATACGGTCGGTGCGCAGTATCCTGCTGGAATTCGAATACACAAAATCACCCGAGAGCCTCAGGAGTGCCATGGGGAGTCTCACCGGCGCGGGTAATCCCTGGGGCGGTATCAAAGAAAAGCGCATGGATGCGTTCAGTGATCTGGGGCTTCCGGCGTTTTCCGAAGAGACGGAGCTGCTTTATTTTTCCTGCTGTGTCCCGGCCTATGATCAGAATGTCAGAAATGTAGCGGTGGCCACCACCCGGATACTGAGAAAAACCGGCGCCGATTTCGGCACGCTCGGCAACAGGGAGAGCTGTTGCGGGGAGAGTGTCCGCAAGGCCGGCAACAATGATGTTTTTGAAAAATGTGCCAAAAGCAATATTGAAGCCTTTCGATCTGCGGGTGTTCGGGAGATTATCGTTACCTCGCCCCATTGCTACGTGACCTTCATGAAAGACTATCCGGCATTGGGTGGTGATTTCAAGGCCGTCCATTTTGTTCAGTATTTGGCCAGGCTGCTGGATCAAAAAAAGCTCACCATTGAAAAGGAATATCCAAAGAAAGTCGTGTACCATGATCCCTGTTATCTGGGACGTCACAGCAATATTTATGATGAACCGCGCAGGGTTTTAGCAAGCATTCCGGGCTTGACGCTCATGGACGAGGTGGATGCCCGGGAAAACAGCCTGTGCTGCGGTGGAGGGGGAGCACGGATTTGGATGGAAACCGAAATCGGCGAGCGGTTTTCGGACATTCTGGTGCAGCAGGCGGTTGATATGGGGGCAGATGTGTTGGCAACAGCATGTCCCTACTGTATCCTGAATTTCAGGGACAGTGTGCTGACGCTGGGCAAACAGGATGCGCTGGAGATCAAGGATGTGTCAGAGATTGTGAATGAAGTCATATGAAAAAATCTTTTGGAGCAGATAATGCCTGAAAAGGTCAACCAGATAGAACCGCCATCGGCTTCCAGTAAGATCGGGACGATACTGGTGGTCGGTGCCGGTGTCAGCGGCATTCAGGCTGCGCTGGATGCGGCTAATTCCGGATTTAAGGTATATTTAGTGGAAAAAGGCCCGGCCATCGGCGGTAAGATGTCGCAACTCGACAAGACCTTTCCCACCAATGACTGCTCCATGTGCATTCTGTCTCCGAAATTCATCGAATGCGCCACCAATCCCAATATCGAGATCATCACCACCGCTCAGGTTGAAGAGGTGGAAGGAGATGCCGGTAATTTTATGGTTCAGGTGGTGCAGCAACCGCGTTATGTGGATGAAGCAAAATGCACCGCCTGCGGCACCTGTTCCGAATACTGCCCGATTTGGGTTGCGGATGTCTACAATGAGAAGCTGGGAGATCAGAAGTGTATTCACATCCATTTTCCCCAGGCGGTGCCGGCCGTTTCCATGGTCGATCTTTCCAAGTGCCTTTTTCTCAACCGTCAGGAGTGTCAGATCTGTGTTCCCACCTGCTCCAACAAAGCCATTGATTTCAAGCAGCGGGCCAGAACGCTCACATTGGAGGTCGGCAGTATTATCGTGGCGCCCGGGTATGAGGCGTATGATCCCACAGCGCAGAGCCATTATGGATACGGGCGATTTTCCAATGTGGTTACCGGTCTTGAATATGAGCGATTGCTGAGCGCATCCGGTCCCAATCACGGCGAACTGATGCGCCCTTCGGACGGCAGGGTGCCTGAAAAAATTGCCTGGATTCAATGCGTCGGGTCAAGGGATGAAACCGCCGGCTGCACCTATTGCTCGGCAGTGTGCTGCATGGTTGCCACCAAGCAGGTCATATTGACCAAGGAGCATCACCCCGATAACGAAGTGGCAGTTTTTCACAATGATATCAGGGCGTTCGGAAAAGGATTCGAGCGGTTTTACCAGCGTGCCAAAGGCATGGACGGCGTTCGGTACCATTGGGGACGGGCGGCTGTATTGGGCCAGGATCCGGAAACCGGCAGTATCACCGTGCGGTATCGTGTCAACGGCAGTGAGGTCAAGGATGAAACATTTGATATGGTAGTTCTCTCGGTGGGCTTAACCGCTACCGACGGTAACCGGGAGCTGGCCCGGAAACTGGGACTCGATATCAATGACCACGGGTTTTGCAAGAGCCCCGCACTGGCGCCTGTGGAGACGTCAAAAGAAGGTATCTTTGCCTGCGGTGTTTTTACAGCACCCATGGATATTCCGGATTCGGTTACCATGGCCAGCGGGGCCGCATCCCTTGCATCCCAGCTGCTGTGGAAGGAACGAAGCACCCGGGTGGCGGAGAAGGTTCTGCCTTTAGAACGGGATGTTAAGGGCGAACCGCCCCGGGTGGGTGTGTTTGTGTGTGACTGCGGAACCAATATCGTCAAAGTTGTAGATGTGTCTGCTGTCGTGTCATATGCCCGAAGTCTTCAGGGTGTGGCGTATGCGGTGGAGGAGACATTTGCCTGTTCCGTCGATTCGGTCACCAACATTATCCATACTATTCAGGATCGAAATTTAAATCGCGTG
>CAYTAQ010000209.1:0-5913 GCA_964435695.1 uncultured Desulfobacterales bacterium | reverse complement strand
TATCGAATGATCTCTTCTTACAGTATCAAATCGAGAGGTAATTTTTTTCACGGCGACATCACTGGGTTGCCTTGAAATAGAAGCACTATCAGAAATTTATGAAAACCACAAGATATGACTAACGCGGGAACACTTTGGCATTTCGCTGCTCTCCGGACAAACTTAAAAAGAAGCTAACTTAATGATGCCAAATACTATCTTTATCCCAGACAAAACCTGGACCGATTTGGATCAGGTACAAATATATCAAAATTTCATATCATAGTATCATAGGGACGTCTATGATTTCATGCTTTTGGTTTCAATCAGCTCAAACTGATTTTCTTGTTCAATTTTCTGCCCCCTCATAGATGAACGACTCGCGGCGGATTGGCAGATATTAAGCCTTCGTGATATCTCGATAGTCGTCATGCCAAGTCTGCGATGCGCCCAAAAACATAAAAGACTCCGTGCCTTGACGGTTTGCGGGAATTTTCCAAAAGCAAAAACTTCCTCAATTTCCATGCCCATCACTTTGCCATGGCCGATGGGTCTTATTCATAAGAACGCTGTGTCCTCACCAGGCGTGTTTATCAAGCTGTTTCATATCTTCAACAACTTTTGCTCTCAACGGATTCAGATGAATATAGCGGATCAACTCTTTTAGATAGGAATCCTCCTGGCATAAAATCGATTTGTAACGATTTTGGAAAAGCTGGCCGGTCCGCCGATACTTTTTGTTGAACCATTCAGATCCGCAATCAATCTGTCAATCACTATTCATTATTCAAGGTTTGATAATCATCTAAAGGGGCCACGGCTTGCCCCAATCCTTGCTTGTGATACTTAAATTGTTTTGTTATCGAATTGCTGCTATCTTATGAGAAACCATTTTAATTGATCATTGTTCAGACGATATCCCAAAGCCAATCTGGTGCATGAAAGACCGAAATTCAGGAGATAAATATGGGAATAAGAAAAATTCAATTCGGTACTACAAGAAACGGTAAGACGATTGATCTCTATACGTTGATCAATGAAAAAGGTATGGTGGCTCAAATTATAAATTATGGGGCTATCTTGGTTTCGTTGAAAGTTCCTCAACAAAACGGTGGAACAATAGACGTTACACTTGGTCATGACTCACTGAAAGCTTATGAGCAGGACACGGCATACTTCGGCAGCACTATCGGACGTTATGCCAATCGCATCGCTGACGGGATATTTTCGCTTCATGGAAAGCGATATCATCTGAATAAAAATGAGAGAATAAACCATTTACACGGGGGCAATCAGGGCTTTAACAAAGTTGTTTGGGAGGTAAAAGCGCTGATTGATGATGCTGACCCAATGATTATCCTCACATATATAAGCAAGGATGGTGAAGAAGGATATCCTGCAAATCTTTCAGCCACGGTCGCATATACCTTGACTGATGAAAACGAAATGAAAATTGATTATTCAGCTGAAACGGATCAAGCAACCGTCATCAATCTAACCCATCATTCATATTTTAATTTGGCAGGGGCCGGATCGGGTGATATTTTAGATCACATACTTATGATACATGCCGATCAATTTACACCGGTCAATAGCCGTTTGATTCCCACAGGTGAACTGAGGCGCGTCAAAAATACGCCGCTGGATTTTTTAAAGCCTCATGAAATAGGTGCACGAATTGAGGAGAACGATGATCAACTCAATTTAGGAAAAGGGTATGATCACAACTGGGTTTTGAATAAGGAAGAGGGGGTTTTGGCTCTAGCCGCCAAGGTTACGGAACCAAAATCAGGCAGAATTATGGAAGTCTATACTACCCAACCTGGTTTACAATTCTACACGGGTAACTTTTTGGGCAATCGTATTGCGGGTAAAGACAAACAGGTTTATGGCTATCGCAGCGGCTTCTGTCTGGAAACCCAACACTTCCCGGATACGCCGAACCGACCTGAGTTTCCGCCGGCCGTACTTGAACCCGGCGAGAAATATAAACAGACCACAATTTACCGTTTTTCGATTTCATAATAACGTTCCGACAAAACCAGTGAAATACCGAACAGCGACCTGGTGATGCGCGCATTACCTTTTCCCCTGAGCCGCTCAGCCCCTCTTCTCCTTAACGATCATTGCTCCGGCAGACGTGTTCAAATGGCGCATGGTGCTGTCCAGGGAGAGGTAACGTTCATATAGATCCGAATAAAAGGATAATGACTCGTCACGCGGCCGGGCACGGCTGGCATCATCAAGATGCACAAAGCAGGCGCACAGGTCGGCAAGTGCCGTATCTCCTTCCATTTGGTTGCAGTAACACCACACGGCCTGCAGGGCGGCGCCTAATGCTCCTGCTTCAGTATATACCGGCGATATGACCGGCATCTGGAAAATATCCGCCACCAACTGGCGCCAAGTGCTACTTTTAGCGCCGCCACCCACAAGTCGAATCTCCGTGGGGCGAATACCATTGCGCAGCATCACATTCAATCCGTATCGCAACCCCAGCGTCACCCCTTCCATGGCGGCCCGACACAGATTGCCCGGAGTCAAATTCATTGATGTCATCCCGCATAAGGTGGCGGTTGCCTCGGGCAATGCCGGTGTTCTTTCACCATTGAAATAAGGCAGCAGCAAAAGGCCCTCTGCGCCCGGCTGCGCCGTGGAGATTTCTTCATTAAATTGTTCCAGATCCAACTTCAATAAATCACGGATTAACTCGGTGGTTACGGTTACATTCATGGTGCACACCAGGGGAAGCCACCCGCCGCTGCTGGAACAAAAGGCCGCCAATTCGCCCTGGCTATCCACCACCGGCGTATCGCTGTAAGCATAGATAGTACCGGAAGTACCCAGACTGGCCGTAAGAACCCCGGGTTGGACATTACCGGTTCCGATGGCAGCCATCATGTTGTCTCCGCCACCGGCGGCCACCAACACGTTTTCCGGCAACCCCCACGCAGCCGCACGTTGAGGCAGTAACTTTCCGCAGATATCTGCCGGTGCCATTATCTCCGGCAGGCATTCCTGCAGACGACCACTGTCGTCGATGGCATTTAATATCTCTTTCGACCAGCGGCGTTGGCGGACATCAAAATAAGCGGTTCCCGAAGCGTCGCCATATTCGGTTTTCCGCTCGCCGGTCAGCCAGTAATTCAGATAATCATGGGGCAGCAAAACGGTCTGCATTCGCGCATAGTTTTCCGGCTCCCGTTCTTTAAGCCACGCCACCTTGGAGGCGGTAAATCCGGCCGCGATACTGTTGCCGATGGCTTTAACCACTGCTTCCTCGCCCCCAACCCGTTCGGTCAATGTCCTGCACTGGGGAGCTGTTTCGGTATCACACCAAAGCTTTGCCGGGCGGATCACGCGACCCCGGGCGTCCAACGGCACCAGGCCATGTTGCTGTCCTGAAATCGCAATGGCTTTAATCCGTGCGCCATCGACTTCGGCCGCCTGAAGGGCCTCTTTCATTGCCTCGTGACAGGCAACGGTCCACCATTCGGGATGTTGCTCCCGGCCGCCCTGGGGGGTTTCGATTATTTCATGGGGCGCATAACCCGATGATATAATTTGCTCTTTTTCCCGGCTGAGCACCACAACCTTCGTACCCTGGGTTCCACTGTCGATGCCGATGAATAATTGATCCTGATACATGATCTTTTGTGTTCCTAAACTAAATGATCATAGATAGGTGTTGATTAAATTCTCAAGATATTCCTGGCGTCCGCTGATGGGACGCGGCTCATCTTTTTTGAGTATCCAGGCCTCGAGCTGATCGAAATCGGTTTCTCCGGCCATGATACGCTTACCCATATCATTGTCATAACTGGCATACCGCTGGTTGATAAATTTCTCAACCAGCCCATCATCAATGATCTTTTGGGCAACTAAAAGGCCGCGGGCAAACGTATCCATTCCACCGATATGAGCATAAAAAAGATCCGCCAAATCAACAGATCCTCTGCGCAATTTGGCATCAAAGTTTAATCCGCCGCTGCCTAGCCCGCCCTGTTTCAGCACAACTAGCATGGCATAGGTGGCCTGATACAAATCGGTCGGGAACTGGTCCGTATCCCATCCCAATAGATTATCCCCGCGATTGATGTCGATACTGCCGAGCTTACCGGCACATGAAGCTACGCTGAGTTCATGCTCAAACGTATGACCGGCCAATGTGGCATGATTGGCTTCAATGTTCAGTTTAAAATAATCCAGCAGATCGTATTGGCGTAAAAAATTAAGAACAGTGGCGGCATCAAAATCATACTGGTGTTTGGTGGGTTCTTGCGGCTTGGGTTCTATCAAAAACTGTCCGCGAAAACCGATCCGGCGGGCATAGCCCACCGCCATATGGAAAAACCGGGCCAACTGATCCTGCTCGTGCTGCATATCGGTATTTAACAGGGTATCATAACCTTCCCGGCCGCCCCAGAACACATAGTTTTCCGCTCCCAGTGCATGGGTTGCGGCAATGGCGTGCTTCACCTGGGCTGCAGCATAGGCGAACACATGGGCATCCGGATTGGTGGCCGCTCCATGGGTATAACGCGGATGGTTGAACAGGTTCGCCGTTCCCCACAATAAACGAATCCCGGTTTGCTTCTGCAGTTTTTCGGCCATGGCCACCATTTTTTCCAGGTTTTGACAGGATTCCGAAAACGTATCGCCTTCCGGCGCCATATCCCTGTCATGGAAACAGTAATACCGCAACCCCAGCTTTTGATTGAATTCGAATGCAGCCTGCAGCGTTGCTTCGGCTTTGGCCATGGGATCGCCGTTCGCGTCCCAAAGGCGATTGAAAACATCGCCTCCGAAGATATCTCGCCCGGTACCCTTAAACGTATGCCAGTAAGCCCCTGCAAAACGCAGATGATCGGCCATGGTTCGGCCGGCTACAAGCTTCTCGGCATCAAAGTATTTAAAGGCCAAAGGATTTTTGGAATCAGGTCCCTCATAAGCGATGGGCGAAAAAACTTCCGGAAAAAAAACGGTCATGCTGCCTCCTATTTATCTTCTAAAGCGAACGGAACCAGAGATTGAATCCGATGGTTATATGTAACGACAGGTATCCCCATCTCAGTGCCGTTGGCCTAACGATCCGTCGCCACCTGACCCACCGGTGATTTGTACAATTCCTGTAAAACCAGTGCGCCCGCACCCCGGGCCCAATCCTGTTCCGTCCATTGCTGCACAATGATCTGAGTAGTTTGGTGATCGAACTTGGCAGAGATATATTTATCCAATGTCGAATACATGGCATCGAAAATTAATTCACCCGCCCACACGCCTTGTCCGGTAATGATGATCTTGGTCGGATTAAAAAGCAGTATCAAATGCGAGATGCCAGCCCCCAGCATGCGACCGGCACGAGCGAATAGCCGGCGCAAAACATCGGCGCCGTTTTGGGCCGCTTCGACCACATCTTGATAAGTAAAACCATCGAGATCTTTGCAATCCCAATGTCCATCCAAGGCAGCTTGTCTGGCATCCCGCATGATGGCGATATTGCCGGCATAAGCTTCAACACATCCTTTTTTGCCGCATCGGCACTCAGGGCCATCCGGATTGATCGTGATATGACCGAATTCACCGGCGATACCTTTTCCACCCCGGTAAATGCTGCCATTGATGACCGCCCCTAAACCGACCCCGGTTTCGATGGTAACCACCAGAAAATTATCGATACCCTTCCCCTCTCCAAACCATTGCTCAGCCAGCGCCAGGGTATTGGTACTGTTATCCACATAACAGGGATGATTAAGCTTGCTCTGAACCATTTTCTTTAGATTTACGTTTTCCCAGCCATAGTTGGGAAGAAATCGAATCCGGCCGGAATCGGGATCCACGAGGCCGGGAATGCCGATCCCTACGCCGGAGATCTGTTCCTTGGCAAAACTGGCCTCCCAACCGGTGGGAAGACCCATGAACTCGCGACGGTTC
>CAYTAQ010000208.1:0-6004 GCA_964435695.1 uncultured Desulfobacterales bacterium | reverse complement strand
CGTTTTGTCCGCGCACGCCGAACAACATCCGCGGTACGGACGGACGGCGGACTCGTTGAGCGAGAAGATCACGCCATCCAGGTCGGGCAGCCGCCGGAAGATCTCGTCGAAGCGCCGCTGGATGAACTCCTTTGCCCCAGGCTTATACAGGCACATCCCCCCGCTCTTCTCGTCCGGGATGAACCAGGTGATCCGGTTGATGGTTGTGTTCCGCGCAGCCAAAAAGGATATGGGAAAGGCGATAGCAAATGTGACGATGGTTCCCAAGGTGGCGATATGAATGGTTTCAATCAGCGGCGCCACAAGCCTGCCGGCAAATTGCAGGTTAGGCGGCCACATGCGAACCAGCAGATCCTTGGCCTGGATATGCGCATCCAGAAAATAGAACCACGGGATATCCAGCGCACTGAGCGCCCAGACCGCAATAAAAACTACGCCGACATACCAAACAAAGCGGATGAGCGTTGCTCGCGGGCTGAAACGCTGCCAAACATCCGGATAGCGATGGGCAAACTTTTCCTCGTTCATCTCAGACGGCTCCGAACCCAGTTTGAGAAGAATTCGCCGAGAAAAACCAAGGCGATTATCGCCAGCAGGATTGCCAGGCTGAAGTCATAGTCATAGCGACTGAATGAAGCAGCCAGAACCTGACCGATACCCCCGGCACCGACAATGCCGATAACTGTGGAATGGCGAATATTGGCATCCAGCCGGTAAATTGAGACGCCGAGATATCTCGGCATCGCCTGGGGTGAAATGCAGTAAGTCAACAGTTTGAAAAAGTTGGCGCCGGTGGCTCGAATCGCCTCAATCTGTCCCGGCGGCATATTTTCGATGTCCTCTGCCAACATTTTAGAAATAAAACTCGTGCTTGAGACGGTGAGTGTCAGCACGCCGGATATAGGGCCGAAACCGAATATTTTTACGAAAAAAATGGCGACAATGATTTCATGAAACGTTCGCGACAGAATAATGAAGGCGCGAGCTAAAAAATATACCGGCTTGGGAACGATATTGCCGGAAGCGCATATCCCGATCGGTACAGCCAATATCATACCTAAAAAGCTGGCAGCCAGCGACATCTGGACGCTTTCCAGCATGCCCCGGATCAAAAGCTCCCAGCGGTTGAAGTCCGGGGGGAGCATACGCGCTACGATATTGGCTGCGCGCGGCAGGCCCAACAGGAATCTGCTCCAGTCGATATTTATGCTGAACATCGACCAGAAAATGTATAACAACACCAGCAGCGCCATGCTCCGCCGGACGAGGGGATTTTCAATCATACGGATCCGGCGCCACTGTTGCGGTGGATGGATTCGCTTTTCAACTGCCATATTCATTCTGCTGCGACTTCTCTCTCAATTTTGTTTTTCTGTTTCCATGCATCCTGGTCTTTTTTCGGGCTACTGCTTTCATGGCTTTTTTGAATTGTTGTGCTCCAATCCTCCTCTCCATAGATAGTGGTAAGGACCTGGGCCGTTATTTCTTTTGATGCGCCGTCGAAAACAATTTTGCCATCCGCCAGACCGATAATTCGATCAGCAAATGACTGTGCCAGGCCGACATCGTGGATATTGACAAGCGTCGGCGTACCGCGCTCATGGGCCAGCTCGACGATCAGCCGCATAATCTGGCGGGACGTTTTGGGATCAAGGCTTGCAGTCGGTTCATCAACAAGCAATAGACTCGGCTGTTGCATGAGCGCCCTTGAAATACCGACACGTTGTCGCTGACCACCGGACAGAGAATCCGCTCTCATATCCTGATAACCGGAGAGTCCGACACGGTCAAGAAGTTCAAAGGCAGCAGCCACATCCTCTTTTGGGAATTTCCGACGATACGTTTTCCAAAAACCGACATATCCCAGGCGGCCTGAAAGCAGGTTTTCCATTACGGTCAACCGTTCAACCAGATTATATTCCTGAAAAATCATGCCCATTTGTCGCCGGGCTTTTCGCAGTTGACGTTGACCAAGGGCTGTCACCTCCGTATTGTCGATCATGATTTTTCCGGAAGTGGGCTCGACCAATCGATTAATACAGCGAATCAATGTACTTTTGCCTGCACCGGAGGGGCCGATGATTGCCACAACCTGAGGTTGGTCTACAGTAAAGCTGACATGATTCAGCGCAAGGGTTCCGGTGCTGTAGGTTTTCGAGAGATCTATGACCTTAAGCATAATAATAACGACCTGTCAGTATCCACGAAGTTGCCGGTTTATTCCTTCAATGCACTTAAAGCATCCTGATTGTAAACGACGTTGTTTGCTTTCTGGATCGTTCGGATGACGTTCCAGTGTTTGTCATAGTCGACCGGAATAAAGCAGTCGGCGCGTTTCCCAAAGTCTTTTTCAAGGCCCGTTCCCTTCCAGTCGAATGTGAGAAATGCATCCTTTATTTTTTCCTGTAATTTGGGCGCCAGGTTATAGACGCAACCGTAAGAAGTTCCGGGAAACTGGTCCGATTTCCAAATGATGCTGACTTCCGAAGGTTCGAATACGCCTCTTTCCATCATACGCTGCATGACGGTGGATGCCACCGGGGCTGCATCGTAGTCCTTGTTCACAACGCCCATAATTGAGTTGTCGTGTTTTCCTGAGTATATTACCTCATAGTCCACATCCGGCTCAATACCCATGCTTTTAAACAAGGCTCGCGGTGCCTGGTTTCCCGAATTGGACGAGGGGGTTACATGGGCGACCTTTCGCCCCTTGAGGTCCTTTACTGTTTTGATGCCAGAGTCTTTTTGGGTGATGAGCCACAGCTGATAGCCCCTGAACGTGCCGTCCTTGTTGCCCATCATGGCCAAGGGATGAAATCCGCCCAGGTTTACACCGTATACCGTTGCTCCGGCCGCAAAGCCGGAAACATGAAGCCGGCCGGAACGCATGGCTTCCACCTGTGCTGCATATGACTCCGGTCCGTACCACTTTACCTTTTTCCCTGTTTTCAGTGCGATGGTATCCATGAGCTCGCTGAAAACGTTTTCGTAAACCGAAGGGTCTTCCACCGCGGTGTAAGAAAAGACAAGCGTATCAGGATCCAGCCATTGGTTCGGGCTTTTGGGTGTATCAGCCAGAAGATCGTGGTCTTCATCGCAGAAAGGAGTATCGAGATCACCGCGATTTTTGCAGGTGTCGGCCTTGGCCGCAGCGTTCATGCCGACAACAAACAGGCTGATTGCACATAACAGAATGATTCCAAAACTGAACAATTGGTACAACGATGTTTTCCTCATGTTTACCCCCTTTCAGCAGGTTTCAATTTCCGCTGCCTTATGAAGAAAAGTGGCGCTATCGCCTATGATTACGGGCAGCGGGGATTAATTCACATTGCAGTGAAAAGACGAATTAAATGAATCTTTAAAAACACTGTCGGTTATGGTAATATAGATGGTTAAGGGACGTCAAGTCCGACTTTTATGCCTTGTCTAATGGATTGAAAATATTCCGATTTTTAACCCCCGGGCATTTTCTGATATTCTTCAGCGGGAAGCATAAGGATTGACAGCGATGGCTTCGGCTAAAGTTCTCGTGGTTGATGATGAACACGGGTTTTTTGCTGCCCTGACCCAACGATTGACCCAGAGTAACTTCTTCGTAAGCTTCGCCCATAGCGGGCAGGATGCCCTGGTGCAACTCCAAGAAGACAAAGACATCGGGGTCGTGATCCTGGATGTTGAAATGCCGGGGCCAGATGGGATCGAAACCCTGAAGCGAATTAAAAAGAAATGGCCCCTTGTTGAGGTGATCATACTCACCGGGCATGCCACGCTCGATTCCGCTGTCAGTGCCATTAAGATTGGCGCCTATGATTATCTGTTAAAACCCGTGGAGATGCAATACCTGGTTTCAAAAATTGAGAAAGCCGCCTGCAGAAAGCAACAGCGCGATAAGTTAATCCTTGACGTGTATATGACACCATATCTCACCCGGCGGGAACGAGAAAAGAAGATAGCCAAAATAGTGGATAGGTTCTATCGATCCGGTGAGGATAAAAACGAATGTCGAATAACGAATAAACAATAGCCAATGATGAAGTATGGAAATCCCCCCTGTTAATGGTTTAGGATATCAAGTTGTTATTTGACCTCCTTCAAGGCACGTTTGACGCGCTGCGGTGTCATGGGAAGTTGGAGCACTTTTGCTCCCGTTGCATCGTACACCGCCGTAGCCAGCACACCGCCCATGCAGACAATGGCCGGCTCACCGCCGCCCTTGGGTTCCAGTATCGGATTCGGCACAATCACGGTTTCGATTTGGGGGATTTCATAAAAGTTTCGGCAGCCTCTTTCGCCGGCAAAATAAACACGGTAGTCCCAAAACGACATACGCCCTGCGCCGTCGATACCCGACCGGATTTTTACCACTGCGGCCGGACGAAAGGTATCGAAAAAGAACTCCTCCTCCCGGGTCCAAATAATCATGACGGGTTTAGCGGAACGTTTCGCAAGCCGTGCCGCTTCGACGGCCTGAGAGGATGCCGACTTGCCTCCGAATCCTCCTCCCACGAAAGGCGTAATGACGCGAACGGGTTTGTCATTCAGGGTAAATTGGATGGTTTTGATCATTAATCTTTTTCCAGCTGATTCGACATCAGACTGTCATACACATCATCGGATTCATTTTCGACCACGGCTTGGAGTCGCTTAAACTGCTTCATGAGTCGCTCCGCGTGAGCGGTCAGCCGTGATCCTTTGCCCTGCCGGACAACCAGCGGTTTTCCGATCCGCTCCTCAGACACCTTAACACGACACCACACCGCCCGATAGCTCATTTTGAGTTCTTTGGCGGCCGCCTGAAGTGAACCGAGGCGCTCGATGGCATCCAGAATGCGAAACCGCCCCAGCCCGAAAACAACGTTCCCATCTGAATCTTCTACCCATATTTTGGATTTAACAAAATAGCTCTTTTCCACCACCGCCACGCAATCATTGGGAATCATATAAAATTGTTTGAGTTTATTGTGAATAAGTACCACAGATTTTAGCGTAAAGCAAGCCGGCCGGCTTTCCGGAAAGGGCTTTCCCGGCATCCGCTTTCGCTTTGCGATTGACATAAACGGGTTTGATACGGTATCTTAACCGCCGATTTTTATTTGCAGTTCACAGCAGAGTCAGTAAAGGTTGTTCGTAATGAAGGAAACGGATTTTTATAATATTCTGGGAATTTCAAAAGAAGCGAGCGCTGAGGAGATTAAAGGGGCTTACCGGCGGCTTGCCCTCAAATATCACCCTGATACCAATGGTGACGATGAAGCAGGAGAGCGGTTTAAGGAGATTAATGCGGCCTATTCCATCCTGGGAAACAAGAATAAGCGGCAGGAATACGACCTGAGGGGAAACAGCTTTTTCAATGAATCATATATGCACAGAGGCGCTGCTGGATTTGGGTCTTGGCGGTCAGCGAAGGGTCCTTGTAATCGCTTCAAATGCAAGATGGGCCGTGGGTTGTCTGCATGTTTCAGCAACAAGCAAAGCGGAATGGGTATGGCTTTCCGTCATCCTTTTTCAAAATACCATTATGAGAGGGGTGAAGTATATGATATCCATTTGACGAGGGATGAAGCCCTCATGGGGGTGGAAAAGGTTGTTCATATAGCTAAGGAATCTAAAACCGGCCTAATAAGGGTCAAAACCCAGCAGAATCTTAAGGATGGGGATTTTCTTATACTAAAGAATGGACATCCTTTGCAGTCAGGCAGGGATATCTATTTAAGGGTAAGGCTTGTCGATTGAACCGCAACAGCCAGCGCTAACCACACGGCGGCTCGACTGTCTTCGACTTTTGCAGTGCCTGGGGATCGTTCAAGGAAAGAACCGGCCAGCCGTGTTTCCAAAAGGCGCATGTGTTTCAATGTCAATATTTTTGGCCGCCGGCTTAAACCCTCATTTCCTTTGGGAAGCTCTTGGGAACCCTTTACGCTTAAAGCGTGTGTTACGCCTCTACGGTATCCACGCCATCCATGAAATCAGAGACGGATGTGGCAATCACCCTTGGAATCTC